>DATGGM010000039.1:0-68442 GCA_035308525.1 Bryobacteraceae bacterium
GGGGGACCGCACGGGGATCGACAAGCTGGCGTTCTACGCGCACCAGGCCGGGCTGGGCCAAAAGACCGGCATCGATCTGCCGCACGAAGCCGAGGGCATCGTACCATCGTCGGAATGGAAGATCCGCAACTTCCGGGAGAAATGGTATGCGGGCGAGACCATCTCGGTGGCTATCGGCCAGGGGGCGCTCACGGTCACGCCGCTGCAACTGGCGCGCGCTTATAGCTGGCTGATCAACGGCGGCACGTGGCATCAGCCCCACGTGGTGAAGGGCGGAAAATACCAGGAGCATAGCTGGCCATTGTCGCCGGAGAACGTGGCCAAGGTGATCTACGGAACTTACGGCGTGGTGAACGAAGGGGGAACCGGCGTGCGCGCGCGGCTGCCGGGCCTGGACGTGTGCGGCAAGACCGGCACCGCCCAGCTTGCCTCCAACAAATTCCTGAGCGGCAAAACGGGCAAAGAATTCGAAGACAACGCGTGGTTCGTAGGCTTCGCGCCGCGGCAGGCGCCGGAGATCGTGGCGGTGGCGCTCTACGAGCATGGCGGCCACGGGCAGTTCGCGGCGCCGGTGGTGCGCGATATTCTGAAGGCGTACTTCGATAAGAAGGCGAGGCTGGCGGGAGAGGCCGAGACCCAGAAACGCGCGGACGCCCAGAAGATCACCCGGCTGCTGCGCTTGGGGCTGCCGGAGCTTCCTCAACCGGATCAGCCAGCAGACCCCATCATCGAGGCATCATTTTTCAGTTCGGACGGCGACCGGCCATGAACCGATACACGAGTCCCCGCGAACTGGACTGGACGCTGATGATCATCTCGCTGGTGATCTGCGGCGTGGGCGTTCTGCAAATCTATAGTGCCACGCGCGGTACCGTGTGGCAGGACGCCTGGTGGAAGCAGATTATTTATATCTGCGGGGGCCTGCTGCTGATGTGGCTGATGCTGGCGGTCGATTACCACACGCTGATGAATTACGTGTATCCGCTGTACGGAGTATCCGTGGCGGCGCTGCTGGCGGTGCTGGTGGTGGGCCGGCAGGCGTTCGGTTCGCGGCGATGGATTCCGGTGGCGGGCGGCTTTCACTTACAGGTGTCGGAATTCGTAAAACTGGTGATAATATTATTGGTAGCCCGCTTCCTGACGGAGTTAAAAACCGAAGATCTGGAAGGCAGGGACATGGCCAAGGTCGCGGGGTTGGTGTTTGTGCCCATGGCGCTGGTGATAAAACAGCCGGACTTGGGGACATCGCTGACTTACCTGCCGATCCTGATTGTCGGGATGTTTCTGGCCGGGATGCGCCTGAAGTATCTGGTGGCCATCGCCGTGGTGGTTTTGCTGGTTCTTCCGGCGGGCTGGACTGTTTTGAAGGATTATCAGAAGGCGCGATTGGTGAGCTTTATGGATCCGGACCATGATCCGCGTGGCACGGGGTACCAGTTGATCCAATCCAAGATTGCAGTAGGCGCCGGCGGCATGTGGGGCAAGGGAGTGACGAAGGGGTCCCAAACGCAGCTTCGGTTCCTCCCGGTGCCACACACCGATTTCATCTTTTCGGCGTTCGCCGAGGAGCATGGATTCGTAGGCGTAATCGTGGTGCTGGCGCTGTATTTCGTGTTGATCATGCAGGTGGTACAGAACGCCCAAACGGCCTCGGATAAAGCCGGCATGTATATCTGCATGGGGGTTGCCGCATTATTGCTGTTTCACGTGCTGGTGAACGTGGGGATGGTGGTGGGACGGATGCCCGTTACTGGAATTCCGCTGCCCCTGATGAGCGCCGGCGGATCGAGTGTGTTGTCGAATTTCCTGATGTTGGGGCTGGTCAATAACGTCCGGCTCAGAAGGTTTGTGAATTAGGTTTAGGATTTGTTGGGAGCCGTGGAGACTCCCGGAGGGAAAACGTGCTGGATGCGCACCCTCCGGCGCCGAACCACAAGCATTGCGCGAGTGGTCGAATCGGTGATGAAGGAGTTGGTTCCCCGGATCGGGAGGGCGCGGTTAGGAGTTGCGCCCCGGTCCAGCGTGAGCTTCATACAAAGTCCGCAGGCGCTCGATGCCCGGTTCGCGGGGCGCCACTGAGACCCACGCAGGGTAGCCATCTTCCTCCCTTACCGCGGTCCGCCGCGGGTTCCCAGCGGAGGAGAATGCATGTCCAAAGAGCTAATTGTTTCCGCCAGCCGCCACGAAACCCGCGTGGCGGTGCTTGAAGACGATCAGGTAGTCGAGGTATATCATCAACGGGAGTCGGAATATTCGCTAGCCGGCAGTATTCACAAGGGGCGCGTGACGCGGGTGCTGCCCGGCATGCAGTCGGCCTTCGTGGATATCGGCCTGGATCGCGACGCGTTCCTGTACGTGTCGGACTTCTTCGAGGATAACGAGGAATACGACAAGATTGTCACCAGCGTGGAGGAGAAGGTCTTCAAGATGGACAAACCCCCCGCTGGTCCAGCGGCCGCACAGGCAGCCGCGGCGGTAGCCCCGTCCGGCACGCCGGAAGCGGCGACGCCGGATGCCGCGGTCCCGGCGCCCGCGGCCACCCAACCGGCCGCCACGGCGGAGGTGCCGCCGCTTTCGGCTCCGCAGTTCGCGCGGCGCACCGACGAACACGATCGAGACCGCCACGGGCGACGCTCCCGGCGCCGGCGTCCCAGGGGCCGCGGCTTGCCCGAATCGAAATACTTTTCACCAGCGCAGCATCAGCATGCCGAGCCGGCGCCTCCCCCGAGGCCGCCCGAAGAGGCCGTGGAGGCGGAGGCCGAGACCGAGCCGGAGAATGCCCCCGATATGGTCGTGCTGCCCGGCGAGTCACTCGCGAAATATCGCGGACCCGAGGACCCGGAAGAGCGCGAGGACACGGCTGATTCTTTCGATGAAGGTCAAGCCGACGCTCCGGAAGCCACCAGTCAGGCACCCGAGCGGGTGGCCGCCGAACCGGTCGTGACTCCCGAGCCCGTCGCGATTCCCGAGCCCGCCGCGATTCCCGAGCCCGCCGCGATTCCCGAAAGGCATCCGTCGCCCGCGGCCGAAGAAATAGCCGACGCTCCCGTAGCATTGGAATTGGAAGAAGCTGCCGGGCAGCCGGAAATCGCAGAGCCGGAGGCCGAGACTCCGGAGGCCCAGACCGAGGAGGCTGTCGCGAGCGAGCCAAATGAATCCGCGGAGGTCGAGGGGCAGCCTTCGGAAGCCGAATCAGGTCCCGAACCGGCGCGCATACCCACCAGCCTTACCGCGACCCTGCGCGAGCACGGTCCCCGGTTCATGCACCGCGTCTCGCGACGCATGCGCCGCAGAGGCCGCGAGGGGGGCGACTTCCAGCAACGCGGCGATCCTAATCGGGAAGGGCGTCCGCAGGAGGGGCGGCCACCGGAAGCACGTCCACCGGAGCGGTCCGACGCCCGCCAGGTTTCCCGTCCGGAGCCGGCCCGCGCCGAAAGATCCGCGACGCCGTCGATCAGCGACCTGCTGCGCGAGGGTCAGGAAGTCATCGTGCAGATCGCCAAGGAACCGCTGGGGCAGAAGGGCGCCCGCATCACTTCGCACATCGCATTGCCGGGACGCTTCCTGGTGTACATGCCGACCGTGGATCATATCGGCGTATCCCGCAAAATTCCGTCCGACGAAGAGCGCCTGCGCCTGAAGCGCGTCCTGCAGGCCAACCGGGTCGGTATTCCCGGCGGCTTTATCGTGCGCACCGCCGGCGACGGCCGCACCGAGGAAGAACTCCGCGCCGACATGCTTTTTCTCTACAACCTGTGGCTGGACCTTCGGCAGAAGGCGGAGAAGAAGCCCGCGCCGGCACTCATGCACCACGACCTGGGAGTTGTGGAACGGATCCTGCGCGATCAGCTCACCTCTTCATTCAAAAGCATCTGGGTGGACAACGAAGATGTCTACGCGAACGTGCTGGCTTTCGTGGAGCGCTTCCAGCCGGCGCTGGTCAGCCGGGTGAAGTTGTATACCCGGAGCACGCCCATCTTTGATGAGTACGGCATCACGCAGGAGCTGGAAAAGGCCCTGCGGCCCAAGGTATGGCTGAAGACCGGAGGACATATCGTCATCAATCAGACCGAGGCACTGGTGGCGATCGATGTCAACACCGGCAAGTACGTGGGCAAATCCAACCGGCTGGAAGACACTATCGTCAAAACCAATACGGACGCCATCAAGGAAATCGTGCGTCAGATCCGCCTGCGCGACCTGGGCGGCATCATCGTGGTGGATTTCATCGACATGGACGAGCGCAAGAACCGGCAGCGGGTGATGCAGGTGCTCGAAGAGGCCATGCGTGCCGACCGCGCTCCCTACAAGATTCTGCAGTTCAACGATTTCGGCCTGGTGGCCATCACGCGCAAGCGCGTCAAGCAGAGCCTGGAGCGCACGCTGTGCATACCTTGTCCGTATTGCGACGGTTCGGGGTATGTGAAGAGCCCGCAAACGGTGATCGGCGAGATCCTGCAGGAGGCGCAGAAAATCGCCCGCGCGGTGGAGGGCAGCAGCGTGATGCTGCGGGTGAACCCGGAAGTGGCCAAGGTGCTGAAGTCCAACCAGAACTCGTACCTGCAGGAGATCGAGGAGATTCTGGGGCGGACGGTGCTGGTGAAGAGCGATCCGCTGCTGCACCAGGAGAAGTTCGACCTGGCCTAGCCGGAAATCAATGGTGCAAGGAGGAACCCATGGCAAACTATGCTCACCCCGAAACGCTGGCCAGCACGGACTGGGTGGCCGCCCATGCGAGCGACCCCGGAGTCCGCGTGGTGGAAGTGGATGTGGACACCAAGGCATACGACGAAGGCCATGTCCCGGGCGCCATCGCCTGGGCATGGAATTCGCAACTGAGCGACACCGTGCGGCGCGACATTTTGTCCAAGGCGCAGTTTGAGGAATTGATGTCCGCGTCCGGCATCGCTCCGGACACCACCATCGTGATTTACGGCGATAACAATAACTGGTTCGCCGCCTGGGCGTTCTGGCAGGCCAAGATCTACGGACATGGCGACGTGCGCCTGATGAATGGCGGAAGGAAGAAGTGGCTGGCCGAGGGCAGGGAACTGGCTACCGGCGCGCCGAAGGTCCAGGCCGCGCGATATACAGCCGCGGAGGCGGATCTGTCGCTGCGGGCTTTTTTGCCGCAGGTGCAGGCGGCGGTATCCGCGCGGGCGGCGGCGCTGGTGGATGTGCGCAGCCCGCAGGAATTCACGGGGGAGATCCTGGCGCCTCCGGGATTGCCCGAGACCTGCCAGCGCGGTGGACACCTTCCCGGCGCGCGCAGCATTCCCTGGGGCAAGACCTGCAACGAAGACGGCACTTTCAAGACCGCCGACGAGCTGCGGGCGCTTTACGCCGGGGAAGGCATCGACGGCTCGCGGCCGGTGATCGCCTATTGCCGCATTGGCGAGCGATCCAGCCACAGCTGGTTCGTACTGAAGTATCTGCTCGGGCTGGACAACGTCACCAACTACGACGGGTCCTGGACCGAGTGGGGCAACCTGGTGGGGGCACCCATAGAGAGGGGCACGGCGGCAGGTGCAGCCAAGGCATGAAGCCGGCTACGCCGTCTTGATGTTTGCCGCATCCTGTAAACCGAGGGCCTCGATTTCCTGCTCGCGGATGCGGAACTTTTGCACCTTGCCGGTGACCGTCATGGGGAAGGCTTCCACGAAACGCACGTATTGCGGAATCTTGAAGTGGGCGATCTGCCCACGGCAGTAATCGCGCAATTCGTCCCCGGTCATGGATTCGCCGGCCTTTAGCTTGACCCACGCCAGCACCGCCTCGCCCAGCCGCGCATCCGGCAGGCCGACCACGTAAACGTCCGCGATCTTGGCATGCTGATGCAGGAACTCTTCGACTTCGCGCGGGTAGATATTCTCGCCGCCGCGGATGATCATCTCTTTCAGGCGGCCGGCGATGTGGAAGTAGCCATCCGCGCGCATCACGGCCAGATCTCCGGTGTGCAGCCAGCCGTCTTCATCGATGGCGCGCGCGGTGGCTTGGGGCTCGCCGTCGTACCCTTTCATTACCATGTAACCGCGCGCGCACAACTCGCCGCGTTCGCCGGTCTCCAGGGTCTGGTTGTTCCACGGCGCGACGATCTTCACTTCTGTCTCGGGCAGCGCGTTGCCGATGGTGGAGACGCGAACTTCGAGGTCATCGTCGACGCCCGAGCCGGTGATAGCCGGCGAGCTCTCGGTCTGGCCGTAAGCCACGGTCATGCCGGCACAGTGCATGTCGGCAATCACGCGCCTCATCACTTCCACGGGGCAGGGAGCGCCGGCCATGATTCCGGTGCGCAGCGAGCTCATATCGTACTTGCGGAAATCGGGATGCTCCAGTTCGGCGATGAACATGGTGGGCACGCCATAAATGGCTGTGCAGCGCTCCGCCTGGACGGCTTGCAGGGTGGCCAGGGGATCGAACTGGGCCGCCGGCATTACCAGCGCGATGCCGTGCACCACCGACAGCAGCGAACTCATCACGCATCCGAAACAGTGGTAGAGGGGCACAGGGGAGCATAACCGGTCCGTGCCGGCGAGGCGCATGCCGCGGCCGACGACGTAGGCGTTGTTCACCAGGTTGCGATGGGTCAGCAGCACGCCTTTGGGTGATCCGGTGGTGCCGGAAGTGTATTGGATGTTGACCACGTCTTCGGGCGTCAGGGTCAAGGCGGGCACATCCGCGCCCGCGGCCAGCATGTCATCCCAACCAGCGGCGCCCAGCAGGACGACGTTCCGGAGCGGCAGTTCCTGGCCGGCGCGCGCTTCATTGAGGATATCCAGGTAAGAGACACGCGCGTCGCGCTCGTGCAGGAAGACGGCCTGCATGGCGGATTTACGCAGCACGTAGCGCAGCTCATGCGCGCGATAGGCAGGATTCACGTTCACCAGCACAGTGCCCGTGAGGGCCGTGGCCATCTGCAGGTATACCCATTCGACGCAGTTGCAGGCCCACACGCCGACGCGGTCGCCGGGCCGCAGCCCAAGCCCCCACAAGCCGCGGGCCGTACGCCGGGCGTTCTCCTGCAGTTCGGCGTATGAGAGCCGCAGGCCCTGGTGGCGCGAGACCAAGGCATCCCGATGGGGATGGCCCGCGGCGGACTCGGCGAGCACCTGGCCGATGGTCTTCTCGAGGAGCGGCAGAGCGGGGCCGCGGACGTAGCTTTTCACGGTGGAATTATAGCGCGCCGCGCGTGCTGTGCAAAGAAGGTCGCGCGGCGGTTCAGGTGCGGAGCGTGGCGAACATGGCTATCGCCGCGAAAGTCATCACGGCGGCGGTGAGCCACCCGAGGCCGCGCAGGAGCGGCGAGCAGACGTGGGCTCCCATCACCGCGGGGTCGGATGACAGCAGCACAATTAACACGATGAGAGGCGGCGCCAGCACGCCGTTGATCACGGCCGACCAGAATAACATGGCGATGACGCCGAAGCCGACGTAATCGAGCGCCAAGCCCAGGAGCAGACCCACAATAAGGACGGCGTAGAATGGGCGGGCGCGGCCCGGCGGGTATTTCAGCGAATTGCGCCAGCGGGCGCCCTCCGCCACCGCGTAGGCGGTAGAACCAGCCAACACAGGCACGCTCAGCATACCAGTGCCGACGATACCCAGCGTGAAAAGAAGATATGCCGCCTTGCCGGCCAGCGGGCGCAGCGCCTCGGCAGCCTCTTGCGGCGTCGCGATTTGTGTGTGGCCGTGAGCGTGGAGCGTGGTGCTGGTGGTGAGGATGATGAAATACATGACGACGTTCGACAGCAGCATGCCCGTGATCACGTCACTGCGAGAATCGCGTTTCTCCTGCTCGGTAGCGCCCTGGCGTTGTGCCAGGGTGGTCTTGCCATGGTCGCGATCCTCTTCCACCTCTTGACTCGCCTGCCAGAAGAAGAGATACGGAGAGATGGTAGTGCCCAGGATAGCCACGAGTGTGGCCAAATAGGCGCCGGACCATTCCACATGGGGGACGAAAGTAGCTCGCAGCACGCTACTCCAATCCGGGTGAGCCAAAAACGCCGTGACCACATAAGCGAACAGGACCAACGTCATCCATTTGAGGACAGTGGCGATCCGCCGATAGGCCTGCCCAGCCATCAACCAGATCATCAATGCGGCGTATACCGGAGCGAGATAGTAAGCCGGGATGCCGATGATCATGCTGCTGGAGGCGGCCATAGCCCCGAGGTCCGCGCCTATATTGACGACATTGGCGACGGCCAGCAGAATGCAGGCCGCCCAAAGGGTGCGTGGGCCATAAAATTCCCGCAACAGGCCCGCCAAGCCGCGTCCTGTGATCATGCCCAGCCGCGCGCAAAGGAGCTGGGTGGCTGCCATCAACAGGAATGAAAACCACGCGGTCCACAGACAAGCGAAGCCCAATTGCGCGCCGGCAACGGAGTAAGTGCCAATGCCGGACGGATCATCGTCGGCCGCGCCCGTGACGAGCCCCGGTCCCAGCTTCGAGAGAAATCCTCGCAGCCCACCGGGGCCTCGCCTGGGGCTAAGTGCGGCTTTCATGCGGACGCGAGCGCGCGCGCCCGTCAGACTCTTCTACCGACATGCATCACCAAGCTGACGAGGAACAGGATCAGGAACAGAACAAAAACGATCTTGGCGATTCCCGCGAAAGCCAACGCCACGCCGCCGAAGCCGAGCGCGGCCGCCACGATGGCGATGAGCAGAAAGACCAGAGCATAGTAAAGCATTTTGTGTTACCTCCCGACGTTAGAAACAGCAGATCGGCTGCCAGTGTTGGAACCTATAGGTGGATAACGCCCAGTAACATGAGGATCAGGACGATCACCAGAATAGTTCCAAGGCCGCCACTGGGATAATACCCCCACCCGCGGCTGTAGGGCCAAGCCGGCGCCGCCGCGAATACGAGCACTACCAAAAGGATCAAGAGCAGTAACATATTCTTCCTCCGTGCTTCAGAGGAGCACGTGGAGGGCCATGCGGGCTATGGTACAGATGAGCACTTACTCAGCTGATAGCGTGCAGTCACTGCCTCGGCCTCTGAGTTGCATGTAGTCTTGAGTATGATTCGAAAACTGAAAACCGGCGAGTACCGGCTGTATTCCAGGAAAGCGGATGCCAAGACCGGCAAGCGCAAGAACCTCGGCACGTTCAGCACGCGCGCAGCGGCCGAGAAACACGAGCGCGCTGTACAGTATTTCAAGCATGCGGGCTGAGGGGACGATCCGCCGGCGTCAGGCGCGGTTCCGCGCGCGTGTGCGAGCGGCTTTGGCAGCGGCTTTACGGCGGCCCACGGCGCCTTTGGTCCGCACGGCTTTTTGCGCGGCGTGCCGCAGACTCGCGGCGCCGCGCCGGCGCGCGCTCCGATGCCCCTGGCGCGAGAGGGCCTGGCGGGACGCCGCGGCGGAACCCTCGCCTTCCAGCGCGCGATGAGCGGCGCGCGACCGTTTCGGATCCGGCTTGCGACGGCTGGCGGTGGGCTCCTTTACGCCGGGCCGGGGTTTGAGTTTCACCCCGGCCCTGCGGGCCTTCGACAGTCCGATCGCGATGGCCTGCTTCGCGGACCGCGCGCCATGTTTGCCCTGCCGAATATGTTCGATTTCTTCGCGTACATACTCGCCAGCCTTGGTGGAGGGCGATACCGCTCTTCGCGACCGCGACGAAGCGTCCTTCGAAGGCATAGCTAGACTCCGCCACCTCCGCGAAAGGTTTTCTCTTCCTCCCAGTATGGGCTGGCACCGTAGTAACTGTATATCTGGGATGCCCAGGTAGTGTCGGCCATGTCCGGCCAATTGTCCTTGTCGAAACCGGGGGCGGCCTCCAGTGTACGCTTGTCGACATTCAGAACGAAGTTGTGTTCATCTTCGTCCACGCGCATCGCGCTCCACGGCACTGCGAACAGCTTGTTGCCCATGCCCAGGACGCCGCCGAAAGAGAGCACGGCATATGCGACCCGGCCCGAAGGAATGTCGATCATGATCTCATCGACCTTGCCCAGGCTTTCGCCCGCCGTGTTTCGTACTTTGTCTCCCTTCAGCGTGCTGGCGGATAATATCCGACGGTACTTCTTATTAGGATCGGTCTTCGTTATTTTGTTTTCTTGCATACAAGCTCCTTCTGCCCCGCGAACAATGCAGTTTTGGGGCCGAACACTATTCGTCGTGCTCGTAATGACGTTTGTCACTGAGGGCCCTTGGCTGCTCCCGATCCGGTTCCCGCCTTATAAATCACGACCTGCACTTCGCCGCCGTCCGGTGCATCCGGAGACTTTCCTCCGGCGAACGTCTTGATTCGCTTATCATCCAGTTTGAAATGCTGCGCCAGGTAGTCACGTACAACCGCCGAGCGAGCCAGGGTCAGTTCCGCCTGCTTTTCGGAATCACCTTTCTGGCCGGCGTAACAGGCCACCACGGCAAGGCCATAGGAGTTCTGCTCAAGATATCGGCCAGTCTCATCCAGGATCTTGGCGTTCTTGATCTTGGCGGTATCGGGCTTCTCGAACAGCTTGGCGCCAGGATAGGTCAGACGCTTTTCCGGCGCCGCCGCCGGCAACTCTGGAATGGCGTCCTTAGTCAGCCCGGTAATATCCTCATAGCCGCGTTTCTTGAAATATCCGCGCAATAGAAAGTTATGCTTGAGAGCCTCAGTATCCTCCTGAAGATTGGCGGTGGCCTGACGCACATGTTCGTAAACCGATCGATCGTTGACCAGCGCCCCCATGGTCCCCTTCCCGTTCTTGAGCTCGGAACTGACCGTTTCCAGATTGCCAGCCGTCTGGTCGATATTCCGCATAGCACCCTGCGCGGAGTCTAGAATGGCATCCGTCTTCTTGAGCATGTCCGCTAACTGCAGCGGCGGCTCCGCGTTGATGGTGTCTCCGTTATTGACACGCGGCGCTTCCGGCGATCCGAAACCCACCTCGACGTACTGGTCTCCGACCAGCCCCTCGGTCCGGATAACAGCCGTAGAGTCTTTTCTGATTACGTTGCGTGTGGCTTCTCGCAGGTCCATTTCGACACGGACCTTCTGGTCCGGTGTTTTCGGCAGCCAGATGCGGTGGACGGCGCCCTGGTGAATTCCTCCGACCCGCACCGCCGCGCCTTCTCCCAGCCCGGCTACATTTTTAAAATCCGCGTAAAGCCGATAAGTTGAGGTAAACCGGAAATCACGGCTCCCGATCCAAAAGATACCGGCGCCGAAAATAAACAGCGTTCCGACAATGAAAGCGCCTAACCGTAACTCCTTTGACATAATCCGCACCTCAAGACCCCTCCCGGAGAAACTGGCTCACGAATTTGTCTTTACTTTTCCGTAGCTCCGCAAAGCTTCCTTCAGCGACAATTTTGCCCAGGTTCAGCAGCACGATGCGATCCGCGAATGTACGCGCTCCGCGAATGTCGTGCGTGACGACGATGGCCGTCAGGCGGTGTTGCTTTTTCAGGCCCACGATGAGATCGGCAATCTCCGCGGCGGTGATCGGGTCGAGGCCGGCGGTCGGCTCGTCGAACAGCAGGATTTCGGGATCGAGCGCCAGGGCTCGCGCCAACCCTACCCGCTTCTGCATACCGCCGGAAATCTCCGACGGCAGCTTGTTGAGGTCCTGGCGCATACCGACGCTGGCCAGCAGTTGGCGGGCGCGGAGTCTCTGCTTTTCCACCGGCATGCTGCTGTGCCGGCCCATGGGGAAGACCACGTTTTCTTCGACGTTCAGCGAATCGTACAGGGCTGCCTGCTGAAACAAGAACCCGATCTTCTTGCGGACTTCATTGAGCTCCTCGAGACTGCTTGCGGTGATATCGTGTCCTTCAATCGCAATAGTGCCCCGATCGGGAGCCTGGAGTCCGATCAGCAGTTTCAGCAGCACGCTCTTTCCGGTTCCGCTGCGCCCCAACACGGCGAGGGTTTCCCCTCTGCGGACCTCCAGGCCGATGCCGTCCAATACGGTTTGGGCGCCGAACGATTTGTGAAGGTCCCGCACTTCGATCGGAGGTTGTTGATCGCCAGTTTCCATACTCATTATCACGACAATGGCCAGATAAACAGAATCAAGCGCACGAGCACCACATCCGCGAGAATCACAAACAGCGAAGCCAGTACCACGGAGCTGGTGGCGGTCCTCCCGACCCCTTCTGTCCCGCCCTTCGTGCGCATACCTTGAAAACATGCCACCACACCGATGATCAGCCCGAAGACCGCTGTCTTCAGGATGGGCGGGATATAGTCACTGAATGCGACCTCTTTAAAACCACTGTCCAGGAAGAGGCGCAATGAAATCGGATCCCACAGAGTGTTGGCGACCCAGCCCATGAAAATACCGCAGAAATTGGCTGCGACGGTGAGCAACGGAAGCATCAACGTGCATGCCAGCACTCGTGTAACGGCCAGGTATCGATAGGGATCCACGGCGGACGCTTCCATGGCATCAATCTGCTCCGTCACCTTCATAGATCCCAGTTCCGCCCCGATGCCTGCGCCGGCGCGTCCGCTCACCACCAGGCCGGTGATCACCGGCCCGCTCTCTTTTATGATTGAGAACACGATAATGGCCGGCAGAAGCGATTTGGCTCCAAAGCGGACCATGCCGTCACGCGTCTCCAACGAGAGCACCACGCCGGTGGCTGCGCCGGCCAAGGCTACCAAGGGCAGCGACATCGCGCCAATCGCATCACATTGCCGAACAAACTCCCGCCACTCATATGGCGGAGTCACTGCGGCTTTGGCGAGACGCGCACAGAACAAGCCGAGTTCCCCAAACCATTCGAAACCGGATCGTAATAACCCGCCCACACCTGGAACGTTGCCTGTCGAGGGCCAAACCCGTAGGAACCATCCGGCCGGAAGAATTTTCGGTAGCCTCGTGCACAGAATTCATGTACGTTGGCATACGCCTGATTCAAAGGTTCGCGGAGCGCCTCTCCTGCCCGGTACGACCGCGCACTTTGGAGGCCCATCCGGGGCAATCATGGATTTGACGCGAAATTCGCACGGGAGCACACTGTTTGCGTGCGCCGGATTTTCCGGATCCTGCGGTTGATTCCGTTCACACCGTGGTGGCTGCTCGCCAGCCGAAAGCAAAGCCGGCGTGAAATGGCCGAGCACCTGCGGCACTATTACGCGAACGGGCAGTAGGCTACGCAGCCGGCTGGCTCTCCGCCAGTTCACAGCCATCATGCCCGCAGTTGCAGGAAATTTCCGTCGTGTCGCCGGCATCCTCGCAGTATTGACTGCAATATTTGCTGTCTGCTCCGGCGGAACAATTGCAAGCCGGGTGGGCACATTTTTTCATCTCTTGCGACATGGGTGAACCTCCTGCGTGTACTGGAGCAAGATGAGCGCCACAAATCCGGCTCTTCGGGCGAGGGCGCACCCTCTATAGCGCCGCCAGCTCCCACAATTTGTCGTCACATTCGAGGATTGGTTTGTGCCAAACCAGATGTAGCGTCTCAATTCGTACCGTTTCGAGGATATTGAAGGCAGAGGTTGTTTCCGCGAAGTTTCGCAAGCGCCGGGAACGGCGCGTTTCTTTGTGGGATAAAGGGCGCCTAAATGTGGCGCCCTCGACAAGTGCGGACGGAATCGGCCGTAGGTCGAGAATCCTCGGATCGGGTCAAATTCAAGCGTGCCGTCCAAGACAGGCGCACGGTGGAAGCTGCGCTGCGCGGACTACCAGCCTGTCGGATATCAAGACCTTCGAGTCTGAAAATCCGGCACGCTACATCTACTGCGCTACCCGCGCTCCCGTGTTTTCATCGGCATACACCCAGGCCCCCCACGTGCACTTCTCTTCGCGGAGGTAAATCGTGTCCCTTATGAATTGGAGCGATCCGGACAGTAGCTGGCTCAACATCACCAATATCGTCCTCGGTGTGGTGGTGGCGCTCTGTGTGGTCCTAATGCTGGCCGGCATTGCGCACGAGTTCCTATCGCGCGTGCGGAGACGCCGCGCGATCGACGCGGAGCTCGACCGCGACATGCGCCTGCTCAACGACGATCACGCGTTCGATTCCACGAACCTGGGCATCACCATGGCGGATGGCGGCGAGAAACGCAAACCATGAATTGCCCTTTTTTCCAGGAAACGCGCGTCAAGTACTGCGAGAAATCCGCGGTCCGGAGAATGATTCCTATGGCCGGGAATGTCGCGCAGGAAACCTGCTCTTCGCCGCGCTATGGGGAGTGCGCCATATACCAGCGCGATGCTGAAGATTCCCAGAAACGGCAATGTCCGTACCTGCACGAATCGCTGGCGCAGTCCTGCCGCGCATCGGCCGTCTCGCGACTGATTCCGTACCACGAGCCGCTGTTGAGCCGGTGCGGCACCGACTCTTACCGCTACTGCGACGTCTACCTGGGTGCAGCCAATCCGCCCGCAGAGCCGGCCACCGGTTTGGTGGGCGGCATCCGGGTTCCCCTGTGGTTGCAGTATTCCGCCAACCACATGTGGCTGGATGCCGCCAAGGGTGGTTCCTATCACCTGGGCCTGGACGCCTTTCTGGCCCGCGTCTTTGGCGCCGTGGAGAGCATCACTTTCCTGGCACAGACCAGTGTCCACCGGCCTAGTGCGGTGCTCACGGTGCGTGGAGTGGATCTGGAACTTGTGTTTCCCAACCCGATCCTGCTTACGGCATCCAATCTTTATCTGCGCGCGAAACCGGCCAAGCTCACGGCGGACCCTTACGGCATGGGCTGGCTTTTCCAAGGCGCGCAATTGCCAGGTCAGCCGTCCGTAACCGCCGGCCTGGTTTGCGGCGACGCCATTCTGCCGTGGATGGAGCGGGAAATCGACCGCATGTCGGCTTTTCTGGCTGACTGCCGGTTTTCCCGTCATGCCGCAAGGGCGATGAATGATGGCGGGGTATTCAGCCCGGACCTGCTCCAGCAACTCACCCGCGAAGAAACGCTGCGCCTGTTCCACGAATTCTTTTGGGGCTTAACGGGGTGACTATGTTTCAAGAACATCGCGGACAAATTCTGTTTCTGGGGGGAGCGCTGGCAGCCCTGGTAGCCGGCTGGGGCGGATTTCCGGCAGTGCTGTTTCAGCGCGAGCCGCAGCCGGTGGCCTTCAGCCACAAGATCCATGCCGAAAAAGCCGGCGCCAAATGCGATGATTGCCACTTCCTGCGCGCGGACGGCACCTTTACGGGTATCCCGACATTGGACAAATGTTCCGGCTGCCACGCACAGCCTATGGGCACAACCGCGGAAGAGAAGCGCTTCATGGACCGCTATGTGACGCGCAACCGCGAGATCCCCTGGCAGGTTTATACGCGACAGCCCGAGAACGTGTATTTTTCGCACGTCTTCCACATCAAGCTGGCACACCTGGATTGCCGTCAATGCCATGGCAGGCAGGGCCAGAGCGATGCACTTGGGCCGGCCCGCGTCAATCGCATCAGCGCGTACAGTGGTTCGCCCCAGTTTCAGAATATGGATGCCTGCGAGAACTGTCACCGCCAACGCGGCGCGGCAAACAGCTGCCTGGCTTGCCACAAGTGAGGAATTTATGGGATTCACGCGACGCGATCTTTTAAGATTCTCGGGCGGGTCGGCTGCCGGGCTGCTCTTGACGCCGGTGCCCTGGACCCTGCTGCACGATACCGCCGTCCTAACGGAAAACTGGCCGGGAGTTCCCCGGCCGCGGCACGGCGAAATCGCCACTCGCTACACCACCTGCACGCTCTGCGCGGCGGGATGCGGCGTGCGGGCCAGGTGCGTCGAAGGTCAACCGGTGAGTCTCGCGGGCGTGGCGGGACATCCAGGCAGCCGCGGCGCGTTATGCCCGGCCGGATTGGCGGGACATCATCTGACATTCTGCCGCGGCCGGGCAACCGAGCCGCTGGCGAAGGGCAAACCTGTCGGGATCGACCATGCACTGGCGTCCGTCTCCGCGGCCATCGCCGAATGCGGGTCAGGCGAATCCGTGGCTATTCTGGATGCCCGGCCCGGCCGGGCGGCCTCGCTGGTCTATCGCCGCTTTCTGGCCGGGCTGCCTAAAGCAGTTCACTGCGCGCCTCCGGACGCACAGCCTTACGGCGGCTTCGGCATCGATCTCGAGAATACGCGCGCCATCCTTAGCTTCGGCGCGCGCGTTTTGGATGGCTGGCTGAGCCCCGGCCGGGTGCTCGCGAATCGCAGCTGCTTCCAACTGATTCAGGCCGAGGCGGCTTACTCGCGCACGGCATCGCTCGCCGACGTATGGGTGCCGTTGCCGCCCGGTGGCGAAGAGACCTTCGCCGCTGCCGTGGCCCGCGCCCTGCAGGGCGATGATGCCGACGCCCAGGCCGCCCACGTGGCCCGCATATTGCTCCACAACCAGCCGGCCATCGCGATTGGAGGTGGTGCGGCGGCAGCCCGGATCAACCAGATCCTCGGCAGCGTCGGACGGCCTGGCGGCTTTCTTCCCCGCCGCGACTTCATGCCGGCTACCAATATCGCCGCGCTGCCGGATCATTCGATCCGCGTCCTGCTGATCGAAGAACCTGCGGCGAACGATAGTCTCCCTTGGGATGTCGTCGCCCGAAAGCTGGCGCAAAACCCCATGGTGGTGGCGCTCACGCCCTGGCTGGATGGTTGCGCGCAGCATGCCGACTACGTGATCCCGGCGCCCGTCTACCTGGAGTCGCTCGATGAGGCGCCCACGCCCGAGGGCTGCACGGTGGCGGGCTTCAGCCTGTCACCCGCACTGCTCCCGACACCACCCAAGCTCATGGCTCCCGCCGAATTCATTCTTCGGCTGGCGCATGACCCGTCGGCATATTCCGAGATCCTGAAGCAGCGCGTGGCGGCCATCAAGAAAGAAGCTCGTGGAACCATCTTCACTTATGCCGACGCAAAATCGACGCGCGTTGCCGATTTCGCTTCCGCCGACGATCTCTGGAAAGCGATGCTGGGGGGCGCTGCCTGGTTCGATGATCCCATCAGGTCCAGCAGGACGGAGAGCCTGCCGCGGGCCGGTTGGTCCAACCCACCGGCGGTCCCTTCTCCCGAATATCCCTTGGTCCTCATCTCCGCCGATAGTCCACCGCCGCACGGTTCGCCGCTGATGAGCAAGCTCTACCGGGAATCCGGTTTGCGGCGCTCCGCGATCGCGGCCGCCGTGCATCCCGAGACCGGCCGCGCCCATGGCCTGGCGGACGGCGGCCGCGCCATCGTAAAGATCCCCGGCGATTCATTTACGGCGCAGGTGATTTTCGATGCGGCGGTGATGCCCGGCGTGATTCAGTCGGCAGGGCGCGCGAGTTCGCCCGCCAGCATCAGGAGGGCATGACCATGAACACGACTTCATCCAGACCAGGGACCAAACCGGCGCGCTACGGTATGGCGGTCGATCTGGACCGCTGCACGGGATGCGGCGCTTGCATGATTGCCTGCGCGGTCGAGAACAACGTCGCACCGGCAGGCCCGGATGCCACCCCGCGCACCGGAATCACCTGGATGCGTGTGTATCAAATCTCCAACGGCGCGCCTTTTCCCGACAGCCGCGCCGCATTCGTCCCCATCCTTTGCCAACAGTGCGGAAAGGACACGCCTTGCGCCGCGGTCTGCCCGCAGGAGGCCGTGGAGGTGGATCCTGCCACCGGCATCGTGGATCAAATGCCGCAGCGCTGCCTGGGTTGCCGCTATTGCATGACGGCTTGCCCGTATCACGCCCGCTACTTCAACTGGTGGGATCCGCGGTGGCCGCCAGGCATGGAAAAGACTCTCAATCCAGATGTGGCGCCGCGTATGCGCGGGGTGGTCGAGAAGTGCAACTTCTGCCACGGCCGTCTGCACGCCGCCCGCGACCGGGCAGCCGCCGCAGGCCGCCGCGAACTGCTTCCCGGCGAATATGTGCCGGCCTGCGTGGAAGCCTGCCCGGCCGGCGCCATGGTGTTCGGCGATCTCGACGACGCCGCGAGCGAGGTGGCCCGCCTGGCGCGCGACGGGCATTCTTTCCGCATCCTGGAGCGGTTGGGCACCGAGCCCAAGATCTACTACCGCACCGCGCGGCCGTGGGTCCGGCAGGCTGCCACACAGCAACGAAAGGAGACCGCCAATGCCTGACGTGGATACCCAACGCATGCCGCGCGGCGTCCGCCGGTCCAGTCCGCGACAGTTCCTGCTTTGGATTCTGCCCTGGTGCGCGCTGCTGGCCTTCGGCCTGTATGGCGCCGGCCTCTGCCTGGTGAAGGGACTCAACCAGACCAACATGGATAACCGCTTCGCCTTCGGCCTCTGGATCTTCCTGGATCTCACGGTGATTGCGCTGGGCGCCGGCGCGTTCTTCACCGGCTTTCTGCTTTACATTTTCAAGAAGAACGAGCTGAAGGCGGTCATCAACAGCGCCGTAGTGATCGGCTTCATCTGTTACAGCGGTGCCGTGGCAGCGCTCCTGGTGGACGTAGGGCAGCCACTGCGCTTCTGGTTCACGTTCTGGCATCCCAACGTGCATTCCATGCTCACCGAAGTGACTTTCTGCATCAGTTGTTATCTCACGGTGTTATTCATCGAATACATACCGATTCTTCTGAAGAACCGCAAAATGCGCCAAGTCCCCTCGTTCCTGGTCTTCGAGTTCGAGTTGCACAAGTTGATGCCCGTGCTGGCTGGAGTGGGCACGTTCCTTTCGTTCTTCCACCAGGGATCGCTGGGCGGGTTGTATGGCGTTCTGCGCGCCCGGCCCTTCGCCTTTCGGGAGGGCTTCGCGATCTGGCCGTCCACGTTCTTTCTGTTCATCCTCTCGGCGGCGGCTGCCGGTCCGGCTTTCATTCTGCTCACCACATGGCTGGTCTCGAAGATCTCCCGCAAGCCTTTGGTCCGGCCCGAGGTACTGCCACTCCTGGGCCGCATTTCAGGAATTCTGCTGCTGGCCTACATCCTGCTGAAGGCCATCGACACGCTGGTGTGGATCAACAGCACTTCGCCGGCGAGAGGTTTCGCGGCGCACCAGTTCTACGCCTGGAAACCGTTTGGCGCCTGGATACTTTTCGTGGAGATCGTAGCTTTCGGATTGCTGCCGGCGTTGATCCTGCTGCGCCGCCGTCTGCGCCAAAGTACACCCTGGCTGGTCTCCGCGGCCGGTCTGGTCTGCCTGGGAATCGCCACGAACCGCTTCGTGCTTACCATTCAAACGCTGGCGCTGCCCACGCTGCCTTTCGATCGCTTCCTCACCTACCTGCCAAGCTGGCAGGAGACCGCCACTTTCCTGGCTGTGGCGGCCTACGGAGTTCTTGTGTATTCCCTGTCATTCCGCTATTTGACGCTCTTTCCCCAGGAAAAGGATCTGTCATGTTAAGCCACATCGTTTTTCTAGGCCTTTTCTACTCAGTGCTGGCGGTAGTCTCCGCCACCGTCGGATTGTCCCTTTTCCGCGCCGTACAGGATTTCCGGGCCCGCCGCACGGAAGCTATCTGCTGGCAGGCCACCTTCCCGGATCTGCCCGCGCGCGGGCGCGTCTGCCGTCATGAGCTCACCGGCGAGTTCCGGCATCGTACCTGCGATAAGGCTTTCGACTGCCGCGAGTGCCAGACGCACGCCGCTCTGGCCGCCAGGCATCCACCCGGACCGGGTGAGCCTGACATCTTCGGCCTCAACTTCCCCCTCGACCGCTTCTACCATCGCGGCCACGCCTGGGCGCATCCCGAGCCGGATGGCACTGTGACGGTGGGGCTCGATGCGCTAGGCGCACGCCTGGTGGCCGATCCGGAGGCTACCGAACTGCCTGCCGTCGGCGCGCACATTCAAACCAACGGAGCTGCCTGGCACGTGCGTAAGCGCGGCGCGGATGTGCGGGTCCTATCGCCACTCGATGGCGAAGTCGTCGCCACAGGTGGCTCACAGCACGGCTGGTACCTGAAAGTGCAGCCCGATGGCGGCCGGTTCGATGCGCGCCATCTCCTGCGCGGCGCGGAGATCCGCCCCTGGATCGCGCGCGAGACGGAGCGTCTGCAATCAGCACTGGACCCCACCAGCCAGGCACTCACGATGGCCGATGGCGGCGTCCTTATGGACGATCTCGCCACGGGCCACCCCGAAGCCGACTGGGACGCGGTCTGCTCGGAAATGTTCCTGCAGCCGTAAAAAACGGACGCAGTTAGTTCCGCCACACGCGAGGGATCTCGTACTTTTTGATCTTTTCGTACAGCGTCGATCGGTCAATTCCGAGCGCCGCCGCGGCTTCCTTGATGTTCCCGTTGGTCCGCTGGATCGCCGCCGCGATAGCCAGGCGCTCCAATTCCTGCAGCGTCACATTTGCTGGAACACGTCCGTTGCCGTTGGCTTCCATTTTGCGCGTCAGAAATCCGAAATCGTCCGCCGTCAACACCCGCGTTTTGGCCGTCACGATGGCCCGCTCCACGGCGTTCTCCAGCTCCCGCACGTTGCCCGACCAGTCGCAGTCCATGAGCAGTTTCATCGCGTCAGCGGAAATCTCGGCCACGTCCTTGCCCAGTTCGTGCGACAGGCGCTCCACAAAATCGGCGGCCAGCAGCGGGATATCGTCGCGCCGCTCGCGCAGCGGCGGCAGCCGGATCTCGATCACGTTCAGCCGGTAATATAGATCGTCGCGGAACTCGCGGTCCTCCACGGCCTGCTGCAAATCGCGATTGGTGGCCGCGATCACCCGCACGTCCACGCGCACTTCCTCCGAACCGCCCACGCGATAAAAACAGCGCTCCTGCAGGACGCGCAACAAATCGGCTTGCAGCTTCGGCGAGATGTCGCCGATTTCGTCCAGGAAGATGGTGCCGCCATCCGCCAACTCGAACTTGCCTTTCTTCTGCGACACCGCGCCCGTGAACGATCCCTTCTCATGACCGAACAGCTCGCTTTCGAGCAGCGTCTCCGCCAGCGCCGCGCAGGAAACGGCTACGAAGGGTTTGGCCGCGCGGCCGCCTGAATTGTGTATGGCCCGCGCAATAAGTTCCTTGCCTGTGCCGCTCTCCCCGCGGATCAGCACCGTGCTGCGGAGGCTGGCGATCTCCCGCGCCAGGTCCAAAATCTCGCGCATGCGGGCGTTCTTGCTGATAATGTCGCCGTAGCGGTACTGGCGGCTGAGCTTCTTGCGCAGGATGGTGTTCTCGCGCTGCAGATTCTTGACCTTGATGATGCGGCCCACCAGCAAGGAGATTTCCTCCGGATTGCACGGTTTGACGATATACTCCTGCGCGCCCTCCTTCATCGCGGTGATGGCGGTGTCCACCGTGGCGTACGCCGTAATGATGATGATGGAGGCCTCCGCATGCATGCGCCGGATCTCCATCATGGTCTCAATGCCATCCATGCCTCCGGGCATCTTCAGGTCAATGAAGAATATCGCGTAGTCCTTGACGGCGGCCTTTTCGATAGCCTCCCTGCCGGATGACGCCGTATCCACCGCGTAGCCGTCCTCGCGTAACCAGGCGGCCAGCGATTCGCACATCACCTCGTCATCATCCACCGTCAGGATTTCCCATCGCGTCTTCATGTCCATTCCGCTCCTGCCGACGTAAGCGCCGACTCCTGCGAGTGTCCCGTGACCGGCAGGGTGACGGTAAAGGTGGCCCCTTCGCCCGGCTGGCTGTCCACCGCGATATCGCCGCCGTGCGCTTCCACGATCCCATAGGAAACGGCCAGTCCCAGCCCCACTCCCTTGCCTTCCGGCTTGGTGGTGAAGAATGGATCGAAGATCCGGCTCAGATTCTCCGGCCGCACGCCTTCGCCGTTGTCCTGTACCGTGAGCGTCACGGCGGCGCCGTCCTGGACCCGACGGGTGCGCACCGCCAGCCGGCGCTCGTCGCGCGGCCGGGTGGCTTCCGCCCCATTCAACACCAGATTCAGGAACACCTGCTGGATCTGAGAACTATCGCACCGTACCGCGGGAAGATTGTCGGCCAATTCCGTATCCACCGCCACGTTCATCAGCTTCAGCTTGTGCGCAGTGAGCGACAGAGTGGTCTTCACGATGCGATTCAGATCCGCCTCGGCCCGCTGCGGCTTCGACCGTCTCGAGAATGCCAACAGGTCCGAGACGATCCGGCCCACCCGCGAGGTCTCCTGCACTACCTGCGCGAGATATTTCCGGAATTCCGGTACTCTCTCCCGCGGGATGCCATCTTCTGTCAAGATCCGCTGCATCAACATCGAGAGATTCAATACCCCGGAAACAGGATTGTTGATTTCGTGCGCCACGCTGGCCGCCAGTTGGCCCAGCGAAGCCAGGCGGTCGGTCTGCCGCAATTTCTGGTGCGCGGCGCCCAGCTCGGCCGTGCGCTCGGCCACCTTGGTTTCCAATTTGGCGGTGAACTGGTTGATCTCGTCCATCGCCTGCCGCAACCGGTCGCGCATGGTATTGAACGATCGTGCCAGATGGTCCAGTTCCTCGCTGGTATGGACGATATCGATAGGTTTATCCAGTTCCATGGCGCTGACCGCTTTGGTGCCTGCGATCAGTTTCTGGATGGGTACGCCCACGAAGCGCCGGGTGAAAAAGAAAATGAAGATGCCGATCAGCAGAATCTCAATTCCCGTCACGGCGAATACCCCCAGCTTGACTTGGGTGATCTGGCGGTCCGCCGAATCCAGATTGAGCTGTAAATCGAGCACCCCCAGGACCCGCACGGCCGCCGGGTGGGCATGACAGGCCGCCTGGCTGCAAGCCGGTTCGTTGGAGATCGGAGTGACCATGGCCAGGTTCCGCCGGCCATCGGGCCCGCTGGAGATGCGGATGCGGCTGGAGACGCTCATCTTATCGCGCGGCGGCAATGTGTCGTGGCAGCCCGCGCAGGCTTCCGCGCGAGGATCGGCGCCGCCCTCCTCGCGCGGGACCGTCGAGAACATCAGACGGCCGGTGCGGTTGAACATGCGGATGCGGTCGATGCCCTGCTTGCTAGCGATGGTCTGCATTACTTCGTAGGCCGCGCCGCGATGGTCGTCCAGCATGGCATGCCAGGTAGCGCTGGTGATGCTTTTAGAAAGCTGGTCCGCACCCGTAATCATGGCGTTCAACAAGTGCCGCTGCTCGGTTTTCACCGTGACCAGCCCGGAGATGGCGCTGATCACGACGACAATGAGGGTCAGCGAGAGGACCAGTTTTTGGGCGAGTCGTTGTGGCAAGATAATAGGGCCTTAAGCTCTATTATCTCTAAAAGCATTTGCCGCCGCCCGACGGACAAAATCGGTAAGAAGCTTACTCTGCAGGCCACTTCGGCCAACTTCGCGTCCACGGCTTCCGCTTTTGGTACCCGCGCGCCAGTTCCATGTAAACGCCTAAGTCCCGGTCCAGATCCGTTTGGGTGCCGTCGAAATAGAAGTTGCGGATGGGGATGCCGCCCAGATCGCGGCTGAGGCGCGGATAAATGGCCTCGCACACGATGCCGTTCATGCAGGTGAATGGACTGATGTCGATGATGCCGTCGGCGCCCTTGCCCGCCAGGTAGACGATTTTGCCGACGTTCAGCACCATCTCGCCGAAGGCACCTTCCCCTGGCAGATACGGCCGCGCGCATTCCAGGATCTCGTAGATATCCGGCTCTTCGTAGCCGGCGAAATCCTGGCGGAAGAGCTCCAACAGGGCGTGCTCATCGCGCTTCTGCACATGGTGGCGCAGCCAGGCGTCCAACGCTTCGCGAGTCCACAGACGGCCAGTGAGCTTGAGTTTACGGAAGTGTTCGGAATCGGTGTACCAGATCCATTCCACAATGTCGGAGAGCCAGGCTTCCGCGCGATATTCTTCCAACCGGCGCACCAGGTTCTCGTTGGAGAAGGTATTCAACCGGCAGAAGATTTCGCCCACGATGCCGATCAATGGCGTGGCGCGGTCCCGCCGTCCGGGGATGCCGCGGAACCGTTCGCGCGCCCGCATCAGGGCGTCGTGCAGCGCCGCGAGTTGCACGGCGGGCTTCACCGGCGTGGATTCAATCGTTTTACAAACATCGTCGAGGGAAATCTGGTAGACCTGTTCGGTCCGGCCGGTTTCCAATTCGTGGGGGCGATACTGGAACAGCAACTTTTGCAGGATATCGGCCGCCAGCAGCGCACGCCATCCGGTGCGCATGAAGGGGGCCGCGGCTTCTCCCAAGCCGCTGTAGGCGTTATTGCTGGAGGGCGATAGCACCTGCGTATCGCCATAGCCGTGGATATCCAGGACGTGCCGCAGGTACGGCGAATACTGTCCGAAGCGGCAAGGGCCCTGCGCGGTGGGCATGAAGAACACCGTGCGCCGCGGATCAGCCCCGGGCGCTTCCAGCACCTTCATGAAATCGCCGACCGTTACCTTGGCCGGATAGCATTCGTCGCCGGACGTGTAACGCGCCCCCAGTTCGCACGTGCGATGGTCGGAAGGCGGCGTCGGCCCGGCATCCAGACCCACCGCGCGGAAAGCGGCGGCGAAAGCTTGTGCGCTGCCGTAAGCCATGGGCGGGATGTAGATTCTTTTGCCGGCCAGCGTTAGTGAACCGTGGCCGTCAGTTCTTTGGACTGGGCCGGCGCAGGTTTGTAGCATCGCAGAATCCCCTTGCTATCGAGATACGCTTCGCAGCGCGTCATGTATCCGGCATCGTTGCCGTGCCCGTCAAATTGCAGCACCAGGAGAGGCGCTCCGGCGGCCTCCCGGGCGAAGTGCTTGATGTACGAATCCGGGCCGCACTTGAAGTTCGTCAGGTAAATCATGTGCAAATTGGCGCGCGATGCAGCCACATGGGCGGCTTGCAGAATCTTGCGTCCCGAAGCCCAGTACATATTTTCATGCAGGCCGGCCATGGGTTCCCGGCCGGTAACCAGGAAATCCAGCGGAATCACATTGGCGCCGTAGCGGTGGCGGAGTTTGTGGGGTATGTCGCAGTTGATGCCGCGGTCATAGATGTTGTAGCCGCGCCCCGCCAGCACCAAACCCGGCTCGCCGGTCTCTTCCAGTATGCGAAGGGCACGCCGGCCCAACTCCAGCAAGCGATCCTGGAACTGGTTCTGCGCGCCATAAGCGGCGTCCACGGCGCGATCGCTGGCGCGGCGGGCCACCCCCAGCGGCTGCATGCATTCGGCCAGCGCGCGCTTGATCTGCGCCGGCCCCAATTGAAAATGCAGGGTAGGAATCAGGAATTTTACGGCGCAGTCCGCCAGCCCGGGCGCCACGCGCAGAACGTACGGCAGCGTCTGGTTCCAGGGGCAGTAATGCGCGGGGCAATCGCTGGTATCGGCCTCCGAATCGGCGATATTGGGAACCAGGATGTAATCGACTCCCATGCCGGCCAGGGCGTGCACGTGGCCATGGGCCACCTGCACCGGGTAACAGGGCTGCGCGACTGCCATTTCCACGCCGGCGGCCGCGATCCGCGGATCGGTGGCGGGCGATAGCACCGTGGCCATCCCCAATTCCGCGAAATAGCGTTGCCAGAAAGGATAGCGGTCTAACGTCGACATGGCGCGCGGGATGCCCACCCGCAATCGGCCGGATGGCGCGGGCACGGATAGATCTTCGATGATCTTCTCGCGGCAGGCCAGCAGATTTTCGATCACCGGCTGGCGGCCCGTTGTGGAGGGCTTGCGGAATTTGTCGGAACACTTATCGCCCCAATAACTCTTCTGCCCTTCGATGGTGAATTCCTTGATGTCGCACAGATTGGAGCAGGCGCGGCAGATGAAATCGCGGGAGGACAAATGCAGGCGGTCGAGATGATAGCCGCGGAAACGACTGTGCGCACCAGTGGCCGCGTGCCACTGCCGGGCGATGAGCGCCATGCCGATGGCGCCCATCACACCGTTATAGGGCGGCACCGTGATGCGCTTACCGAGCAGCCCGGAGAAGGCCGCGGCTACGGCGTCGTTGTAAGCCGTGCCGCCCTGAAAGTAAATGACGTCGCCGATGTGCCGCCCGCGCACGACCCGGTTCAGATAATTCAACGCGATCGAATATGCCAGGCCGGCTACGATGTTGGGCAGGGCTTCGCCTCTGTGCAGCCAACCGGTAACATCGCGCTCCATGAAGACGGTGCAACGCTCGCCCAGACGCGTAGGCGATGGCGCGGATAGGGCCAGACGGGCGAACTCGCCCTTGATGCCGATGCCCAGTTTATCGGCCTGTTCTTCCAGGAACGATCCGGTCCCGGCGGCGCATGCTTCGTTCATGGCGAAGTCCACGACGATGCCGTTCTCGATAGAGATGAACTTGGAATCCTGGCCCCCAATCTCGAAGATGGTATCCACCGGCTGGCCGCCCATCGTATGGCTGACATGGTTTGCGCCGGTTTTGTGCGCGGTGATTTCGTCGTTTACCACATCGGCGCCCGCGAACTCGGCGATCAGTTCGCGGCCCGATCCCGTAGTGCCCACGCCGCGGATATCGAGGCGCTTGC
Organism: Bryobacteraceae bacterium; assembly: GCA_035308525.1. GTDB lineage: Bacteria > Acidobacteriota > Terriglobia > Bryobacterales > Bryobacteraceae > Bog-159. The sequence continues at coordinate 26,268 of DATGGM010000039.1, forward strand.
CCCACAAGCTTTCCAGCTCGTTCAATCCCTGCTGCACGGCTTCGATCGGACGGCCCGCGGTGCGCAGGTAGATATCGTGGACCACCGCTCCGGTATCGTCGATCGCCACTAGGTTGGTGGAGACGGAGCCCACGTCGATGCCCAGGTATGCGGGGATGGCTTCGCCGTTCGGCGGCGCCAGGTAGGTTCCCACGTGGTGGCGCAACAGCACCACGTTGGCCATGGATAGGGGCGTGGTGTCGTCGAGGCGCTCCTCGCCTTCGTGTTGATTGAGCCTATGGATATCGCGCATGGAGCGCTTACGCGGCTCCTCGGCTTCCAGCAGGGCCGCGCCGATGGCGCCGCACCAGGCGTAGTATTCGGGCACGAACAACTGGCTGTGGTCGAGCGCGAAGGCTTCCCGCAGGGCGGCCGTGACGCCGGCGTTTTGGGATACGGCGCCCAGCAGCGCCACCGGCGCTTCCACCGGCCGGCCTTTCACCACGCTGCACTTGAAGTTACGCGCCACAGCATCACATAGCCCGCGCAGGATCTCGGCGGGCGCATAGCCTTTTTGTTGCGCGTGAATCATGTCGCTTTTGGCGAATACCGAGCAGCGCCCCGCGACGCGGGCCGCGCAACCCGCATGCGCCACCAGCTCGCCGACCTCTTCCACCCTGTGCCGCATGCGCAGCGCCTGCTGGTCCAGAAACGATCCGGTGCCCGCCGCGCACTCGCCGCTGCGGTCGTAATCGAGGATCGTCTGTTTTTCCAGGCGTATGTACCTGGAGCTTTCACCGCCGATTTCGAAAATGGTATGCGCCTCGGGATGATATTGCGCAATCATACGCGCGATGGCTTTGAATTCGTTCTCGAAGTAGAGGCCCAGGATCTTGGCGATGGCGCGGCTGCCCGAGCCCGTTACGCGAATACCCTCCACGCGATGTTCGGGCACCACATCGTAAAACTCGTGCAGCAGATCGTAAGCGGACTGGATGGGACTGCCGGAGATACGGCGGTACTCCGACAGCAGCAGGGGCATTGACCCGGCGGCCATGCGGAAGGGCCGGCCGGAGGCACAGAGCGGATCTAAAATGGCGCGGTCTGCCGGCTGGCCGATGGCGGCCAGTTTCAGGCTGATGGCGCCGATATCCAGACCGATGTTTATGCCCATGGCTGTGCCTCTCATAGTACATGTATCTCCCGGATGAATAAAGGCTATCAGACCTAAAGACTCCTATATCGGATTAAATGGCGCCAAATCGGCGGCCAAATGGGTCAGCCGCACACCGATCGCCGGGAAGCCCGCAGCTGCACTATGATGAGAACGGCAAGGCCGTACTATGTCACCAATCACCAGACCGCCGCTCCGTCTGATGACATTCCTGGTGCTGGCCGCGGGCAGCCTGCCGGGCGCCGACCCGACGTTCCTGCGGCGGTCGCTTGCAGGCACTGCACCACAACCGGACGATCTCACGGCCCGCGCGGCGGGCGTCTCCTACCAGCCGCTATTTGGCGCGGGCGACGCTCAGGGGAGTCAGTTGAAAAGCATTGCCCGCTACGGCCTGTTCACGGCCGTCCACGGAGGATCGAGCGCGATCGTCAGTTATGCGGCCGAGGAGCAGATCTATTTCGTGCTGGCGGGCCAGGGAGCTTTGGTCTACGGCAGCCAGCAGGCGGCCATTCGCCGGAACGACTTCGCCTATCTTCCGCCGGGCGTCAAACACGGCATTACTAATTCATCCGGCGATCCGCTGCGCGTGTTAGTGATGGGTTTCCGCATTCCACGGGGAGTGACCGTTGCGCCAACACCGCGCCTGATGCTGGCGAATGCGGACGACGTGGACCTGCAAACACTGTCAGGGCATGGGCCGGATTGCCGGTTTAAACTGCTGATGGGAACCACCGCGAGCCGCCGGGACAAACTCGCGGCCGCCAGCCAGATGGTGAGTCTGTTCCTTATGGATTTCGCACCGGGAGGAACGAATATTCCGCATCACCATGAGATGGAAGAGGAAGTTTATTACGTGCTGCGAGGTAAGGGTGAGATGGTGGCCGGCGGCGGCGCGGACGGTAACGAGGGCCGGTACCCGGCCAGCCAGGGCGAAGCTTATTTCATCCGGCTGAACGCCACCGTAGGCTTCTACAGCGGAGCGAAACAAGGCGAGGAGCACGATCAGGTGCTGGCCGTACGATCACGGTTCCCATTTCCGCCGGAGGCCGGCCAGTGAGGGTGTATCACGGCGAACGCATCCGCCCCGTTTCTGTTTCCCCCGCCGGCTCGATAGCTACCCTACGACAGAGCAAAAAAAAGCCCGCGCGGCCTAAGCCAGGCGGGCTGCAAGGAAGTTAGAGACGCCACGCTCGGAACGATCACCAAATTCTCGTATTAACCAAGGAGAATACTCATCCAGATTAACCGGCGTAAATGCGAAGGGCAACGTTCTCTTTCGATAGCCTTCGCTGCACTTGGAAGTGCCACGCGGCCGCCAGGAGGTTCTGCCTCCTTGAGTATCGAGAAACATCCTTCGCAACGTTGGATGTAGGATATATAGTGCTCCCACGATGCCTGCGCACCGCAAACTGGCTGCGGCCAGCGCCCTGCTCGCCGCCCTGAGACTAGCTCAAATCCTTCCCGCGCAAAACGTCACCGACCTGATCCTGCTTCACGGCCACATCCTCACCGTGGATGCCCGGGACTCGGTAGCCCAGGCTCTCGCTATCCGTCACGGCATTATTGTAAAAGTCGGCACCGACGCCGAAGTTCTGGAATTCGAACGCAACGCTCCCGGCGCCCGCATCATCGACCTTCACGGTCACACCGCCACTCCCGGCCTCATCGACACACATGCCCACATCGGAGACGGAGGCGTCGAGGAACTCTTCGGCGTCAAGCTCTCAGATGCCGCTTCGGTATCTGAAATCGTCACCCGCGTAAAAGCCAAGATCGCGCTCGTCAAGCCTGGCGATTGGGTCACAGGCGCCGGCTGGGACGAGGGCAAACTCGCCGAACGGCGTTACGTCACCGCGGCCGATCTCGACGCCGTCGCGCCTGCCAATCCAGTCTGGCTGATACATACCACCGGCCATTACGGGGTCGCCAACTCGCTGGCTCTCAAGCTGGCACACATTACGGACGCCACACCCGACCCCGTAGCAGGGACCATCGACCGGGACCCCCATGGCCACCCGACAGGCATCCTGAAAGAAGACACGGCCATGGCGCCGGTCATCAGCCTGATTCCGCCTACCACCCCCGAACAGATGCGCCAGGGCATTCTGCACATCCAACAGGTGCTGCATAGCGAAGGCATGACCGCCGTCAAAGATCCGGATATCCACCAGATCCACTGGGATGCCTACAAATCCCTCCTCGATCAGGGCCAGCTCAAGGAGCGCATCTGCGTCCTTTGGCACGCCGGTTCGACGTTGGAGTCGGCGCGGAAAGCGCTAGCCGAAATCAACTCCGTTCCCCGCCTGCCAACCAGTCTCGGCGGCGACCGCCTGCTCTCCTGCGGCGCCAAGATCTTCATGGACGGCTCCGGTGGCGCCCGGACCGGCTGGGTCTACGACGACTGGCTGCGTAACGCCAAAGATCCAGACGTCACCCGTGCGGGCACAGGTAATCGCGGCTACCCGCAAACCGATCCCTCTGTATATCAAGAGATGGTGCGCCTGTTCCACCAAAACGGCATCCCCGTCGGCACGCATGCCGTCGGCGACCGCGCCATGGACTGGGTCGTCGACACCTACGCTCTCGTCGAGCGGGAGCAGCCGCACCCCGGCCTGCGGCACAGCATCATCCACGCCAACCTGCCCACGCCACACGCCCTCGACGTGATGGCCAACCTGCAGAAGAAATACGATGCCGGCTACCCGGAAATGCAGCCCGAATTCCTCTGGTGGATCGGAGATATCTACGCAGGCAACTACGGTCCCAAACGCGGCCAGCGCCTGGAGCCTTTCAAGACGCTGCAATCCCGAGGTATCCTCTGGTCCGGCGGGTCGGACTACTACGTCACCCCGGTTGCTGCGCGCTACGGTCTCTGGGCCGCAATCGCGCGCCAAACCGCCAAAGGCGCTTACGGCCTACATCCCTTCGGAATGGCGGAAGCCGTGGACATCCACATCGCCCTTCGCAGTTACACCGCCTGGGGCGCGCGGCAGATGTTCCTGGAGGACAAAATCGGCACCCTCGAGGTGGGCAAGAAAGGCGACATGGCCATCTGGGACCGCGACCTCTACGCCATCCCTACCGGCCAAATCAAAGACCTGAAATGCCTGATGACGCTGCTCGACGGCGAAGTGGTCTACACGCTGCCCGACTCTCCTCTGACAATTACAGTCCGGTAACCCGATCGTAGTCCGGGGCAAAGGCGCCACGGGCGCTTGTGGGGCGCTATGGCGCCGAGAGGAACCTCAATCCAGGTAGAACCATAGCCGTGCAGAGCGCTCGCACGACAGACATACGGACAGTGTACGGCGCGATGCTCGGACTACCAAATACTCTGCATTGTCTGTCGGGTATACTCGGCTTGATCGTGTCCCGCGCCGTCACCATCGCCGAGGCCCTCGAACTGGCGGGTGACTTGTACAATAGCGGCCGTTTGCCCGATGCGGCCGCTCTCTGCGCGCGGATTCTATCCACTGAACCGGCGCACGCGGGCGCGCTCCATTTGTGCGGCCTTATCGCCTACCGCAATGGAAACCGTGAGGCTGCTATGCGCTGGTTCGGCAAAGCTGCCCAGGCCGCACCTGATTTCGCGGCAGCCCGCAACGACCTGGGCAATGTGCTGATGGAGGAAGGCCGCACCCCGGAGGCCATCGCGGAGTATCGCCGCGCCGTTCAGATCGCGCCGGACTTCGCGGAAGCGCACAACAATCTGGGCAATGCTTTGCAGATTGCCGGCTCCCTGGAGGAGAGCGTGTGCTCCTACCGGAAAGCTATCGGCCTGTCGCCGGGCTACGCAGTGGCGCATCGCAACCTGGGGAGCGCCCTCCGCCATCTGGGGCGGCTCACCGAGGCGGTGACCTGCTTTCAGACCGCGGTCTCGCTGAACCCGCGGTATGCCGAAGCTATCGCCCAGCTAGTGCAGGAGATGAAATCCTTGTGCGATTGGAGCCGCGTCGAGGAACTCACTCGCCAGTTGATCGATCTGGTCGAGTCGCAGTCGGTCTCCGTGAACCCCTTCGTGTTCCTGTCGCTCGAAACGACCGCCCGGCAACAGTGGTTGTGCGCGCAAAAATGGGCCGCCGAGCACTTGGATACCGGGCGATCCCAGCCGGGGATGGCGCGGAATCAGCCGCACGCGGCCGGCAAGATCACTCTCGGGTACCTGTCGGCGGACTTCCAGGAACACGCCACGGCGCATCTGACGGCGGAGCTATTCACGCTGCATGACCGGAAACGCTTTCGAGTGATCGGTTATTCCTATGGCGCCAACGACGGAAGCGCCATGCGTCGGCGTCTGATCGCGGGTTTCGACGATTTCGTGGATCTGGAGAAGGCATCCCACGCTGAGGCGGCCGCGCGGATCGCCGGCGATGGCGTCGATATCCTGGTGGACCTGAAAGGCTACACGAGCAACGCGCGGCCGGGAATCCTGGCGCTGCGGCCCGCGCCCATCCAGGCGAGCTATCTTGGCTATCCGGGAACCACGGGAAGCCCCGCGGTGGACTACATCATCGCGGATCGGTTTGTCATTCCCGAGGACCAGCAACCGTTCTTTTCTGAAAAGGTGGTATATCTGCCGGATTGCTACCAGGTGAACGATTCCACACGCCGGATTGCGGACCGCGTGAGCAGCCGCGCGGAATGTGGATTGCCGGAAACCGGATTCGTGTTTTGCTGCTTCAACGCCTCCTATAAGCTGACCCCGGCCATATTTCAGATCTGGATGCGGCTGCTGGATGATGTTCCCGGCAGCGTGCTGTGGCTCCTTGCCTCGAATGATGAAATGGTGCGAAACCTGCAAAGAGAGGCGCAGGCACGGCTGGCCGGCGGCGCGCAGCGATTGGTGTTCGCGCCGTCCTTGCCCAACCCGGAACATCTGGCCCGGCTACGGATGGCGGATGTCTTTCTGGACACCTTGCCTTACAACGCCCACACTCTGGCGAGTGATGCGCTCTGGGCGGGTTGCCCGGCGATCACATGCGCGGGGGAGACGTTCGCGTCCCGCGTGGCGGGAAGCCTCTTGCACGCGGTGGGGCTGCCGGAACTGGTAACGCACAGCCTGTCGGATTATGCGACGTTGGCGGCGCAGTTGGCGCACGAACCCGCCCGGCTGGCGGCCATTCGAGAAAGGCTTCAAACGAACCGGTTATCGGCGCCGTTGTTTGACTGCCGCAGGTGCACGCGTCATCTGGAAGCTGCCTTCGCGCAGATGTGGCGTGACAAGTTTAAGACGGCGGCAGGTTTGGGCGATGAGTTCGGAATTTCGCGCACGGCACGGGAACGGCGGCCATACGCCTGATTATAAATTAGCCGGGTCGCGCGCCCGGCAGGCGCGTGGCTCCGGTGGCGCTACTTCGCTTCGATGAGTTCGCGGAGCGCGGACTGCGACGGCACTTCCGGCGGCTTGGAGAACTCCAATGCGTCGTTCTCCACCGGGCTCCATTTCAGGCTGATGGTGTCGCGAATGTAGTTCTGATAAACGCGCCACGGCGACTTGGCGCCCTGCTTCGGCCAACTCGCCAGCGCGCGCTCGATGTAACCCGGCGTGAACTTCTCCACGAACGGGGCTACGGCGGTCTCGCCGCGGTTTCGGGGCGTGGCCTGGCGCATGCCTTTCCGGTCCATGGTATTCAACAGCCGGCACACATAGCCGCAGATCAAGTCGGCTTTGAGCGTCCACGAGGCGTTCGTGTAGCCGAACACGGAGGCCAGGTTCGGCACGCCGGAGACCATCACGCCCTTGTAAGCCAGAGTCTGGCTCAGATCCACATTGCGCCCATCGACAGTCAGTTCGGCCCCGCCGCAAGCTTCGAGCACCAACCCGGTGGCCGTTACCACGATGTCGGCCTCCAATTCCCGGCCGGATTGCAGGCGGATGCCCTTTTCGGTGAAGGTAGCGATGTGATCCGTGACGACACTGGCGCGGCCCGCCTTGATAGCCTTGAACATATCCGAATCAGGCACCAGGCAGAGCCGCTGCGTCCACGGATTGTAGCGCGGGCTGAAGTGGGTGGCCACGTCGTACTCGGGACCCAATTCGCTTTGTACCTGTTTGAGGATGCCGTTTTTCACATAATTCGGGAAGTGCTGCGCCAACTGGTAGACGTAGATCATGAGGGCCACGTTCTTCCATCGGCTCAGCCTGTAGGCCCACATCGCGGGCAGCACCCGGCGCAGCGCATTAGCGATCTTATCCTGCTCGGGCATGGAAACTATATAGGTGGGCGAGCGCTGCAGCATCGTGACGTGGCCGGCGGTCTTGGCCATGGCCGGCAGGAGGGTCACGGCGGTGGCGCCGCTGCCGATGATGACCACGCGCTTGCCGGCATAGTCGAGGTTCTCGGGCCAGGCTTGCGGATGCACCACACGGCCCTGGAAACGGCCGATATCCGGAAACTCCGGCATGTAGCCCGCGGAATAGCGGTAATAGCCCGCACAGGAAAACAGGAAGTTGCAGGTGAGGGTGACCGGTTCCTCGCGCCCGTCGGACGCGGTGCGCTCAGCCTCGACTGTCCATTTCGCCTCCGTCGAAGACCACGCCGCGCGCCGAATCCGGTGGCGGAAGCGGATGTGGCGGTCGATGCCTTCGTCGCGCGCGGTGGCCGTGATGTAATCGCGGATGTCGTCTCCCGGGGAAATGGCCTTCGGACTGGTCCAGGGGCGGAACGAATAGCCCATGGTGAGCATGTCCGAATCCGAACGGATGCCGGGATAGCGGAACAGGTCCCAAGTGCCGCCAATCCGCTCGCGTTGCTCGAGGATGATGTAGCTCTTGCGCGGGCAAAGTTTCTGCAGGTGATGGGCGGCGTCGATGCCGGACAAGCCCGCACCCATGATCAGTACGTCGAAGTGTTCCATCGCTATAGGCCACCCCAAAAATCGCGGCGTTACGACGAAGATACCACGCCGGGCAGGGCAACCATGCGGGCGCGGGGAGCCGGTCCATTAAAAAGGTTATTTACAGATGCTATAATCCTATTTTATTTATAACCGCGCGCCGCGATCTCAAGGAGGAAAACATGCCAGAGAACATAGCGCCCCCCAGTGAAGAACGGATTGCCTACCTGGAAGGACTGGTCGGCCAGGCCCGCACGGCGGCCGCCGTGTTCACTCAATACTCGCAAGAGGACGTCGATCGCATCGTCAAACCCATGGTGCTGGCCGGGCTCGAACAGGCCCAGCACCTGGCCCGCCTGGCGGTCGAGGAAACCCGGCTAGGGGTCATGGAAGACAAGGCCATGAAGAACATGGTGGCCACCGAGTTCGTCTACAACTACGTAAAGGACAAGCGTACCGTCGGCGTTATTCGCGAGTTCTCGGAGAGCGGCCTGGTGGAAGTGGCCGAGCCGATCGGCGTCATCTTCTCGCTTACGCCGATTACGAACCCCACCTCCACGGTCCTGTTCAAATGCATCATGGCGATCAAGACGCGCAACGCGATGGTTTTCAGCCCCCATCCGAACGCCTGGCGGTGCTGCGCCGAGGCCATGCGCATCATGTATGAAGCGGCGGTGAAGCACGGCGCGCCGGAAGGCGTCTTCACGTGCGTGGCATCGCCTACTCTTTCCGACAACGCTTACCTGATGCGGCATAAAGACGTCCGCCTGGTGGATGCTACCGGTGGCCGTGGCGCGTCCAGGGCGGCCTATAGTTCCGGCAAGCCGGCGCTTGGTGTCGGGTCGGGCAATACGCCCGTCTATCTGGAGAAGACGGCGGATCTCGACATGGCCGTGGTGGATATCATCACCTCTAAAACTTTCGACAACGGCACCATCTGCGCATCGGAGCAGACCGTGGTCATCGACGACGAGATCTACGACCGCGCGCTGAGGAAGTTCGCCGAGTTGGGCGTGCATATCTGCAGCGAGTCCGAGACGGAAATTCTCGGGCACACCGTCATCGATCCCGTAAAGGGACAAATGCAGCCCATGGCAATCGGGCAGAAGGCCACCGATATCGCCCGCATGATCGGCTTGAAGGTCAAGCCGCACACCAAGCTCCTGATTGCGCCGATAAAAGGCGTGGGCCGCGACTATCCCCTGTCGGTGGAGAAGCTGTTCCCGGTGCTGGCGGTGTGCCGGGCGCACTCCGTGGATGAGGCGCTCAAGCTGTGTATGGACGTGAATCATCTCGGCGGCCTGGGACATACGGCGGTCATTTTCTCGCGCGACGACGAGATCATCCGGCAGTTCAGCGAGATCATGAACGCGGGACGCGTCATCGTGAATTCGCCGGGGTCCATCGGGGCGCTCGGCGCCGTCTACAACGACCTGGTACCTACCTTTTCATTCGGCTGCGGGACCGGCGGCGGCAACAGCACGATGGATAACGTGAATGTGTTTCATTACCTGAACATCAAACGGGTAGCCCAAAGGAGACAGGCGCATATGTGGTTCCGCGTTCCCAACCAAATCTATTTCGACATGAAAGCCGTCGAGAACCTGCGCGAATTTCCGTCGCGCTCCACCCTGATCGTGACCAACGCGGCTCTGGAGCAAATCGGCCATGTGGACATTGTCAGGCGCGCGCTTCCGCCCGATACCCTGGTCCGGATCCTGCGGATTCCCGATGCGGAACCCGAAGTCCAGGTCGTCATGCACGGTGTAGAGGCGCTCAATTCCTACGCTGTCGACCAAATCGTCGCGCTGGGCGGCGGGTCTGTGATCGACGCGGCCAAGCTCATGAAGCTCAAGTATGAGTTCCCGGAGGCCGACTTAGACGAGTTGGCCGCGCCGTTCCTGGATATACGCAAGCGCGTGGTTCAATTCCCCACCAAAAAGACGAATCAGGCGCGGCTGATCGCCATCTCCACTACCAGCGGCACCGGGAGCGAGGTCACTCCGTTCGCCGTCCTCACAGACAAAGCGCGCGGGCGCAAAGTCACGCTCGCCGACTACTCCCTTAGTCCGGATGTGGCCATCGTCGATCCGCAGTTCGTCATGTCCATGCCCAAAGGCCTGACCGCGGACACCGGCATCGACTGTCTGACCCATGCGCTGGAGGCCGGCGTTTCGGTTTACGCTTCACCTTATACCGATTCCCACGCCATGCAAGCCGTTCGCATGGTGTTCAAGTACCTGCCCATCGCTTATGAGAATCCCCGCGATGAACAGGCGCGCAGCATGGTGCACAATGCCGCCTGCATTGCCGCCCTGGCTTTCTCGAACGCCTCCGTGGGCGTCAATCACGCCTTGGCGCACGCCTTTGGCGCGCGGTTCGGCGTAGCGCACGGGCGCGCCAACGCACTCATGCTGCCGCATGTGATCGCGTATAACGCAGCGGTGCCCACAAAGTTCCGCCCGTCACCGAACCAGCGGGCGTATGTCGCGCACAAGAAATACGCCATGATGGCGGACCTGCTGGGTCTGGACGGGCACACCATCGAGGAAAAGGTGCGGAACCTCATCACCGCCACCGAACGGTTACTCGATCAATTGCAGGTGCCGCGTTCCATCGCCGATCTGGGAATCTCGAAAGAAGAATTCGAGCGGGCGCTCCCTGATTTGGCCAGAATTGCCTTCGACGATCCTTCCTGGCTGACGAACCCTCGCATGCCTCTGATCAGTGAATTGGTTGAGCTGTTTTGGAAGGCCTATTACGGGCGAAGCCCGGCGAAGGTTGTCAGTGCGCCGGTGCAACCGGAAGTCGAGGTGCTCGTATGACAACGAACGAGACCATCCAGGAAACTTTTGGGAAACTCGACAGCGCCCGAGGCCAACTAGCCGTGGATTTCTCGGCGGTCCAGCGGATCGATCCAAGAGAAATCGCGGCCCTGGAAAAGCTGGCTTCGGCAGCCGACGGGAAAGCCGTTAAAATCGCCTTGCGCGGCGTCAACATCGCCGTTTACAGGGTGCTCAAGCTGGTGAAGTTGGCTCCCCGATTCGTCTTCGAATAGGACAGCCTCCCGACGCCGCGAACGCCAGCGGATGCTCGCGCGCCAGGTAATTCACATCGTCGGACATGAGGTGTACAACCATTTACCGGAAGCGGTACGTGTACGACGCGCTGACATACGATGGCAGCCGCACGCCCACTACCTGATCGAACGGCGCGGCTTCGCCGGCCGCTGCCAGCACCTCCATGGTCTGACCGGTATAGCCGCGGGCCCACATACAGTTGATGCCGGCCGTCATCGTGCCGTTGTGGAATGCGCGCACCAGCGCGCCGCGGAGCTCCCGCAGGGGGACGCTCACGAAACTGCCGCCCAGCGGCTTGCGCCCCACCTGTTCGTACTCGGCGCGCGCCTGCAAATGAAAAGGCAAACGATCCAGCGTGCCCAGGATATCGAAGATGGTGCGAGGCGCTTCCGGCACGGGTAGTCCGCCGGCCAGATCGCGCGCATCGGCCTTCGACACCGAAGCTTGCAGCAGCGCCCCGCGGAAATAGCGGCGGGCGGCGGCCGTCAGATACCGGTTGCGGCTGGGTCCCTGATAGTATTGCAGGCCGGTATCGGGATCTAGTTTAGCCAGCGATTGCTCCTGCGTCACGCGCCCCAAGGTAAGGCGGAGGTCCGTGCCAAGGACCGTCTTGGCGGTTACCAGTTGCCATGCATGCGCCCGGCTGACGGGCGTGCCCGGCGTGGAGCCTACTCCAATGCGCGGGTCGTTCGTGAAGAAGGTTTGGCCGAAGCTTACCGACAGGCTGGGCAGCAGGATCTTGTGGGGCGGCAGCAGGGTGAGCGTGGCCTTGGGGGAATCGACCCCGGTCCTTTTGCTGAATGAGTCCGCCGGATTGAGCAGATCCGTGTTATCCACGGCGACCTCGTCTCGCCGCCACCCGGCGTAATAGTGGAGCCACGGCGCGGGGCTGCCATTGATGGCCACATAGGGGGAGATGATGCCGATGGTCACGTTGTTGGCCGTGACCTTCTCGAACGGGCCATAGACGGCTGGATCGTTCGAAAGATAATGGTCCAGATCGTCGCGGCGCGGGGCGTCGCGCGAGTAATCCGTGCCGGCCATCAACGTCAGCGATTCCGTCAACCGGCGAACGTAGCCGGCCTCGCCGCCCGCCACTGTGCGAAACTCGCTCTGGCGGATGAGGCCGTCGCCAAAGTTGGAATCGAGGGCCAGGTTGTAGGTGCGGAAAAAGCCGGAAAGCTGCAATTCGTTGGCCGGCGCCAAGCGCCAGAGGTCGTTGAACGCGATCTCGCCGGTGTGCGACTGATCGCCTTGGCGGGGATCGATGGTATCGCCGAGATTCGGCAGGCCGATGGGGATCAGCCCAGGGATCATCGACTGGCCGTAGTAGCCCGCGCCAAACAACGTCAACTTGTGCGCGCCGAGGTCGAACACCCTGTACCCGTTCAGCTTGTATTGCCGGCGGTGTTCCAGCCGGTCCAAAAATCCGTTGCCATAGGATGCCTCGATGGCGACCCACGCGCGTGTACCCGGATCGGCGGGGCTCCAGCCGGCAGAAAGATCGATGTCGCGATAGTCGCCGGCGAGCGCGACGAACGGCTCCAGCCGATCGTGGAAGCTATACGCGGCGGCCAAGTCGACCGCGTGATTCCCCTCGCGGACATTGAATGCTCCGCCATCCGTCTGCACGGCCTCGATGATGGCGGGGACCAGCATGTTGGGGTCGGAGTAGCCGTTGCCGTGGGCGTTGGCGGACAGGTTGTTCGGGACCAGGTAATCGCCTAGCGCGAAGTATTGTGCGATGGGCTCGCCATGGTCGCCCGCCACGCCGGGAGCGAAGTACTGCGGCGCTTTGATGCCGCCCGAAGCGGTCTCCACGGGAACGCCGGGGATCGAAAAGGGCACGCCGGGCCGGCCAGGATTGGCGTCCAGGGTTTCGTCGCGAATGACGATGCGCTGCGCCGGGTCGGGGAAGAGCACGCCGGCCTCCACCAGGTCAGCCGTCACCTCGATGGCCTGCGATTGCGGGGCCAGCGTCAGCTGCAGGTCGAGCCGGCGATCGCCGCCGACCGTTACGGCCTGGCACAGGTCTTGAAATCCAGCCTTCCGGATAGCGAGGATGTAGCTCCGTGCCTGGACATCCGGGAAAGAGAAGGCGCCGTCGGCATCGGTGACGGTTTCGCGTTCGGCCAACCCCACGGCAGCGCCGGCCACCGCATGGCCCTGCGGATCGGTCAAATGACCGGAAACCGTAGCCGCGGCGGCAGTGGTCACCAGCAGCAAGCCGGGTAGCGCTACTCGGAGTGCTACGAAAATAACATTCATGATACTATCGAGATTCCGGCGGCGTGGCAATAATCATCAATTCGTGATACGAGGTGGGCGGGCAATCCGGATGGGCTTCCCGGCACGTATTGAATGGAGGCAACCAAATGACTGAGCTGTCCCGAATTGGAGTGGCCATACCGGAAGATCTGCTGGCAAAGTTCGACCATCTTATCGCCCAGCGCGGATACACCAACCGCTCGGAAGCGTTTCGGGACCTGATCCGCAACGAACTGGTGCAGGAAACCTGGAAATCGTCGGATTCCGAAGTGTTCGGCACCGTGACGTTGGTCTATGACCACCATGCGCGGCTGCTTCCGGAGCGGCTCACCGAGCTGCAGCACCACTATCACGCGGCGGTTCTGTCCGCGTTGCACGTCCATCTGGATCACGACAATTGCCTGGAGGTGGTGCTGGTGCGCGGCAAAGCGGGGCTGGTACAGAAGCTCTCAAACGCCCTGATCGCCATCAAGGGCGTGAAGCACGGCCGCTTCACGGTCACCACTTCCGGCCAAGACTTGCCCTGAGGAAGCCATGCATATTCCGGACGGCTATCTCAGTCCATCGACGTGCGCGGGTCTGGCGGCCGCAGCGGCGCCGTTCTGGTATGTGGCCCTGCGGCGCGTGAAGGCCGCCTTGCACTCGCGGCTGTTGCCGCTGTTGTCCGTATTCGCCGCATTCTCGTTCGTCATCATGATGTTCAACCTGCCGCTGCCAGGCGGCACTAGCGGACACGCGGTGGGTATGGGGATTGCGGCGATTGTGCTGGGCCCTTGGGCTTCGATTCTGGCGATCTCCATCGCCCTGACCATCCAGGCGGTGTTCTTCGGCGACGGCGGCATCACCGCCATCGGCGCGAACTGCTTCAATATGGCTATCGCCGGATCGCTGGTGGGCTATGCCACGTACCGGCTGGTGGCGTGGCGCGCGCCGCTCCGATCAGGGCGCCGTGTCGTGGCCGCCGGACTCGGTGGGTACGCCGCGATTAACGTGGCAGCACTGTTGGCGGCCATCGAGTTCGGAATCCAACCGCTCCTTTTTCGGGATGCTTCCGGAATGCCGCTCTACGCTCCGTATCCGCTGCGCATCGCGGTTCCGGCCATGATGATCGGGCACCTGACTTTTGCCGGCCTGGCGGAGCTGGTGATCTCATCCGGCATGGTGGCCTACTTGCAGCGCATCGATCCGGAGTTGTTGCGGGCCACCAGCGGGACTGACCTCCCGGTGGGTCCGGTCTCCGCGCCCGCCGGTTCGCGCACCCCGCGCAAGCTGTGGCTGGCGGTGGCCACCCTGCTGATTCTGACGCCGCTGGGCATCCTGGCGGTGGGCAGCGCCTGGGGAGAATGGAGCGCGCGCGACTTCGCAGATCCGCAGGCGCGCCGCGAGATGGCCGCCGCATCCGGCAATCAAGCTCCGCCGCGGGCCGTCCCGCGCGGCCTGGAGCGTCTCTCGTCGATCTGGACCGCGCCGCTTGCCCGCTATGCGCCCGCGTTCGTCCGCAGCCAGACGTTTGGCTACGTGCTCTCCGCCGTGGTGGGAGTCGGCCTGATCATTGCGCTGGCGATGCCGTTGCAGTGGCTGCTGGCAAGGCTGCCCGCGGCGCGCCGCCGCCGAAAGAGCTTTGTAGAAAAGACTGCCCGCGGATTGCTGGAGGCCACGGGGCACGCGCTCTTTGCCGAAGACATGGCCGCCGCGGACGGATTTCTGCAGCGCCTGGACCCGCGCGTTAAGCTAGTGGGCATCGGCGCGTTGATCGGCGCGGCCGTGGCCGTGCATCGACTGTGGGTCCTGGCGGCCATCCTGGCGCTCAGTTCGTTGCTGGCGCTGGCCTCCCATATCCCGCTCGGCCTGTTGGCGAAGCGCGTCTGGCTTACCGTGCTGGCGTTTACGGGCCTGGTGGCGCTGCCGGCCATCTTCCTGACGCCTGGAACGATCATCTATCGGCTTCCGCTGCTCGCGTGGCCGCTGACGGAACAGGGATTACGCACCGCCGGTTTCCTGATCCTGCGCGGTGAAACTGCCGCCAGCCTGGCGGCTCTCCTGGTGCTTTCCACTCTCTGGACGCACCAGCTGCACGCCCTGCGTTACTTCCGCGTGCCGGTGGTGATCGTGGCGCTGCTCGGCATGACATACAGGTACATGTTCCTGTTCCTCGAAACCGCGCGCGCCATGTTCGAATCGCGCGAGAGCCGCATGGTCGGGGTGTTGCAGCCGGCCGACCGCAGGCGACTGGCCGCGGCCAGCGCGGGAGTGCTCCTCGAAAAGACGCTGCAGGTGAGCGGTGAAGTGCATCTGGCGATGCAGGCGCGCGGGTATCGCGGTGAGATCCGCCTCTTGGACGAAGCGCGCATGCGCGCGAACGACTGGCTGCGGCTGGCTGCGTTCGCCGCCGTTGCGACGCTGGCGGTCTGGTTGGGGCGATGAGCAAACCGGCCTTCGATGTGCGCAATGTGTCGTTCCGCTACCACCAGGTGGCGGCCTTGAACGGACTGTCCATGTATGTGAAGCGCGGCGAGCGTGTGGCGCTGCTGGGCGCTAACGGATCGGGCAAATCCACGCTCCTGCGGCTGCTGGCCGGGCTATGCTTTGCCGACCAGGGAGAAATCGCCTTCCTGGGGGAGAGCCTGAACCAGCAAAGCCTGCAGGACGAAAAAGCCTTCTTCAGCTTCCGCCAGCGCGTGGGCCTGGTCTTCCAGAATGCGGATGTGCAGTTGTTCTGCCCCAGCGTATTCGATGAGCTGGCCTTCGGACCGTTGCAACTCCGTTGGCCCGCACAAAAGATCCGGGAACGCGTCGGCGAAGTGCTGCGCGCGATGGACATCGAACATTTGCGGGATCGCGCGCCGCATCGCCTGTCGGGCGGCGAGAAGAAGCGCGTGGCGCTGGCATCCGTGCTGGTGCTCGATCCGGAGGTGCTGCTGCTCGACGAACCCAGCGGCGCGCTGGACCCCAGCAGCCAGGCCCGCATCGTGGACTTCCTGGTCTCATGCGGCAATGGCGCCAAGACCGTGGTCATCGCCACACACGACCTGGATACCCTGGAAGATATCGCGGACCGCTGCTACGTGTTCGAAAACGGCCGGATAGCCGGAGAAGGCACGCCGCTGGAGATTCTGCATGATGTGGAGTTGCTGGAGCGGGCCAAGCTGATTCATCCACACGCCCATGTGCACGACGCCAGCGCGGTGCAGCCGCACCCGCACTTGCACCGGCACTAGCGGCTATCTCAGCCAGTCGTCCAGATGCTCCCGCACAAACGCGTCATCGTTCAGGTGCGGGTAGGCGCGATATACGCGGCCGATCTCTTCCATTTGCCCGGGCGACAGATCTTCGTCAGGATCGAGGCACCAGCGGCCGGCCAACAGGCCTTGCCGGCGCAGGACCTCGTGCAGACCCGCAATGCAGCCGCGAAACCCGTGGACCGGATCGAAGAAGGCGGCGTTCGAATCGGTGATCTCGGCGGCCAGCGTCAGCCAGGAGGGCGCCAGCGGCCGTTCCGCGCGCGCCGCGGCGTGGATCTGTTCCAGCAGCCGCACCGCGCGTAGAGTCCATACCGCCCAATGCCCCAGCAGCCCGCCTGCAAAACGCAGCGTGCGCGTGCCTATATGAAAGGGCGTTGCCAGGTCGGTCACGATGCTGTCGTCGTTGCCGGTGTACAGCGCGATCTCATCCGCACGGCTTGAATCGGCCAGGGCACGGACTACGTCGAGGGTCTGATAACGATTGAATGGCGCAATCTTGATGGCCGCCACGTGTGGCAGCTCTACGAACTCGCGCCAGAAATCGTACGGCAGGACGCGTCCGCCAACGGCCGGCTGCAAATAGAAGCCGAAGAGCGGGATGACTTCGCCGACAGCGCGGGTGTGCGCTAACAGCTCGGGAATGGACGCGTCGGCCAGCGCGCCCAAACTGAGCAGACCGACGTCATAGCCGAGACGGACGGCGCACTCCGCCTCGTGAACAGCTTGCGGAGTGCGGCCCACAATGCCCGCGACCTTTACAGCTTCCGAGCCGAGCAGCTCTTCGGCGGCCAGTTCCAGAACCGGCTCATAGAGGCCATGTTGCGGATGACGAATCTCGAATTGCGTGGTATGGACGCCCACCGCTACGCCGCCCGCGCCCGCGGCCAGATAGTATCGGGTGAGCGCGCGCTGATGCTTCTCGTCCAGCTTTCGCGCGGAGGTCAACGCCAGAGGGTGCGCGGGTATCACCACGCCATCCCGCAGGCGCGCGCGCCAATTCATCGCTTGTAGCCGATCATGCGCAGGAAGTCGTGGCGGGCAGCCGCGTCGGCCGGGGTCTCCACACCCTTCGGGGGGAAACCGTCGATCACCCCGAGCACACCGCGGCCATGTGCGCTTTGGGCTACCACAACTTCCAGCGGGTTGGCGGTGGCGCAGAAGATCGAGCAGACCTCGGGCACCTCTTTGATGCGTCCCAGCACGTTGATGGGATAACCATTCAGCAGAGCAATCACGAAGATGTGGCCGGCGGCGACCGCCGTGGCGTTGCGCGCCGCCATGGCCTTGAGAGCATCGTCGTTGCCGTCCACGCGTGTCAGGCAAGGCCCGGAAGCTTCATTGAAGGCGATGCCGAACTTCAGGCCCGGCACGGTGTTCACCAGCGCCTCATACAAGTCTTCGACTGACTTTATGAAATGCGTCTGCCCAACGATCACGTTGCCGCCCTCGGGGATCTCCAGGCGAACTGTCGTCAACTCCATGGCCACAGGATAGCAGCGAACCTCGCGGATGGGCGGCCGCGTACATTACCGCTTTTTAACGCCTGGCAGGCAACAGGGAGCGCGGCGGCTGCGTCCCACAGGTCAGGAGAGGCGAATGATACGACTAAAAGCAGTTCCGGTTTTGATCGCTGTTTCGGCGGCGGCGCTGCTGATTCCCGTGAGGGCTTCCGCGGATGACCGCTACTACCGCGGCGATCGCGACCGCGGATATTACAACGGCTACTACGGCGACCGCCACGCGGAGCACGAGTACCGCGAGCACCGGCGGCACGAAGAGCGTGAATGGCGCGAACACGAACGGCGCGAGCACGAGTGGCGCGAACACGAGGGGAGCGAACATCGGGATCGTTATCGCGGCGGCTACTACGATCAGTTCGGATATCGGCGCCCGTACGGTTACTAGACTTATTCTTCACGCAGTGCCACAGCAGGATCGATGCGCGCCGCCCGCCACGCTGGGGCGATACCCGCAAGCAGGGCGATCGCCAGCATGGCGCCGGCGACACCCAAAAGCACCAGCGGACGGCCGGGACCCGTGAGCAGAAAGCTCCGCAGGAACCGGGCGCCCACGCTAGCGGTGATGGATCCCACAATGATTCCCGTGGCGGTCAGCACCACGCTGCGGCGCGCTACCAGCCTTGCCACGTCGCTTTGCGTGGCGCCCAACGCCATGCGCACCCCCAACTCCCGCCGCCGCTCGACCACCAACTGCGCGAGCACGCCATACAACCCTAGAGCGGCCATCAGCAGTGCGAGCACGGCAAACGCGCCCAGCAGCGCCGCCCGGAAGCCAGGCTTGGAGAATGCCTGGGCATTCAGGAACTGTTGCAGGCTGGTGACTTCGGCGAGAGGCAGGCCGGCATCGATCTGTGCGATCGCGCGCCGCAGGGCTGTCAGCAGGGTGTCCCGCGGACCATCGTCTGGACCGAGCCAGCGATCGCCGGCGCGCATCATCACCACCAGCGCACGCAGGCCGCCAGGCTCGCTTTGCTTTAGCGGAACGTAAACGTGCGGCTGCACCTTCCAGTGCATCTCGTCAAACGGGTTGGTCTCGTTGATGTCGCCGACCACCCCTACCACCGTACGCCACGGTTGATCGCCGCCCAGCTCTCCCACACGGATGTGCTTGCCCAAAGGGTCTTGGCCGGGAAGATAACGGCGCGCGAATTCCCGGTCCACGATGGCCACGGGCTCGCTCTGGGCGGTGTCCAGGCGGCCGAACTCACGGCCTGAGATCAGCGGCATGGCCGCCACCTGGAAGTATTCGGGCGAAATCAGAGGCCTTTCGATGAAGCTGGTCTCGCGCGCGGCGGGGCCTCCCGCGACTTCCGCATGCAGCAGCCTGCCCGACCGCAGGGCGGCGTCGAGCGCCGGCAGGGCCGCCATCGACTGCGATAGCCGGTCGCAGAACGCGAGGCGGTCGGACAGCGCCGGATACGCGGACCTGGGCAAGTCCAGCCGCGTCATCAGCAGGCCTGTCAAGCGGTAGCCCATGGGCTCGGCGCGCAGACGGAAAAGACTCTCGGTCAGGAGCGCGGCGCCCGTCAGCAGCGTCAACGACAGGGCCACTTCGAGGATGACCAGCAGATTGCGGGAGCGCTGTTCGGTTTTCCCGGAGGAGCCTCCGCGCCCGCCCTGCTTCAGCACGCCGTATATCTGGAACCGGGTGGCTTCGAGCGCCGGCAGCCATCCGGCGAGCACCGCAGTGAGCAGCGCCAGAGCGGCCGCGAAGATCAGCACGCGCCAGTCCAGCGACACCACCACGCCGATGGGCATCTCCACCGGCCGGCTCGCCCGTAAGTAGCGCAGACCGCCCCATGCCAGCAACGTGCCAGCCAGCGCTCCCAACACGGAAAGCAACAGGCTTTCGGTCAGGATCTGGCGCATCAGGCGGCCGCGCCCCGCGCCCAGCGCGGCTCTGATAGCGATTTCGCGGCGGCGCTCCATCGCCCGGCCCGCCAGCAGGTTGGCGACGTTGGCGCAGGCGATCAGCAGCACGAAAGCTACGGCCGCAAAGAGCAGCAGCAGTCCGGAGCGCAGGCCGCGGCCCGCCAGCCAGGTAAGCTCTTCTTGCAGGCCGCGCACCATGGCTCCGGCGTGCGGCAACTCGTCAGGATCGGCCTTCTCGAGTGTGGCACGCAGCGCGGCGAGCTCCGCTTCGGCCGCCGTTGTGGAGACACCCGGGCGCAGCCTTCCCACCGCGGCCATTTCATGGGATTTTCCGCTCGACTGGCGGGCGACGTCCGCGGGTGTGAGCAGGGTCCAAAAGAGCGCCTGACGGGGGTAGAATTCAAATCCACGGGGCATGATGCCCAGCACCGTGTACGCTCGGCCGTCCAGCGTAAGAGCGGCGCCGATTGCTCCTGGCGCGCCGCCGAAGAAGGTCTTCCAACCGGCATAGCTCAGCACCAGGGCGGGAGCGCCATTCAGGTCCGCGGGAGTGAAAGTACGGCCGAGCGCGGCGGGAACGCCCAGCGTTTCAAAGAAGCCCGACGTAACCGCTTCACCCAGCACCCGGCGCGTGTCGCCGTGGCCGGAGAGAGTGTATTCGACCCATTGACAGCCGCCGATCGCGCTGAACGAACGGCTCTGGCGCTCAAAGGCGTCGACGTCGCGATAGCTGGCAAATACCTTGGGGTCCCAGTTGCGGGTGGTTTCCCAGATGGCCGCCAGGCGTGCGGGATCGGGGAAGGGCAGGGCACGCAGCAGTACCCTCTCGACCAGCGTGAAGACCAGCGCGTTGGCGCCGATTCCCAGGGCCAGCAGCAGTAGAGTAATGGCGGCGAAGCCGGGACTCCTGCGCAGCGCGCGGGCAGCGTAGCCGAGATCTTCCAGGAAGTCGCCCATGCGCTCGGTACAAGGTATCAAATCGCTGCCCGGGCTGCTAGTCTCATGAAGCTGCTAGTCTCATGAATATGCCCGCGGATCTCGCCGCTGTCTTTGCCGTTTTGAAGCCGGTGCTCGGGAAATTCTCGAAGCGCCTCGCCGTTAAGACGGACACTCCCACCGAGTACACACTGCTGACGAAATCGCCGTCTCCGTTCCCACAACATAAAGGCCAGCCGATGTTCTTCGGCTCGGTGCGCGTGGGCAAGTCGTACGTCAGTTTCCATTTGATGCCCATCTATATGTGCCCGGACCTTACCAGCCGGATTTCGCCGGCATTAAAGAAGCGCATGCAAGGCAAGTCCTGCTTCAACTTCAGAACCAATCCGGAACCGGAGTTGGTCACAGAGCTGAAGCGCCTGACGGAAGCCGGGCTTCAGCAGTGGCGAGAAAAGAAGTGGCCGTGATCGAAGGCTACGAAGCCTGCGCCGGCTCAAAATAACGCTGCGCCAGCTCGGGCTTGGCCATCACGGCCTTGCGCCAGCAGGAGCGGGCTTCGAACTCGTGGCCGAGCGACATCAGGGCGTGTCCGAGATTCAGCAGGGCCTCGCCGAATTGCGGATCGCCTTTGAGCGCCTCTCTGTACAGCACAGCCGCGTCTTCGGGCTGGCCGCGGCGCTGGCAAATCAATCCTGCGTTGTAGAGCAGCTCGGGAGTGCGCTCGCCGGAGTCCAGCAACTGCCGGTAGATATCGAAAGCCTGGTCGTAGTCCTGGTGTTCGAGCGACAGGGCAGCCAGGCCGCGCAGCGCTTCCTTCGAATCGGCGCCGGAGGCGGTGAGTTCCTGGAAGCAGGCGCGCGCGGCGTCCTTGTCGCCCAACCGCCAGTGCGCGATGCCCAGATTCAGCCGCGCTTCCGGCCAGACGGGACGCTTCCGCAGGCACGCCTCAAAAGCCTGGATGCTCCCTGCGTAGTCGGCGCGCTGCAGCCGCAGGTGGCCGATGCGGAAAGTCGCGTCCTCAGAATCGGGCGAGCCCTCCGGAACCTGCGTGTAAAGCTCCTCGGCTGCTTCCAGATCGCCCAGTTGCTCGTGTACCAGGCCCAGGTTCCAGTGCACTCCGGCCAGTTTGGAATCGATGGCCAGAGCCCGCTCATAAGCGGTGCGAGCGGCCTTCAGGTCGCCTTGTTCCTGCAATGCGACGCCCAGATTCAGATGCGCCTGCGGCGAATCGGGCTGCACCTTGGTGGCGCGCGCGTAGGCACTCGCGGCGTTCGGCAGATCGCCGGCTTTGTGGCAGGCGACGCCCAGGTTGAACCAGTTCTCGAATACGTCGGGAGCCAGCTCCGCCAGCTTCCGCGAATAGATGGCCGCGGCCTGGTGGTCGCCAGCGGCGAACGCGGCGCCGGCCAGTCCTTCCAGCGCAATCTGCGATTTCGGTTGGACATCCGCCAGCCTTTGGGCGTACTTGCGCACCTGCTCATAGTCCTGATTGGCCAGCGAGAGCGAAACCAGGTTGCTGAGAGCCTCCTCCGAGTTCGGATTGCGGTTCAGGATGCGGCGGTACAGTTCGACGGCTTCGGCTGCGCGGTCCCTCTTCTGCAGCGCCACGGCCTTGCCAAACAGCGCTTCATCGTGTTCCGGATGGCGCGCCAAAAAGCGGTCGTACGCGTCGAGAGCCTCGTTGTGCCTGCCCATCTGCACCAGGCAAGCGCCCAGCGCCAGATGCGCTTCCAGGCGGGCCGGATCGTTCGAGATCGCCTTCTTAAAGGATTCCGCGGCCTCGTCCCAGCGCTCCAGACGGCCCAGGCACACACCCGTGTTGAAGTGCGCGGTAGGGTGCTGGGGCTGCAGCAGGGCCGCTTGCCCGTAGCTCTGCGAAGCCGGAAGGTATTCTCCTAATTCGTATTGCAGTTGACCGAGCGCGAAATACAGCGCCGGGTGGCGATCGCCGCCGTCCAGAGCGCGGACCAACTCCCGGGCCGCCTCTTCACGCTTGCCGTCCAGATGCAGCGAGGCGGCCCGCGACAACACGCGGCTGATACGCGTCTCTTGCGTCGCCTTGACCGCTGCTTCGGCGCCGTTCACGCCAGGGGCCGCACCGTCCGCGGTGCCTGCATGCCTGTAATCCATTGCTTGTTTCTCCTTATCTGTTGCGCCTTCGCTGCTCTTTCCGGACAGTAAGCCGCAGATCCTGCCTAATAAATCGCCTTGACTTTCCACCTTGACCCAGTAGAGGCGGGCGCGTTCGCCGGCTTCCGAGAAGAATCCGACGCCGCCGGTTTTGAGCCTGTCATCGGTCCAAAAATCCGCCTCCTGGCCTTCGATATAAGTGCGGTACCGGTTGCCCTTCACGTCCACCGTGACGCGGTACGGGGTATTGGCGTGCACCATCATGCGCACGGGCGTCTGCACGCGGGCTCCCCTGGCACCTTCAATCACCGGATACCGGACCATTGCCACTATGGGCCGCGGGCCCGGTTGCAATACCGTGAACTTCATCGCGTAGTAATTGTTCTGATCGTGCGCGCGCACCACCCAATCGACGCTCTTGTTCTCAATCTGCGCCATGAACTCGAGGCGATAGTCGGAAAGGGGAGCTGACGGGCGGTAAAACGCCAATTGTCCGGGATGGATGAAGCCATCCGCACTGTACGACCAGCTCTTAGGCATTTTCGCCTGCAAGCTTTTCCACTGGTCCAGTCCGCCGCGAAAATCGTCCTGGAACGTGCGGGTGGCGCGGGAGGTTATCCATTGGCGAATGGAAGTGTTGCTCCAGGAAATCGATGTTCCGCCAAACCGCTTCAAAGCCATCTGGGGAGCGACCAGGCCAGCCACCAGCAGGGCCGCCGCCGCCAGTCCCGCGTACACCCACTTTTGCCTTCTCAGAGGCACCGCGGCATAACGCTTGAAAGCGCGCAGATTGCTCTTGGACGCGGGCGATTCTTCGCCGTCCCCCAGATAGGGAAAAGCCCGATTGGCCCGCAAAAGGTCGTTAAACCGGACTCTGATCGGATCGATGGCGAAAACCGGACCGCAGACATGCGGCACGCGCAGAGTCCACAACACGGCGGTGGAACGCACGGCGCGGGCAATGGCGGGTTCGAGCGGCTCTCCGGGCTGCGTGAGAGCCCCGGCGCTCGACGGGGAAATGGGGATCAACGGCAAAGTGACGTTAGCTAATGGCACCAGGGGCCGCTCGGCCGGCGTGGATGCCGCGTCATTCGACAACGAAACCACTTCAGGCGGCGCCGAAGGTTGCGGAAGCCCGGCGTCGTTCAGCGGCGCGGACGGCAGGGCGCCCAGCAACGCCGTGAATTCGTGTGGCGCGGCGATGACGTCCAGGCGCGCGGCCAGCGGAGCCGGAACGGCGTGCGGATCCTGATGTCCCACCGCCTCGTGCACCAGCAAACTTCCCCGTTGCAGCAGGTCGGCGGGCGCACCGATGGGTGCGGCCGCACTGTTGACGCGTGGATAGGCGGGTTCGTTTGATAGGCTCAGCGCACGGTCCGTCGGCCAGGATGGCGCGGATGCCGCCAACGGCGCCGGCTGCGGATCAGTGAGCCGGGCCAGGGAAGCTAACTCGGGTGGCCTCAGAGCCGGCTTCATGACCGTCCGGGAAGTGTGGCCAACCAGCGCTTCGAACGCTACCGGCAGGGGCTCGGATGCGGCGGTGCTTAACTGGTAGCGGATCAACGGGGCCGCGGCCGCGGAAAGCCGCGGTTGCTCGGCGGCCGGTTCCTTTCCAGGCGGCGCAGCGGGAATAGCGATCGCGGCGCTCGGCTTCACGGTAAGGACGGCATGGATAGTTGGCTCTACGGCGCCCACCGCCGCCAGTTCAGCCGGCGGAGGAACTGCAACCCGAACCTGCGTCGCGGCGAATTCCGTGAGCGGCCGGAACGTGCGGTCGGCATGCGTGAGCGATACGGCATTTCGCGGCGCGACAGTCGGCGTGGCCAGGCGAGGAGCCGCTGCCGCCGCCCGCTGAGCCGGCGCTTTTGGCGCGAGATAAGGGCTGGCTGCGGCGCCCTCGGACGGATTCGGCGGCCGAATCGCAACCGAAAACACAGCCGGCTGAATCGCGGGCGGAAAAGGCGCGACAGACTCGTCGCATACCGGACGCGCGGTGGCCGCGGTCGAGGATCGCAGCGGCGTCCAACCGGCTTCCTCCAGGACCAGTCCCGCGGTCTGTACGCGTAGCGGGGGCAGGAACCGCTCGGCCGCCACGATCGGTATCGGGCGCAGGTCGGAGTAGGGAACCGGAATGGCTGTGTTTGCGCGCTGCTCGATGAAGCCCGCGGGTTCTGCCGGCGCCGGGTCCGGAGCTAGTGCCTCTAGCAGGCGGCTACGGTAGCGCTCGCGAAACTGTTTTCGATGGACGTCACTGCAAAACTCCAAGTCGCGGAGTTGACGGATCGGCCCGATTCCTTTTCCGCAATAAAGGCACTGCACGACGCTACCTCGGAACTTGTCTCAGTTATTATAAACGCGCTGTCCGTTAGCAACAATCAATTTTTTACTAATTCCGGAAAGTCACTTAATACTAACTAATAGAGCTCAGGTACCATATGTTATCTTTGGTTAATTAGTGCGTTCTAACGTTAGTGTTTTGTGTGCTAACCGTTGATAGCAGCGGGTCGGATTTCGGGCTGGCGCAGCCCCTTACAGGGCCGCCCGAAATGGCTTGAATAATTGAGGTACGCTAATACGGATGAGCCTGGAACAAGCGCACGATTGGCTGCGAAATGCGACGGCGGTGGCGGTGCTGACGGGGGCCGGGATTTCCGCCGAAAGCGGCGTCCCGACATTTCGCGGATCCGACGGAATGTGGAAGGAGTATAAGCCGGAAGATCTGGCCACGCCGGAAGCTTTTGCCCGTGATCCCCGCGTGGTTTGGGAATGGTATAACTGGCGGCGCGAAATTATTGCGAAGGCCCGGCCCAATGCCGGTCATGCGGCCCTGGTCCGTTTGGAAATCCAGAAACCGAACTTTACGCTGATTACACAGAACGTGGACGGCCTGCACGATATGGCTGGAAACGGCAAGATACTGAGACTGCACGGCGACATCTGGCGTATGCGCTGCACCTCCTGCGGCAGTAACTGGCCGGACCGGCGCGCAACCCTGCCCAAACTGCCTCCGCATTGCGGTTGCGGAGGGCTGGCGCGGCCCGGCGTAGTCTGGTTTGGCGAGCCGCTGCCCGACGGCATGATGCAGGAGGCCGAACACGCGGTGCTGGGCGCGCAGGTTCTGCTGGTAGTGGGGACCTCGGCCCAGGTCTACCCGGCGGCAGGGCTGATCCCTTTAGCCAGGCAGGCGGGTGCGCGAGTCATTCAGGTGAACCTCGAGCCGACGCCTTACTCCCATGTGGTCGATTGCGCGTTGGAGGGGCCGTCCGTCGAATTACTGCCACAGTTGATCTGAAAGCGAAATCGAGACGATCAGTCTATCAACGTGGGGCCCACGGCCCCGGAAACGTATTTGGACGACGCGCCTTGCAGGAAAGTGGAGTTTCCCACGAAACTCACGGTGTAACATACCAGGGTCGCCGTAGCTGCTTGCGTGCCGCTGCCGCCACTATAACTGACGTTGGCGGCGGGCAGATAGATCGTTCCACTGATCAACTGTGTTGCGCCGCCGACCAAACTATCAGCAGTCGAGTCACTACGGTCTTGATAAATGACGATACCCTGGTATGGTCCGGAGCCGGGCGCTGAGAGATTCACGTTTGCTCCGCCAGCCATGGTGATCCCGCCGCCCTGTAGATATAGCGTGACCCCCGACCCGCTGATACTGGTGCCTCCAGCCATGCTCAGGCCGTTCTTGAGCACGTAGGTCCCGGGAGTGAGTACAAGATTGGCCTGCCCGGTCAGATTGATGGCCCCGCAGTACGTGCCCGGGCCGATGGTGGTAGTTCCACCCGTCAGACTGATGCCGGAGTTGATGCAGGAGCCCACGGCTGGGGTGGGCATGCCCGCGAACGGGTCGGAGACCGTACTCGCGCCGGTGTTGGGCGACGGGCTGATTGCCGCGCCGCCCTTGCCGCTCCAGTTTCCAACGATATTCACTGACGCCCCGTTCGAAACCGTGATCTGGGCGCCGCCGACCATATCGACGGCGTCCGAGTTCGTGGAGTTGACCCAAATATTGCAGCCTGTCTGGACGTTGGTGGTTCCATTTGCGCTGATGGCGCCCGCCTGCGCCGGCGCCAGGACGTAGACGCAAGTGGATGGGTTCGGCTGGAAAATGGCGGCAGTGGCATGCGCGCCGGTATTGAGGAGCGTGTTGCCCAGGATCGACGAAAACGTTTGGTTCTCCCTCTCCCCGACGCGTACGGTCACCCAATACTTCACGGCCACTCCGGGAACCGCAGGCGGCGGGCTGGTCTTGTCGGCGGCAAACGTCACGGTCTGACTTCCACCTTGCGCGAAGCCATTGCCGCTGGCATACAGGCAGGCCACCTGGAAATCATTCGTGGGCGGGCTGGAGATCGAGGTGGGGCAGGTCGTGTCAGCCTGACAGACTGCGCCATTCGTCCCGCAGGCAATGCTGCTTCCGGAAGAGGCGTTGACCGCCATGACCGCGGCCACGGCTGCGGAATCCGCCGCGGCCTGTGCCGCTTGCCGCCGGAAGTATGCCCACCCGACATCCACCACCAGACCCATAAGAGCCACCATAGGCACAAATGCTACGGTGAAAAGCACTATGGTTTGTCCGCGCTGCCCGTTATATGTCTTCATATGAGTTCAGTCCTCAGAAAATAATGTTTTGGTACGAAGTGGCGCCCAGAGTGAACCCGGCCACGGTGGCGGGCGCCGAGCCGGGCCATACCATCGCCGCGGGAGACGGAAAGCTGAATTGTGCGGATATTTTGATCAAATTCCCCGGCGCATTATCGTCGTTGCTCGCGGGTGGCCAAACGGTGGCGTCCGAGTAACAGCTATTCAGAGGGTTACAGGTCTTGGTTTGGCCGCTCTGTGTCGTCAAGGTCACGGACATACGGTCCGGCGCCATGCCTATAGCCGACTGGGCCATTCGCTGAGCGATGGTGCCCACGGTTATGCTGCAGGAATTTCCGCTAATCGTGCATCCGCGTCCTCTGAGCGACATATACCTGGCGGTGTCTCTGGCCGCGGAAGCCACCGTATGGTAGTTCCACATGGCAAGCGACATCTGAAAGATGGATACGAGTAAGAAGACCGCCGGTATGCCGGCCAGAACGAATTCGATCAAGGTGGCTCCCGCCTCTTGTTTTTTGGATCGTCGCATGGTTAGCCTCTCAGTCTCATGGTTACGGTACGGGTCCAGGTGAATTGCTGCGCCAGCACGCCTGGAATCGGGATCAGCGGTAGGGATTGATAAGACACGGAGACGGCCGACGCGGGAGAGCCATCGGATCCGGCCACCTGACTGGCAGTGACAGTTAACACGCTTCCCGAACAGCTACTCACGCTGGTGCCGATATTCGGAAGAGACTGCAGTTCGTTCAGCACCAGGGTGCACGCCCCACCGGCATCGGTAGCAGTCGAGGTGCTAGTGGAGGTGTAAAACGCGGCGACGCGCGCCGAGCTCTGCACCGAAATCAAGGCATAAGCAAAGAAGCCCCAGTCCACAACCCCTACGAAACAGAAAAAGATAAAAGGCAGGAAAAATGCCAGTTCGAGCACGGCCCCGCCCCGACGCGCATCCCGCCGCGATGGCCAGCACCGAAATCTGCGATATGAATTGAAACTGCCGGCTGCTTTCATTTCTTCCTCCTCTTGTGACTGAGTGTAGCCGCGTATTCGAGAGGTGTAAATGATCTTGTGGGTCCAGGAGTCACATTGGAGCTACAGGTACTTAGGCCGCAATTTCGTGAAAATAACCAACGTTATCCCGGCAGTGTTAACTGCCTGCGAAGCGGCGGGACTAACCTTATATCATCCGGCGGGACAAGCTCGCCAGTGCCGGGCAAAATCGAATGGATTGCATAGGGTTGTACTCAGCGGGAGCAACAGGCCTGCGTGGAAAGGATGCGGGAACTGGCGAAGAAGTTTTCCTGGGAGAGTTGCTTATAGATCGACCCGGCCACGCCGGCGGCGATCGGTCCATTGATGCGCCAGCCGCCCGTCAACAGCACCACCACCACCAACTGATTACGCTCCACGTCGTTGAAGGATCCAAACCAGCCCAGGTGGTTCAGGGCGTGCGCATCGTGGCAGGTTCCGGTCTTACCCAGAATCGGCTCGGACTCGGCATAGCCGGCGCGATGCGCGGTGCCGAAATCCACCGCCCCGCGCATTCCGACTTTGACATCGTCAATCCAATGCGCGATATCCAGCCGGCGTTTGACCCGCGGAACGAAATGGTCGATTTCGGCCTGATTGCGCGGGTATTGCAGGTGGTAGATGGTTCCTCCGTTGGCGATGGCCGACACTAGCGCGGCCAGTTCCAGGGGCGTCAGCTGAATGCCCTCACCGAACGCGGTCATCATGCCCACGCCGCCGTGTTCCGGAGGGGCCCCGGGGAGCACGCCCGGGTGCTCGCCGGCGATCTGCCAACCCGCCTTGTCTCCTAAGCCGAAGAGACGGGCATATCGCAAGACGCGCTCGTAGCCCAGCTTATCGCCCAGAATCTTGAAGTACGGGTTATTCGAATGCGCCAGGGCGGCGCTGAGATCGAGGCTGGTGCGGCGCGTCAGGTGCAGCGGTGTGTCGCGTTCCACCAATCCTTCATTGAGGGCGGCGAAAGCCGTGACCAGCTTGATGGTGGAGCACGGCGTAAATCCGCCTTCGAGCGCGGTCTTCTGATTCACGATCGTGAGAACCCGCCCAGTCTGGGGGTCAACCACTACGACCGTGCCGTTGTAGGGGCCCAGCGCATCCACCGCCGCGCGGCGCACCGCCAGATCGTCTCCATCCACGTTATCGCCCTTAGTCGGGTCGAAGTTGCCCACGATCGGCCGCGGACGCCGGAGTTTGACGGATTTCTCCAGCGAAGATTGAGTGACAGACTTAGCGGAGGCGGGGTTTGTTTTGGCGGGCTTCGCTTGTGCTTTCCTTTTCTTCGTGTTCTTCGTGCTTTTGAGCGCAAACGTGCACGGTGGCAGCAGGCAGATCAGCAAGGCAAATATGAGGCCGCGAAGCATTTCGAGTTTAGGGCGTAGAGCCGCTATTATCAGATATCGGTACTAGAATGGTCAAGCGCTATGTTACGGCTTTCTGGCGGTCCCCGGTGGGGAGCGGCGCATGGGCCTCCTGCGCATCCACCACCGCGACTGCCGCGATATTGACGATATCGTTCACCTCGGCGCCGCGCTGCAGTACGTGCACCGGGCGCGAGAGCCCCATCAGGATCGGCCCGATGGGTTCGGCGCCGGCGATACGCCCCAGCAGCTTGTAGGCGATGTTGCCGGCTTCCAGGTTGGGGAAGATCAGCACATTGGCGCCGCCCTTCAGGGTGCTGAACGGGAATGTCTCATCGACAATCTCGGGCACCACGGCGGTATCCGCCTGCATCTCCCCGTCCACCATCAACGTGGGCTCGCGCAGGCGCACCAGCTCGACGGCCCGCCGCACCTTTTCGGCCAGGGGATGCCGCGAGCTGCCGAAATTAGAGAATGAAAGCATTGCCACGCGGGGCTCCACGTCGAAGCGCCGGGCCATGGCGGCGGTATTGACGGCGATTTCGGCCAGGTCTTCCGCGGTAGGCTCGATGTTCACGGTGGCGTCGGCCAGAAAATAGATGTCACGTTTTGGCGTGATCATCACGTATACCCCGGAGACGCGGCGCATGCCGTGCCGCACCTCGATGACCTGTAGCGCCGGACGGATGGTGTCCGGATAATGCTGCGTCAGGCCGCCCACCAGCGCGTCGGCGTCGCCCAGCCGCACCATCATGGAGCCGAAGACGGTGCGATCCAGGATCAGCTCACCCGCCTCCCGGCGAGTGACGCCTTTGCGCTGGCGCAGGCTGTACATCTCCTCGGCGTAGGCCGGCAGCCGGCCGGAACTGGCCGGATCGACAATCGGAACGCCGTCGAGATGCAGGTGCAGGGCGTCCATGGCGGCACGAATGGTCTTTTCGTCGCCCAGGAGAATGGGTTGAGCGATCTCCTCGTCGATGAGGATCTGACAGGCGCGCAGGATCTTGCTCTCTTCACCCTCCGGAAATACTACGCGCTTGGGTTGCCGCTGCGCTTTCTGGATCATGACCCGCATCACTTCGTGGGCCTTGCCCAGCCGCCGCTCCAGTTGCTCGCGGTATTCGTGGATATCGATGGGGGACTGCGCCACGCCGGTCTCCATGGCCGCCTGCGCCACGGCGGCGGCCTCCCAGATCAGAACTCGCGAATCGAACGGCTTGGGGATGATGTAATCGCGGCCGAATTCCAGGCGCTCTACGCCATAAGCACGGCGCACCGCGTCCGGCACATCTTCGCGCGCCAGCGCGGCCAGGGCACGCGTGGCGGCCAATTGCATCTCGTCGTTCACCGTGGTGGCGCGCACATCCAGCGCGCCGCGGAAGATGAAGGGGAACCCCAGAACATTGTTTACCTGGTTGGGATAGTCCGAGCGGCCGGTAGCCACGATAGCATCCGGCCGCGCGGCTACGGCTACGTCGTAGGGGATCTCGGGATCGGGGTTGGCCAGCGCGAAGATGATCGGGTCGCGGGCCATGGATCGCAGCATTTCCGGCGTCACGCAATTCGCGCTGGAGAGGCCGAAGAATACGTCCGCGCCCACGAACGCTTCGGCCAGGGTGCGGGCTTCGGTCTGCGCGGCAAAGCGCTCCTTATAAGGATTCATACCGTCTTTGCGGCCCTGATAGATCACGCCCTTGGTGTCGCACATCACGATGTTCTCGCGCTTGACGCCCAGGTTGAGGTAATGGCGCGCGCAGGAAATGCCGCTGGCGCCGGCGCCGTTGAACAACACGCGCACTTCGCCGATGCGTTTGCCCACCAGATCCAGGGCATTCAGCAGAGCCGCGCCGGAAATGATGGCGGTGCCGTGCTGATCGTCATGGAACACGGGGATCTTCATGGTGCGCCGGCACTCTTCTTCGATGTAGAAGCACTCCGGCGCTTTGATGTCTTCCAGGTTGATGCCGCCGAAGGTGGGCTCCAGCAGCTGGCAGGTGCGGATGATTTCGTCGGCATTCGCCGTGGCCAGCTCGATATCGAAGACATCGATATCGGCGAAGCGCTTAAACAGCACGCCTTTGCCTTCCATGACGGGCTTGCTGGCCGCCGGGCCTATGTTCCCAAGGCCGAGAACCGCGGTGCCGTTGGTCACCACCGCAACCAGGTTGCCCTTGGAGGTGTATTTGTAAACGAGACTGGGGTCCCGGGCGATTTCCAGGCATGGCACGGCGACCCCCGGTGTGTATGCGAGGCTCAAATCGCGCTGCGTGCGGCACGGCTTGGTGGCCACTGTCGCCAGTTTGCCGGCGGGCGCGGCGGAGTGGTACGCCAGCGCTTCTTCAGGATCGATCTTCATGGCCACGTTCCTTGTGTTTACAGCCATATTATAGTTGTTTATCCGGAAGTGCGAAACGGCGGCCGGCCGTGATACGCCATTAACCCGCATGAAACTATTGATCCTTAACCTGTTAACGAACAGCAACCGGTACCTTTGATCGATTGCAAATCAGTTCGTGTACTTCCATAATCGTGTCTGTGGGAATCGTACTTTTGCTATTTATTTTTGGCACCTGGGGTTTGGGTCTCTTGGTCCAGATCCGCCAGGACAATCAACGCCGCAAACTGGAGCACGTCCGCAGACTCGCCGCAGTCCTGGGACCGGAGCCAGTTATGGCGCATGGCGAGCAGACGCTTCAAGAGGGGATCTAAATCGAGGTTCTCCATGCTGAAAACCGCTGATATTGTCGCCTGGATATTTCCCTTTTTCGGGGCAGTTCTGGTTTGCAGAGGGGGACACGTACTTTTCATCGCGGCCGGCTCCGTGGCGGGTTGCACCTTCGAGCGCATCGCCGATGAATTACGGTTGCGGACGGACCAGGACCGGAAGATTCGCGAGATCGACCGCAACCTCGTCACCCGGCTGCGCGAACTGGGCTGATCTAGCCCTCTTCCACTTCCGGCAGCTTTAGACTGTTTGTGTATACCGTGGTTCCCGGCGCTGGACGCCGAAAGATCGCATCGTAGACAACCAGGTCATCGCGCCGCGGGCCAGGCGGTCTGGACCCTTTTAGAGCCACGAATCCGGCAGGTTCAGCGGCGACTATGGTTTCAATCGGGTGTCTGGCCGGCTGGTCTCCCCGCGCGGGGTCCGTTTCCACAGGCTGCGCTTTCAGATACGTCTTGACGTCGCTAACCAGCTTGTCTTCCGTGTTCCGGTGGGACATTCGCCGCACCAGGCTGCGCAGTACGAACGAAAGCACGTAGCCCAGTGCGATGCAGGCGAGAATCCAGAACAGTCCGGTGCGTGCGTTATCTGTCCGGCGCACGATCAGCATGGCGCTGGCGGCGACTGGCGGCAGCAACCACATGCTCAGCGACCACAGCCGCGCGGCGTGTTTGATTCTTCGGTCGGCCGCCGGGAAGTCGCGAGTCATGAGGTCCTCCGTGGGGGATAGGCGCATGTCGGGCGCAATTCGTGATGGGGGCGAAGGTGAGCCTCCATCACGATTGCGCGAGAAACCCGCTTATGTTCCTTATCACCATGGTCTGGCCCGACGCCTGGGAATGACAAGTCCTCGAACGTTAACTAAGGTCAGCGGCCTTGGCCGGCTCGCCGAGCTGGTCGACCACCGCAAACAGTTTTCACACCCTCTGCGTCAAGTATCCTTTCGGTTTTTTCCGCCGTCTGGTCCACCGATTGGCGGGCCGGGATCGTTACTACGCCGTTCGCTGGATTCGAAGTCATGAATTCCTCCCGAAGTGATTCAAAATGTGTCTGCCTGGGCTCGTGAACCCACAGAAGATAGATGGCCATGGCCAGCCCGAGGGCTGCCAGCACCGCGGCTACGGCTATCGCCAAATGGGACGGCCGTTCGAAGCGCGATCCGCCGCGCCGCAAATCCTGGACCAGGCGCACGTGATTCCACGCGCAAACAATATTGACCACCACTCCGAGCACGATCAGCACCGTACCGAACCAGAACGAAGGCCCGTACGGCCGCCATGGAAGATTCGGCTGGCGGATCTGCAGTGCCTGGAGGAACAGACCAAAACGGGCCACCACGAAGCCGAACCCCATGAGCGCCAGGCCTGTTCGGATCCACGCAAGAAACGTTCTTTCGGCGGCCAGATAATCGCTCGCGCTAGCTGGTCTATCGGCCATGGGTTCGCCTCCAGGCAAGAGGTGCGTGAGATCCGCTGCGGCGGCGGAACCCACAGCTTAGCAAGATCAACTTCCGGCCAGCCTGTCCGTGGCCGCCACCAAGGCGCGGCTGTTGGGCGGATCGAAAGCGCTGTGACCGCTGTCAGGGGTGATGATGAGTTCGGCCTCAGGCCACGCACGGTGCAGGGCCCATGCGCTTTCCATGGGACAAACGACGTCGTAACGGCCCTGCACAATCACTCCGGGGATGTGGCGGATCCGCGAAACGTTGCGCAGCAGGTGGTCATCCGTTTCGAAAAAAGCCTTGTGGAAGAAGTAATGGACCTCAATGCGCGCGAAGGCCAGGGCGAACTCGTCTTCTTCGTAGTGGCCGGCGAAGTCGGGGTCGGGCATGAGCTTGGAGGTGGCGCCCTCCCACCCGCTCCAGATCTTCGCCGCCGCGAGTCGCACGGCCGGATCGTTGCTGGTCAGGCGGCGGTAGTAGGCGGAGAGCAGATCGTCACGCTCATCTTCCGGGATTTGGGCGAGATACGGCTCCCACGCGTCGGGATAGAGGACCGAAGCGCCGCGCTGGTAGAACCAGTCGATCTCCTGTTTGCGGATAAGGAAGATGCCCCGGAGTATGAGCTCGGTGACGCGATCGGGATGAGTTTGGGCGTAGGCGAGGGCCAGGGTGGAGCCCCACGATCCGCCGAACACCTGCCAGCGCTCAATGCCGAGGCGTTCGCGGACTTTCTCGATATCGGCGACGAGGTCCCAGGTCGTATTGGCCTCGAGGGACGCGTAGGGCGTGCTCTTGCCGCAGCCGCGCTGGTCGAAGTTCACGATGCGGTATTTCTTGGGGTGGAAGAAGCGCCGCTGTTTGGGATCGGAACCGCCGCCGGGACCGCCATGCAGAAAGATCACCGGCTTGCCGGCAGGGTTGCCGCTTTCCTCAAAGTAGATCTCGTGGACGGGTGAGACTTGCAGACGCCCCGTGTTGTAGGGCTCGATCGGAGGGTAAAGCCAGGTAACGGGATCTTTCACGGTGGATCCGGAAGAGGAATTGTTGGGCATCGTGGCAGTATACCTCGAAGCCGTGGATGCTGGATGGTATTTCACCATCCTCCTCCAGTTGAGAATAGTTTCACGCCGGTTCGTCTGCATCTAGTGCGTGACTTCGCCCGTGCCGGTGCCCTGGACCCCAGCACCGTCGAAACCCAGGCACAGCTTATGGAAAGTATCTGGGTCCAAACATTGTCACCCGCAACTTGACCCCCAACAAGAACGGTCTTCCCGAAGGCGGACGCACACTGGATCAATTCATGCAGATCTTGGGGACCGGTGCGGGCGCTGTAAAACGTGCATTGGCAACGTCCGTTGGGAGCGCATTTATAACGAAAAGTTTGCTGATGAGGACTACTACGGCGGAGTTCGACTTT
The DNA here is from genome assembly GCA_035308525.1 of Bryobacteraceae bacterium. Taxonomy (GTDB): domain Bacteria; phylum Acidobacteriota; class Terriglobia; order Bryobacterales; family Bryobacteraceae; genus Bog-159. The sequence continues at coordinate 61,881 of DATGGM010000039.1, forward strand.
CCAGTCGATCCCCCCTGGCCGCCCTGTAACCCCAAGACGAGACTTCTGGGAGTTAATATGAGCTGTGAAGGCAACCACGGTTTTGTTGTTGATGCTTCCGGTTGGGTGCGCCGCAGCCGATTATCCCGAAGCGCGGATCTCAAACGGCGTCCTGCAGGTAAAACTGCTGCTGCCGGACGCCCACCAGGGCTACTACCGCGGCACGCGGTTTGACTGGTCGGGCGCTATTTCCAGTCTGCAATTCCAGGGTCACGAATACTTCGGCAAGTGGTTCGACGCCTACGATCCGCGGATTCACGATGCCATCATGGGACCGGTGGAGGAGTTTCTCACGAACGGCGTGGGCCTGGGGTACGAGGAAGCCAAACCGGGTGAGAGCTTCGTGAAGATAGGTGTGGGCGCGGTGCGTAAGCCCGAGGAGCCCGCCTTTCGCCAGTTCGGCACCTACGAGATCACCGACAACGGAAAATGGACCATCCGCAAGGGAGCCAATTCGGTGGAGTTCACCCAGAAGCTTTCCGACACGCGCGGTTACGCCTATGTCTATCAGAAGACTGTTCGGCTGCTGCCGGGTAAGCCGGAGATGGCGCTGGAGCACAGCCTGCGGAATACCGGCAGGAAGCCCATCTCTACCAGCGTTTACGAGCATAATTTCTTCATGCTGGACCACCAACCTACAGGCCCTGCCTACACCGTGCGGTTTCCGTTCGAGGTTCATCCGCAGGCCGATCTGCATGGGATGGCAGAAGCCCGAGGCATGGATTTTACGTACCTGAAGGAGCTGCCACACGGCCAGTCGGTTGCTACACCCATGGTTGGCTTCGGCGACACGCCGCGCGACTACGATATCCGGGTGGAGAACCGCACGGCAGGCATCGGCGTCCGGCAGACGTCCGACCGGTCGATCGCGAAGCTGTATTTCTGGTCCATCCGCACCACGGTCTGCCCGGAGGCTTTTATCGATCTCAAGGCCGAGCCGGGACAGGAAGTGAGGTGGAGAATCAGCTATGAGTTTTACACGCTTCCCCAGTAGCTGGATGCCAGGGCGTAGAGATTTCGGCAAGTTGGCGCTGGCGGGCGCGGCGGGAGCCATCGTCGCGCCCCGGAAAGCCACGGCCGCCTTGCACCCAAATGCGGCGGGCATCAAGCTGTGCGCGCAGTCGGACGCGAACCCCACCGACGATCAACTATTGTTTCTGAAACAGATTGGCGCGGAGTATGTGAGCGTCGGAGCGCCTCCGGATATGCGGACGGCCGAGGCTTTCCTGGCCATCAAGAAGCGGTACGCGGATGCCGGCATCACGGTATGGAACATCGGCAACGCCAGCGTGCACAACATGCCGGAAGTGACGCTCAACCTGCCGGGGCGCGACCGGAAGATGGAAGAGTATAAACAGTACATCGGCAATCTGGGCAAGGCGGGGATCCACTACACGACCTATGCGCACATGGGCAACGGCATCTGGTCGAGCGGGCGCGGCACGGTGCGGGGCGCTGCGGGGCGTGAGTTCGACATGGCCAGCCCCAATAAGACCGGCGTGTGGGACGGGAAGACATGGAAGGAGCCGCTGTCGCACGGGCGCGAATTTGCCAGGGAAGAGATTTGGGAAAACTTCGCCTACTTCATCAAACGCGTGGCGCCGGTAGCCGAGGAGAACCGTGTGCGCATCGGCATTCATCCGGATGATCCGCCCGTGCCGGTGCTGGCGGGCGTGCCGCGTTGCATCTTCGGCAACTTCGAGGGGTACAAGCGCGCGCTGGAGATTGCCGGCAGCCCGAACGTGGGGATCTGCCTGTGCTGCGGGACGTGGCTGGAGGGCGGTAAGGCCCTGACCGGGAGAGACCCCGAAGAGATGATCCGCTATTTCGGCGCCGCGAAGATCTGGAAGATTCATTTCCGCAACGTGAGCGCGCCGCTGCCGCACTTCGTCGAGACCTTTATGGATGACGGCTATTACGACATGTTCAAGATCATGAAGGCGCTCGACGATGTGAACTTCGACGGCATCGTGATCCTGGACCACTCCCCTGCCATGGAAGGCGGCAACTTCTCCCAGACAGCTTACGGGTTCGCCTATATGCGGGCGCTGTTGAATCGCGCCGGCGCTTAGACTCCATCCAGGTTCGACAGTGGTGGTCAGGGAACCGCGATTTGTGGAACAATGAAATTAAGGCTTGGGAAGCCGCCGAACAGTAGCTTTTCCACTGCCTGTCGAAGATTTAAGCACCGTAACGCATAGAACCAATTCGCAGTCCAACCTACTGTATTTCGCGGTACCCTCTTACTGATGACACCACTACGTCGTGTAGCCGTTCTGGGAGCCGGCACCATGGGGTCGCGCATCGCGGCCCACTTTGCCAATGCGGGCATCCCAGCTTTCTTACTGGATATCGTCCTTCCCAGTCAACCCAACCGCAACGCCGCAGCCTTGGGCGGATTGGATGCCACGCTGAAGCAGAAGCCCGCCGCGTTCTTCACTCCCGAGACCAAATCACTCATCACCCCAGGCAACTTCGAAGACGACCTCGCCAAGGTTCGCGATTGCGATTGGATTGTGGAGGCGGTCACTGAGAATCTGGAGATCAAGCGTGCGCTGATCGAGAAAGTGCTGAAGCATCGCAAGCCGGGCACGATCTTCTCGACCAATACCAGCGGTATTCCGCTGGCCAGCATTGCTGAGGGTTTCCCCACCGAATTCCGCGAGCATTTCCTGGGCACGCACTTCTTCAATCCGCCGCGATACCTGCATTTGCTCGAGATGATTCCCGGCCCGGCGACGCTGCCTGCCGTGTATGAGCGCGTCGCCGAATTCTCCGGCCGTCATCTCGGCAAGGGCGTCGTGCCGTGCAAGGACACTCCCAACTTCATCGCCAATCGCATCGGCAGTTTCCTCGGCGGCACGGTGCAGCACCTCACGGTGGAAATGGGCCTGACGATCGAAGAGGTAGATGCCCTGACCGGGCCGCTGATCGGGCTGCCCAAGAGCGCCAGCTATCGCCTGTTGGACCTGGTCGGGCTGGATGTGTGGGCGCATGTCACCAAGAACCTGTACGATCTGGTGCCGGGCGATCCCTCGCGCGAACGCTTCGTGCTGCCGCCGTTCTTTGCCCAGATGATCGAGCGCGGATGGCTGGGCGACAAGCGCGGCCAGGGCTTTTATAAGCGCACCGGCAAAGGCGATAAAAAGGAAATCCTGGCGCTGGATCTGAATACGCTCGAATATCAGCCGTCCAAGAAGGTGCGTTTTGCCTCGGTGGACAGCGTGCGCAATATCGAAGATCTGCCGCAGCGCCTGCGTGCCCTGATGGGCCTGACGGATCGCGCCGGCACGTTCCTGTGGCGGCTCTTTAGCGACCTCGTGCTGTACTCTGCGGCCATGGTGCCGGAGATCTCCGACCGGGTGGTGGAGATTGACCGGGCCATGCGCTGGGGCTATGCGAATTCGCTGGGTCCATTCGAATTGTGGGACGCCCTCGGGGTAGAGGAAACCGTCGCGCGCATGCGCCAGGAGCAGCGTCCGATTCCCGAGAACGTCGAGAATATGCTCTGCTCGGGCGCCAAGTCGTTCTATCAGGCGCCAGACCACGATCGCCGCCCGCACCATGAATACTTTGACTTACAGGTCAATTCCTATAAATGGCTTGAAGACCGCCCGGGCATTATTGTGCTGAAGGATGTCAAGCATGCGCACGGCGTGGTGAAAAAGAACGGCGGCGCGTCGCTGATCGACATCGGTAACGGCGTCTTGTGCCTGGAATTTCACAGTAAGATGAACTCGCTGGGCGACGACCAGATCTCCTTGATCCGCGCCGGAATCGACGAGACCAGCAAGAACTTCGAAGCCATGATCATCGCCAACCAGGGCGAGAATTTCAGCGTGGGGGCCAACCTGATGCTGGTGCTGCTGGCCGCCCAGGAAGAAGAGTGGGAGGAACTGGAGGCGGCCATCAATCGCTTCCAGCAGGCCACCTTGATGATCAAGTACGCGCCCAAGCCGGTAGTCTCGGCGCCGTTTGGTTTGACGCTGGGCGGCGGGTGCGAAATCGCCTTGCATTCGGCGCGCGTACAGGCATCCGCGGAGACCTACATCGGCCTGGTGGAAGTCGGCGTGGGAGTGATTCCGGGGGCGGGCGGCACCAAAGAGATGCTGCTGCGCTTCGGCAACGCGCAAAAAGCGTTCGAACTGATCGCCTATGCCAAGGTTGCCACCAGTGCGGCAGAGGCGCGCGCGTTCGGCCTGCTGCGCCCGCAAGATCAGATTTCGATGAACCCGGAGCGCCTGATCGACGATGCCAAGGCGCTGGCGCTTTCCATCGTACCTGCTTATGTCGGTGGCGTGCCGCGCACGGATGTCGAGGTAGGCGGCGCCGAAGATCTGGCACTTTTGAAAACAGGTATCTACCTGGCCAGGCAAGCCGATTACATCTCGGATTACGATACCTTAGTAGGAGAGAAGCTGGCATACGTATTGAGCGGGGGACCGCTGACCGGCCGTCAGACCGTAACCGAACAATACCTGCTGGATCTGGAGAGAGAAGCATTCCTGAGCCTGTGCGGCCAGCGCAAAACGCAAGAGCGCATGCAGCACATGCTCAAGACGGGAAAGCCTCTGCGGAACTGAGCCACGCGGGTGACAAAAGGGGAACACATGCAAGAAGCAGTCATTATCGATTGTCTACGCACGGCCGTCGGCAAGGCCCCGCGCGGCGCGTTGCGCACTTCGCGTCCGGACGATCTGGCCGCCACGGTTGTCAAACGCCTTCTGGAGAAACATCCGGAAGTGGCCAAGGATGATGTCGAGGACATCATCCTGGGTTGCGCGATGCCGGAAGCCGAGTCAGGCAACAATATGGCCCGCTGCGTGGCGTTGCGGGCCGGTCTGCCGGATACGGTGACCGGCGTGACCATCAACCGTTTCTGCAGCTCCGGCTTGCAAGCCATTGCAATGGCGGCAGATCGCATCCGATCTGGCGGTGCGGATATTCTGATCGCCGGCGGCGCCGAAACCATGAGCCTGATGCCGCGCGGCGGCCACAAGGTGGCCCCCAGTCCCTGGTTCGTGGATCACCGGCCGCAGATCTACATGAACATGGGTCTCACCGCCGAGTGCGTCCAACGCAAATATAATGTGTCGCGCGAAGAAGCCGATGCTTTCTCCTACCGCAGCCATCAGAATGCGCTGCGCGCGCAGGCGGAAGGCAAGTTTGATGAAGAGATCGTGCCCTTCGAAATCGAATGGGTCACGCTTAACGGAAAGAAGCCGAAGGTCACCAAGCAGGTTTTCGCCAAGGACGAAGGGCCCCGCGCGGATACCACCCCCGAGGCGTTGGCTAAATTGAAACCGGTGTTCCATGCCAGCGGCACGGTGACGGCCGGCAACTCGTCCCAGACCAGCGACGGTGCGGCGGCGGCGATTGTCATGTCGGAGCGTAAGGCGCGCGAGTTGGGTCTGAAGCCCATGGCGCGCTACGTAAGTTTCTCGGCCGGAGGCGTCCCTCCGGAGATCATGGGCATCGGTCCGGTGGTGGCGATTCCCAAAGCTCTCAAGATGGCCGGACTGACCCTCGACGACATCGGCGTTATCGAGCTCAACGAAGCCTTCGGAGTACAGGCCCTGGCCGTGATCAAGGAAGCCGGCCTGGATTTGGAAAAGGTGAATATCAACGGCGGCGCCATCGCGTTGGGGCATCCGCTGGGATGCACGGGCGCCAAGCTCACCGCGACGATTCTGCGGGAAATGGCGCGCCGCAATGTGAAATACGGCATGGTCACGATGTGTGTGGGCGGCGGGCAGGGCGCCGCGGGTATCTTCGAGAAGGTGTAGCAACGTACAGGAGAAATCTTATATGGCAACGGCAACTACAGCGGTCTCATTACCTAAGACCAAAGGCGGCGCATTCCTGATCGAAGAGCGCCTGCCGAACGAAATCTTCACGCCGGAGGATTTTACACCGGAGCATCTCGCCATCGCGCGCACGGTGGACGAATTCTGGGCCAAGGAAGTCGGGCCCAACGTGGATGCCATTCAGCATCATGAGCCCGGCGTGGCGCTGGCTTGTCTGCGGAAAGCTGCCGAACTGGGTCTCACGGGCATCACCATACCGGAGCAATACGGCGGCATGGAACTGGACCTCGTTTCGGCCATGGTCGCGGTCGAACACATGGCTGGAGACGGCTCTTTTGCCGGCTGGTACGGCGCGCACGTGGGTATCGGCTCGCTGCCGATTCTGTACTTCGGCACCGAGGAACAGAAGAAGCACTATCTGCCGAAGCTCGCCAAGATGGAAATGTTGGGCGCGTATTGCCTGACCGAGCCGCATGCCGGCTCCGATGCGCTGGCCGCCAAGACGCGCGCGGATCTGAGTCCGGACGGCAAGCATTATATCCTCAACGGGCAAAAGATGTGGATCACGAACGGTGGCCATGCGGATCTGTACACTGTTTTCGCCAAGATCGGCGGCGAGAAGTTCACCGCGTTCCTGGTCGAGCGAAAATTCCCCGGCGTCTCAACCGGCGCGGAAGAAAAGAAGATGGGCATTAAGGGCAGTTCCACCACGGCGG
>DATGGM010000040.1:0-2141 GCA_035308525.1 Bryobacteraceae bacterium
TTCTTCTTTGCCGCCGCCCACGGCTGATACGGGATCTCGTTGCCTTCGACGACTCCTTGACCGGGAGGCACACCCAGTTGCCCGGAGTGGTCCTGAATATCCCAGGCGGCGGTGTTCAGCGCTTGCCAGACGCCGCTAAAGTCGGGTTTCCCGTCGGCGGTGCGGCGCGGCGCCTGGCCGGCCGCCGGAAGCGCCGCAAGCGAGAGCAGGGACACAAGGGCCGCGGCGACGGGGAGCATTCTTCCGATTTTGACCATTCACTTTTCACGCGCTGTCACGGACAGCAACTGACCAGCGATATTAACAGAGCGGATGTGGGCCCGCAAGGGAGCCCTCTTTTTGTTGTCGGTAGCACACGATCTGTCCGCTCGAGTTAGCACATGAAGTGTCCGCTCTAGCCGGGCGGGAGAATCTGGGAGTTGGAACCCAACCAGACCATCCCCGCCCGAGAAGTGGAGCGGATGATGAAACTACAAGACGTGTTACTGAAGGCGATGGCCAATAAGATCAGTTGGGCCTCGGCGGCGGAGATCATTGGCGTCACGCCGCGCACGATGCGGCGATGGCGGGCGCGGCTGGAGCGGGATGGCTACAGCGGGCTGCGCGACGGGCGCAAGGGCAAGCCCAGCTTTCGGCGAGTACCGCTGGCGACATGCCAGCAGGTGCTGAGGCTCTATCAAGAGAGGTATTTCGACTTCAACGTGCGGCACTTTCACGAAAAGCTCGGCCCGGAGCATGGCATCGAGCTGAGCTACACGTGGTTGAAACAGGCGCTGCAAGGCGCGGGGCTCGTCGCGCGCAAGAAAAAGCGCGGCACGCACCGGCGAAGGAGGCCTCGGCGCGAGATGCCGGGGATGCTGCTGCACATCGATGGCAGTAAGCATCGCTGGTTCCAGGACGCTCGCTACTACGACCTGATCGTGATTCTCGACGATGCCACCAGTGAGATTTATTACGCGCAACTGGTGGCGGAAGAATCGACGCTCACGGTGATGGCCGGACTCAAGGAAGTGATCGAAACCGAGGGCTTGTTCTGCGCGTTGTATAGCGACCGCGGCAGCCATTTTTTCTACACGCCGAAGGCGGGCGAGCCGGTGGATAAGTCGCGCGTGACGCAACTCGGGCGGGCGTTGAAGGAACTGGGCGTGCAGATGATTCCGGCCTATTCGCCACAGGCGCGCGGACGCAGCGAGCGCAGCTTCGGAACCTGGCAGGGGCGGCTTCCGCAGGAACTGCGGCTGCACGGGATCGACTCCGTGGAGGAAGCCAATCGCTTTCTACGCGAGTATTACATCGCCGAGTTCAACGGCAAGTTCACGGTGAAGGCGGCCCAGCCAGGCACGGCCTTTCGCAAGTGCGGGCGGCGCGACCTGGACGGGGTGTTTTCCATTCAAACGGAGCGGGTGGTGGAGAAGGACAATACCGTGGCCATCAAGACCCGCCGCTGGCAGATCGATAAATGCCGCTGGCGTTACAGCCTGGCTGGCCAGACGGTGACGATCCACGAACATCTCGATGGCTCGGTCTCGATTCGATACGGTCCCCACGTGGTGGGCCGCTGGGCGGAAGGCCGTGGAAAAGACGGTGCCGTGGAAGCCGTGGAAAACCAAACCCCGGTTTCCCACCGCTCCCACCGCCCCTTGGAAATCGCCCCTGGCGATTCCAACTTTCCCACCGCCTCGACGACGATTCACCCTCTCTCTCCCAAACCAAAGGCGAAGAGGGTAGCATGACACAAGCGGACATTTCGTCTGCTATCAAAAGCGGACAGATTCAAAAGCTATCGACATGGGTTGGCGGCCCTTCAAAGACGGCGGCGTCCACGTCGCCGAAGGGACCCAGCCGCCGGTTGCTCCAGCCCGCGAGCTCCGGCCGTTCCGCGAACCATGCTTGCCAGGCCCGAACATTCCGATCACCGCCATAAATCACAAATCGTCCAGCGGCCTCGAGCGCTCCTGCGGCGAGAGCCGCCGCATACCGATCGGCTTCGGGCGAGCGATCGAAGGGGAACAGGAAGGGCGTGCCGGAGACCGGATAAATCAGCAGATGGCAGTAGAGAAAGCCCGGCAGTGCATAATCGGGACGCCACACCGGCGGCCGCGCTTCGATGAACGGGCTCGGATAGATCACCGGCGTGGAGT
>DATGGM010000041.1:0-14790 GCA_035308525.1 Bryobacteraceae bacterium
CCGCTGCGCCTTGAGAACGCTTTCCTTGGCGCTCCACAGTAGCGCCAGCATTGCGGGCCGGTCCGCCGCCGCAGCCTGGGCTACCCAAGCCTGCTCGGCGGGGGTGAAGTAATCAGCCGTAAAGGCCTCGCTGCGCGGCTCCGCCACTTCGAGATCGCAGCCTAGCGCTACTCCCGGCCGGGCCACGCCGCAAACGGCCACTCCCGCGCGATGGCTGAGCGAGATGCTGGGGGCGCCCGGCTGGTTCGCCAGGAAAGCCTCCGGCGCGCCATCGGCAGCCGGGCGGATCTCTATGGCGGACAGCGCTGAATGGTCAGAGGGCAGGTTCAGATATTGGGCGAGCGCGTGTTTGGCCGTCCAGCGGCCCAGGCGCCAGTCGCGGCGTCGCTTGGCGAAGCGCAGGCGGCTAAGGTGCGCCGCCTCGGCCGCGCCGAGCCAGTCGTCATCCGCGGGCAGATCCGCGACGTTCTGTTCGAGCCAGTAAACTTGCATCACGCCATGGCGAGCTGTAGAGCTTGTAACGGCGTGGCATCCACGGCATCGGGGTGCGGCACCATCCGGTAGCCGCGCAGCTCGAGGTAGCGGTTGCCCGCCGCGTCGACCAACTCAGCATCATATGCGTCGGCCCGCGGATCGGGAGTGATGACGGCGTAGAGCGGGCCATCGGACAGCTCCGGCGATCGCCAAGCCGTAACCCGGGCGACCTGCAGCGGCAAGCCGATGCGGCCCTGGGCGGCGACTTCCTGCAGGGCGGCGGCCTGGAAGCACAACTCGATCGCGCGGGGCGATATAGCCAGCGGCTTTTCAGGCGGATAGTGGTTGGCGGGCAGGCCCGTGTAGAACTGGCCGACCGTGCGATGGCCATCTATCCAGGCGCGCTCCAGAACCTGGTACGCGGGACCGTGAAAGAAGACCCGGTAAATGTCGCTGGATTCCACCGGCTGTCCGGTGGGTTCGCGCAGCCTGCCGGCGGGTTCCGCCTCGGGTTGTTCCCTCGTGAGCCGCACACGCGCTGTAAAATGCGTCGTGATTTGCGGCGCCGTTTTGCCCGGTAGGCTGCGCTGCCCGTTCAAACGGCAATCCGCGACCACAGCTTGGCCATCCCGGTGGAAGGCCGCCTCGATGGCTAGAGTGCGCGGTTCGCCCCGGTAAAATTTGAACGGGGCCAGGAAGTTGACATCGTCAATGGACGCGAGGTGCCAGCCGGGAAGGATGCTGAGGGCGGCTTCCGCAAAGGCCTCGATTCCCATGACCCCCGGCAGCACCGGCTTGCCTTCGATCTGGTGGTCGCGCAGGAACGGTTGCGTGGCCGGGTCGAGCGTAGTCTCGATAATGAGGCAGCCGTCGCCGCTCATACGGGCCCTCCCACCGAGCATAGGCCCATCGAAGGCGGCTCCGTTAACACCGCCCGACGGATCCCATTCGCTCAGCATGATGCCGAGGCCGCCCGCGGCCACTACTTCGCCGCGTGCGCCGCCGGCGGTCAACTCGCGGCGAATCCAGGGAACGCCAACTGCGGTCGGCAGCATGTCGATGCCCGCGCGAGCCATCATCTCGGGGATGGAGCCGCGGGTGGCCATGCCGATGCCGCCCCAGGCGGTCCAATCAATGGCGATGGCACGCGTATCCGGGCGGGTGGTGCGGAAACTCGAGGCCATCTTGCACAGCAGGTCGTTGGCGGAGCTGTAGTCGGCTTGTCCGGCGTTACCGAAGCGGCCGGCGATGGAGCTGAACGCTACTGTGGCGCCAAGCGGCATGCCGCCGATCGCGTGCAGCAGGTTGAACCAGCCGTCGGCTTTCACGTCGAAGACCAGGTCGAACTCGCGCGGTTCTTTATCGGGCAGGAAGCGGCTGTGCTCCATACCAGCCGCATGCAACAACACATCGATGCGGCCGCTGCCCTCGCGCACCTGGGCGATCACGCGGGCCACCGCTTCCGCGTCGGTGAGATTCACGTTGTAGTAGTGGGCTGTGCCGCCGGCTGCGCGCACGGCATCGATGGCCGCCTGAGCGGATTGCGCCCGCTCCAGAGCGGCCAGTTCTTTCTCGACCAGCGCCGGCGTGGCGCGTTCGCCGCGCGCCTTGATGCGCGCGTGCAGATCGCGCATGAGGCCTTCTTTGTCGGCAGTGAGACGCGCCAGATCCGGATTGCCCGGATCGGGCTCGGGCGCCAGGTCGAGCAGATGGAACGTGCCGCCGGATGCCGCCGCCAGGTCGGCGGTGATGGCGGAAACGATGCTGCCGGCCGCGCCGGTGATCAGGAAGACGCTATCCCGGTTCAAGGTCAGGCCGGGCTGGCCATCGTCGGCGGGTTGCTCGGCGAGCCCGATGGTGAAGCGCAAGTCTCCCTGGCAACCGATCTCGATAGCGCCGGGATCGCGTAGCGTTTCGGCGAGGAGCGCTTCCGCGATTTCGGCGGCGCCGCGGGCGGCCTCGAAGTCTACCGTTTTGACGAAGGCGTCCGGTCTCTCGCGCTTGTATGTCTTGGTGAAGCCGGAGACAGCGCCGCCCATGGGCGATACGGCGCCGTGATCGTCGTAGCCATGCAGTCCGCCCAACCGCGTGGCCGAGACGAGGAAGGTGTCCGGCGCTGCAATCTGTTCGTAAAGTGCGCGCATGGTGCCGTACAGCGATTTGACGCGCACCCGAAGGGCTTCACGCCAGGCGGTGAGGTCCATCTGTCGCAGGTCGCCCTCATGATCTAGGGCAGGCAGCCAGTAGACCCCTTGCACCGGGACCACGGGAGGCTCGCCATCCAGCAGGACGACTTCCGCGCCGGCCGCTTGCAGCCGGGACGCCAGAGCTTCCGCGACACCGCCCTTGTCCGGCATGATAGCGATGCGGCGGCCGGGACCTAACGTGACGCCCGTCGGTTTACAGATGGCCAGCGAAGGGCGCAGTGCGGGGACGGGCACGCGGCGGGGGAATCCGGCGGTCGCCGGTGGCGCCGTGGGCTGGGAAATGTGTTGGGGACTGGAGGCTGGCTGCGCCGGAGACTGGGAGTTGGCAAGATCCGGCCGATTGTCGTACACGAACCGGATCACGTGCGCCATGGTGGGAAAATCGCGCAGCTTACGGTTCTCGTCGCGCGGTATGTGGTAGATCTCCCGGACGCTGGCGAACAGGTCGGCCTGTTTGACCGTGTCCACGCCCAGGTCGGCTTCCAGATCCAGGTCGATATCCAGCATGTCGGACGGGTAGCCGGTCTTTTCGGCAACCAGCGCGAGGATGCGTTCTTTTACGGGATCGGCGGCGGGTGGCGGCGGTAGCGCCGCGGGTTGGGTGCTGACGAGGTCGGGGCGATTGTCGTACACGAACCGGATCACGTGCGCCATGGTGGGAAAATCGCGCAGCTTACGGTTCTCGTCGCGCGGGATCTGGTAGATCTCCCGGACGCTGGCGAAAAGGTCGGCCTGTTTGACCGTGTCCACGCCCAGATCGGCTTCCAGATCCAGGTCGATATCCAGCATGTCGGACGGGTATCCGGTTTTTTCAGCAACCAGCGCGAGGATGCGCTCTTTTACCGGATCGGCGGTAGATGCCCGTGGCGCCGGAAGCGGCCCTTGTATCTCCACCGGCGGAGCTTGAGGGCTGGCAAGATCGGGACGCCCCTCGTAAACAAACCGGATCACGTGCGCCATGGTGGGAAAGTCGCGCAGCTTGCGGTTCTCGTCGCGCGCGATGTGGTAGATCTCGCGGACGCTGGCAAACAGGTCGGCCTGTTTGACTGTGTCCACACCCAGATCGGCTTCCAGATCCAGGTCGATATCCAGCATGTCGGACGGGTAGCCGGTCTTTTCGGCAACCAGCGCGAGAATCCGCTCCTTTACAGGATCGGCGGCGGATACCGGATCGGCGGCGGGCGCCAGCAGCTCTGGGGGTAGCGCCGGCGCCTCCACCGCGCGCGCGGCGGGTTTAGCCGGGGCCGGCGCTGGCGCGGGCGCCTCCTTCCGTTCCCGCACGCGCAATGTCCTCTGTACCACTTCCAGCTCGGCGCCGGCATGTCCCGAAATCTTGGCGAGCCATGCACTCCACGCGCCGGCATCCGCGATGCGCGAGGCGTAGCCCAGGGCGCGCGGATTGGGACGCACGCCATCCTTGGAAGCCACCCAACGCATCAGCGTCATGCTGATCTGCGATCCGAAGCCCGCCCCCAGCCGCAGCGCGTACTCCACGGGATACGCGCCGCCCTTCGACAAATTCAACCGGCCCAGCTCGGGATCGGCCTCCTTGAAGTTGGGAACAGGCGGCACGCAGCCGGTTTCGAGCGCCTTCACGGCGACTACATCTTCGATGCCGGTCCCCATGGCGTGTCCGGTGAAACCCTTGGTATTGGCGATCACGATGCGGTCGGCCGCTTCGTGGAACACCTGGCGCAGCGCGTGGATCTCCGCCGCGGCGCTGCCGCCGCGCGCGGGCGTGTAGGTTTCATGGGAAACGAACACCGTTCGCGGCGCGATTTCATGCCGCCCGGCGCCGCCTTGGGCTTCGGCCTCGGCCACCACGCTCTCCATCACCCGCCCGATGTGCTCGACATCCAGGCGGGTGCCGTGGAAGGCGCTGTTGGCGGTCACGGCGCCCAGCACTTCGCAGATGGGCCGGATGCCGCGTTCGCGCGCGGCGGCGGCGCTCTCGATCACCATGGCGGCCGCGCCCATGCCCATAATCATGCCGTGCCGGCGCTTGTCGAAAGGCGTGGCGCATTCTTCGACCACGTCCTCGGTGGCGGCCGCGCCGCTCGCCAGGAAGCCCGCGCCGAACCACTCGACCAGATGATCGGTGGTAACGTCATCCGCCGAAACCACTACCACGCGGCGGCACCGCCCCGCGCGGATCCAGTCCTGGGCCAGCGTAACGGCCTGCGTGGTGCTGGAGCAGGCGGCGTTCAATTGCGTGTTGGGGCCGCGCGCGCCGATGAATTCGGCGAATTGCGAATGCCCCATGGACAGGACCCGGAATAGGAAGCGCCGGTCCAGTACGAATGGCTCGTCTTCGAGGGCGCCGCGTAATTCAGCGAGACGGCGTTCGATCTCCGGTGCCACGCCGTTCGACCCGGCGCGCCCGCGCAAATCCTCCAGCATGGCGATCTGCTCGCGGCGGGCGTGATCCGCATGGTAGCCGGAGATGTATTGGGCAAATGCATCGAAGCCCGGGAAGACGCTGGCGAAGATGACGCCGGTATCGTCGCGCAGGTCATCGGGCAACCCCCAACGGTCGGGTAATTGGGTGGCTCTGGTGGTCTGCTTGTAGCGCATGACCAGCGGAATGCCGGCGTCCCGCAAAGCCTCGAGGCCCGCCGCCATGGCCAGTTGAGTAGCGCGGTCCAGCGCCAGGACCAGATCGGCGGAAACGCCGAATTCCTTTTCCAGGTCGAAGACGCCGCCGCGGCCCGCCAGTTTGATGACCTCCGCCATGTTGTGCAGAGACTCGAAGGTAGGCTCGCCGTTGGCGCTCTTCACCAGGCGGGTGATGTTCTTGTCGAGCATGGCGCGGCGGAAGCGGCTGGGGATCACGTCGATGAATTGCTCGCCGCGCAGGATGCGGGCGACGTTGCTGTCGTCGAAGATACGGCCGGAGCCGGGGAGACCGAGCGAGGCGCCAGTGATGGTGACCGGCTCGGCCGGCCGCATACCTGCCGCGTCATGTTGCGGAGCCTCGGTGGTGGCGGTTTCGGCGGCGCGCCCCAAACCGGCGGCATACAATCCGCACAACGCCTGGTTGAACGACACGATGTCTCCGAATTTCGGATGGTTGGTGAACAGCGCGAGCACGTCGCCGCGATCGCCGAGCACGTCTTCCGCGAACCCCTGCAATGCTTTCTTGGGCCCCACTTCCACGAACACGCGCGCGCCGGCGTCGTACAGCGTGCGCAGGCCCTTCACGAACTGGACCGGTGAAGCCATCTGGCGCGCCAGGATGTCCAGCATTTGCGGCACTACATCCGGCCCCATGGGATAGAATTCGCCGTTGACGTTGGCCACCATGGGCAGGCGTGGAGAGGTCAGATGCAATCGCTCAAGCACCTGCCGGAGCGGCTGGCTGGCGGGCGCCACGATGGACGTGTGGAACGCGTGGCTGACGGGCAGGGGCACGGCGTCATAGCCGGCTTTCTTGAAGACTTCGATGGCACGCTCCACGGCCGCGCTGGCGCCGCCGATCACCCCCTGGCTGCCGCTGTTGATGTTGGCGATCACCACGTAACCATCGATGGTCTTGAGGATGCGCTCGATTTCGGCCAGCGGCGCGAAGACTGCGGCCATGCGGCCGTTATCCGCCATCGACACGCGGGTCATCTCGCGGCCGCGGGCAGCCACGGCTTCCAATGCATCCGCGAAGGGAATGGCGCCGGCCGCTTCCAGCGCCCCATATTCGCCGAGGCTGTGACCCATGGTCATGTCGGGGCGGATGCCGTAGGCCGCCAGCATGCGCGTCAACGCCAGATCGGTGGCCAGCATGGCAGGCTGCGTGATGGCGGTCTGCCGCAGCTGCTCCTCGGCCTGGGCCACCGCGCGGGCGTCGGTTCTGTCGACGAAAATAAACTCGCTGAGGGGCTTGCCGAGGATAGGCGTCATCACCCGGTCCGCTTCCGCGAAGGTTTCGGCCACGATAGGCTCGGCGGCGCGCAGCGGTTTGAGCATGTTGACGTACTGCGAGCCTTGTCCGGTATAGAGAAAGGCCACCTTGGGCGCGGGTCCGGTACCGCGGAAGATGCCTTGGGCGCGCAACGCTTTCCAGACTGCCGGCTGGTTGGCGGCCAGAGCTTTAAGGGCCTTGGCGGACTTGTCGGCGAGATCGGCTGCGTCCGCGTAGTCGATGGCCAGGCGTTCGGGGGCACGCAGATCGGATTCAGCGGGAGCAGCCAAGGCAGGGGCGCGGCCAGCCGCGGCTTCCTTCTGAATGGACGCCAAACGTTCGGTGATCGCGCCAGGGGTCGGACCGCCTAGGACGAGCGCGCCACGCAGCGGCGCTTTCGGCGCTTCGGTGGACTTGGTCTGCGCCGGGAGATTTCCCGGCACGGCCGGGACCTGCACCTGTGCCTGGGGCCGTTTGCCGTTGCCGCTTAACCGGTGCGGGACATATTCTTCGAGCACTGCGTGGAAGTTAGTGCCGCCAAAGCCAAATGCGCTGACGCCGGCGCGCCGCGCGCCATCGGCCGCCGCCGGCCACGGCCGCAACTCGCCGTTCACGTAGAGCGGCGAATGGGTGAAGTCGATATCCGGACTGGGCTGGCCGCAGTTCACGCTGGGAGGCAATACCTTGTCGCGCAATGCCAGAGCGGCCTTTAGGATCCCCGCCGATCCGGCCGCACCCTTGAGGTGTCCGATGTTGGACTTGACCGAGCCCAGCGCCACCGAGCCTTTGGGAACGTGAAAACTGCTCAATACATCGGTAAAGCTTTCGACCTCGACCAGATCGCCCACGCGGGTGGAGGTGCCATGGCCCTCGATCAACGAGGCCGTGGCGGGAGACAGGCCGGCGTTTTCCCAGGCGCGCCGGATGCAAAGCTTCTGGCCCGCGGGATTGGGCGCGGTGATGCCTTTGCCCTTGCCGTCGCTCGATCCGCCCATGCCGCGCACCACGGCATAGATGCGGTCGCCATCCCGCTCGGCATCCGCCAGGCGCTTGAGCAGAAAGATCACCGCGCCTTCGCCCATCACGAAGCCGTCCGCGCCTTGTGCGTACGGGCGGGAACCGGTGGCCGAGAGCGCCCCGATCTTGCAGAACTTCACGAAGGTGGGCGCGCCCATGTTGCGGTCGATGCCGCCGGTGACCGCGACGTCATATTGGCGCTGCACCAGGCCTTCGATTGCCGCGCTGAACGCCGCCATGGCGGAGGCGCAAGCCGCATCCGTCACGAAATTCGGACCGTGAAAGTTGAAGATATTGGCAATGCGCCCGGCAATGCAGTTGGCCAACTCGCCGGGCATGGTGTCTTCCGTGACATCGGGAACCAGGCGCGTCATCCGGTCGTGCAACTGGCTGGTGATATCGCGCCGCACGGCTTCCGGCAGCGCGGCAAAGCCGGCGCTGTCGGCGAGTTCCCTGGCATATTCCGGAAAATATACGCGCAGCGACGTGAAATAGTGCTTCTCCCCGGCCATGGCATTGCCGAGGATGACGGCGGTGCGGTCGGTGTCCAGCGGTCTCCGGGGATAACCGTAATCTTCGAGCGCCTGGTGGGTACAGGCGATCGCCCACTTCTGCGCCTCATCCATGGCGTCCACCACACGCGGCGGTACTGCCATGCGCCACTTCAAGGGGTTCCAGTCGTACTCGCGGACCCAGCCGCCGATCTTCGAATAGGTTTTGTCGGAGGCGTTATGATCGGCGTCGTAGTAGAGGGCCGGGTCCCAACGGTCCGGCGAGACCTCGCTGATGCTGTAGCGGCCCTTCTTTACGTTTTGCCAGAAAGCCTCTACGTTGGGGGCGTCGGGCAGAACCGCGCCTGCCCCCACAATCGCAACCGCGCGATACGCGGTGTCTTCCATGATGATGACCCTTCTTTCCCGGCCGCTTTTACGCAGCCGAGGCTACTTTTTTCGCAGCGCCGCGGTTGTACAACACGTCGGCGACAAAATCCATATCCGCAATCATGCCCGCCTGGGCACGATGAATGGCCGGCAATCCCAAACTGGTTTCAAACGCGCCCATCTCCGCATCGTTGACGCCGCCCGCTCCGGCCACCCACCGCAAGCCGTCGACGGCCACCTTATGCGCCGCCTCGCGGGCGAAGATCCGGCTGATGGCCGCCAGCCCGGCCGCGTCGAAGCGCATGCTGCCCTTCTCGTGCAGCTTGCCTTCCGCCATACGCGCGGCGCGGCGCGCCAGGGTGCCCGCGCACTCGGCGTACGCGATCAGCTCGCCCAGGCGAAGAAGAATATGCTGGTGGCGGGTCAGGCGGGCGGCGCGGCAGCGTTCCATCACTTCGGCTAATGCGTGCAAGGCCAGCGCCGCGGTGCCGGCTCCCACGTCCGGATGGTCCGTATGGAGCGCCGCAACCTGGCGCGCCAGCGCATGATAATGCTCGCCGCGGGTCTTCAGATGAGCCTGCCAGCGGTCGCGGCTGATGGTCATCTCCATGATCTCGGAGGTGCCTTCATAGATAGTAGTGATCCGCACGTCGCGGCTGATCTTCTCCACCATGTATTCGTGCGTGTAGCCATAGCCACCCAGCGCCTGGATGGCGGCATCGGCGGCCTGGTTGCCCGCCTCGGTGGACATGTACTTGGCGATGGCGCCTTCGGTGTTCAAGCTGCCTTCGCCGGCATCGATGCGCTCGGCGGTATCTTCGATGAAGGCGCGCCCGGCTTCCAGCCGCGCGACGTGGGGCACGATCAGCTTGTGCGTGTATCCCTGCTTCTCGGACAGAGGCGCGCCGGCCTGGATGCGCTTGGTCGAATAAGGAATGGCGCGATCCAGCGCGGCCCATCCGGCGCCCAGGCCGAATGCCGCCACCATCAGGCGCGTGTAGCCGAACACGGCCTGCGCCTGATTCAATCCCTGCCCTTCCACGCCGCCCACCAGCCGGTCCGCGTCGACATAAACGTCGCTGAGCGAGAGCGCCGCCGTGTTGCTGAGCCGGATGCCGTGCTTGTCCTCGGGCTCGTCATGGCTGAAACCCGGGGCGCCCTTTTCCACGATGAACCAGCTGGGGCCCGCGGGAGTATTCGCCAGTATGGTGTAGGCATCCGCCACACCGCCGTTTGAAATCCACTGCTTGCTGCCGTTGATCTTGTAGCCGGCGATGCGGTCGCCGTCCATGACGCGCTCCGCGGTGGTCTGCAGGGCGCCCAAATCGCTGCCGGCGTCCGGCTCGGTCGCGCCGTATGCGAACAGAATGCCCTCATCGGCGATGCGGCCCAGCCACTTCTTCTTCTGCTCGGGCGTGGCCCCCACGGTGATCGGATCGCTGCCCAGAAACGTGGCCAGCACCGACGTGGCGATGCCCAGGTCGATGCGCGCCATCTCTTCGCAGATGCAGTACACATCGAAAGCGCCGCCGCCCATGCCGCCGCAATCTTCGGGCACGAAGAGGAGCTGAATGCCCAGCTTATCCGGGCTGCACATATGCCGCACGATTTCGAGCGGACATTCGTCCTTGTTATCCAGGTCGATCAGAACGTCGTCCGGCAACCGTTTCCTGCCAAAGTCCCTTAGCGACTTCAGGCTCAGTTTCAACGTCTTTTTTGCGATCATTTTGCTTCTCACTTCCCGCGAATCTTGCTGGTCAATTCCGGCAGGAATTCCAGCAGGTCGGCGACGATGCCCACATCGGCGACCCGAAAAATAGGGGCCTTGGGATTCTTGTTGATGGCCACGATGAAGGGGCTACCCTGAATGCCGGCCAGATGCTGAAATGAACCGCTGATCCCGCAGGCCATGTAGACTTTGGGCTTGACGGTCTGGCCGGATGATCCTACCTGCCTGGATTTCTCCATCCATTTGGCGTCCACCACGGGCCGCGAGCAGCTCACCGCCGCCCCCATGGCGTCGGCCAATTCCTGCGCGATGGACACATTGTCCTGCTCCTGGATGCCGCGCCCGATGGACACCAGGGCCGGGTACTTCTTGATATCCACGTCGCCGGTCTCGGCGGCGACCGTCTGCAGGTAGCGGCGCCCGCAAGTCAGGACGCCGACTCTGGCGGACTGATCGATCACCTGCCCGCCCGCTGGAGGGCTCGCGGCCGGCTTGAACGCGCCGGGCCGGATGTTGATCACGGCGCCGGACGAAATGTCGCAGCGCACATGCGCGCTCACCTGCCCGCCGAACTCCTGGCGCACCATCTTGAGCGCTCCGCCGCCGGCGCTCTCGATATCCAGCACGTCCGGAACATAAGCGGCATTCAGCTTGATGGAAAGGCCGGGCGACAGGTCCGTGCCGAAGTGCGCGTGCGGCACCAGCAGAATCGAGCCGGCCGGCACCACGGCGGCCAGCGCTTTGCGGACCAGTTCGGCATTGGGATACGCCAGGGACTCATTGCCGATCCTCCAAACCTCGCGGAAGGAGGCGCACAGCGACTGGCACACAGCGTCCAGGTCCGCGCCATGGCCGGTCACCACGGCCGTGGGCGATTGCGCGGCATCGATCTTCGCGGCGGCGGCCAACAGCTCCGCGGCGGAGTCGTCGGCTACGCCGGCTTTGTGCACGATATACGCGAAAATGCGGGGCATTATTGCAACCCTCCCTTGGCTTTCAACAGATCGATCAGTTTGGCGATCACTTCGTCCTGGCTGCCCGTCAGCATCTCGGCGCCTTTGCCGGCCGGAGGCACAAAGTAATCCATGCGTTTCACGCGCGCCGCGGCTTCGCCCGCGTATCCGTTGACGCCCAGGTCGGCCTTGCCGAGCGTGGGAATCGGCACCGAGGCGACCTGCCGGATGCCGCGCATGCCCACGTATCGTGGTTCGTTGATGCCGGTCTGGATGGAGAGCACGCAGGGCAGATCGATTTCGTTGATCTCCTTGTTGCCACCCTCGATCTCGCGGCTGATTTTCAGCTTTCCGCCGCCCAGCACTTCGATGGAAGTGACCAGCGAGGCGAAGGGACAATCCAGCATGGCCGCCAGCATGCCGCCCACCTGGCCGGCGCCATCATCGGCCTGCACTCCGGTGAGGATGAGCTCGTAGTGGCCTTTTTTGACAAATGCCGCCAGAATGGCCGCGATGCCCCTGCCGTCGGATCCGTTAAAAGCATCGTCGGAAAGCAGCACCGCCTGCCTGGCCCCCATGGCCATTTCGCGGCGCAGAATCTCTTCGTCTTCATCGCCGCCCACGGTCACTACCGTGACCGTGCCGCCGGTCCGCTCCACGATCTCCAGCGCTTCTTCGACCGCGTAGTTGTCCGCTTCGTTGACTGAATACACCAGCTCATCGCGGTCGATATCGCCGTCGCCGTTGAGCTCGATCTCGTTTTCCGACGTATCCGGCACGCGTTTGGCGCAAACCAGGATTTCCATATTCACCTCAGTTCGTCATCTGTCTCTCGACCAGCTCCGCCAGGTCGATGGCGGTCATCTTGCCTTCCATGCCGGCCACCTTGATGGCGTCTTCCATGTTCACCATGCAGAACGGGCAGGCGGTTACGATGACATTGGCGCCGGCTTCGGCGGCCATTTGCACTCTCTTCACTCCCATGCGCTCGTTTTCGGTAGGCTCGTAGAACAGCGCCAGGCCTCCGCCTCCGCAGCAGAACGAGCGGTCGCGCGAGCGTCGCATCTCGACTCTCTGCAATCCGGGAACCGCATCCAGCACGGCGCGCGGCGCATCGTAGACTCCGTTGTGCCGGCCCAGATAGCACGGGTCGTGATACGTATACACCTGCCCGCTTTCCACGGGATTCAGCCTGATCTTGCCGTCCGCCATCGCGCGCGCCATGAACTGGCTGATGTGCTCCACCGGCGGCACATCTCTGTAATCGTGTTTCAACGCGTTGAAGGCGTGCGGGTCGGAGGTGACGATGCGCTTCACTCCGGATTCCTTGATGGCTTCCGTGTTGTGGTCCCGCAAGGCCATGAAGAGCGTCTCTTCACCGAAGCGCCGGACGTCATGACCGCTGTCTTTTTCAACAGCGCCCAGAATGCCGAAATTTTCATCAGCGGCGTGGAGAATCCGCGCGGTGGCCCGCCCGATGGCCTGCATACGGTCGTCGTAGGCGGTGATGCTGTCGACAAAGTACAGCGTCTCGGCGCGGTGGTCTCCGTTCAGGGTTTGCGCGCTGCAGGCCTGCTGAGGGATGGCCTTGACCCAGTCGGCTCGCTTCTTTTCCATCTTGCCGAACGGATTGCCGCGCGTCTCCAGCGCCTTCAGCGGCTTCTGCAATGACTGGGGCACTTTGCCGTCGTCCACCAGGCCGCGCCGCAGGTCCACGATCTTGTCGATGTATTCGACCAGCAGTGGACATTCCGCTTCGCAGGCGCCGCAGGTGGTGCACGACCAGATTTCGTCCTCGGAATAGATGTCGCCGACCAGCGCGTGCCCGTTGTGCGCGCTGCCGAAGACGGGGAAATGCCGAAAGCTGTAATCCCGCGCCTTGATGGTGAGGAACCGGGGCGAAAGCGGCCGGCCCACCGCGTTGGCGGGACATTGGTCCGAACAGCGGCCGCAGTCGGCGCAGGAGTAGAAATCCAACATGTGCTTCCAGGTGAAGTCTTCGAACGTTTTCACGCCCAAGGATTTCACCTGGTCAAGTTGAGCGTCGGGGACACCCCAGCGCACCGGCTTGATGGTGCCGCGGTCCAACTTCGCGAAGTAAACCGTGAATAAGGAAGTCTCCACGTGAAACTGGATGCCGAATGGCCGGTAGCAGAGCAAAAAAAAGAAGGCCAGTTCATGCACCAGGTAAGCGCCCAGGTAGAGGTTGGCGAGCGCCGGCAGCGGGGCGGAGAGGAGGGCATTCCGCAAGACCCATGGCAGCGATCCGATAGCCAGAGCGTCGACCGGCAGGCGTTGCTGCCACTGGCTGGCGGCTTGAGCGCCCTCGAAGATACTGTCGGCCGCCATCAGGATGGCAATGAGCGCCAGCAGCAAGATGGCGTCCGCGGTGTGCGCCTTGCCGTATCGGGCAGGCACGGCATAGCGCGCCGGCTTGAGAAGGCGGCGCACGATCGCGATCATCATGCAGAGAAAAACAACGGTCACCGCGTAGTCGGAGATTGCAGCGTAGACGCCGCCCGGCATGTTGG
Source organism: Bryobacteraceae bacterium (assembly GCA_035308525.1). Taxonomy (GTDB): domain Bacteria; phylum Acidobacteriota; class Terriglobia; order Bryobacterales; family Bryobacteraceae; genus Bog-159. The sequence goes on from DATGGM010000041.1 coordinate 13,685, forward strand.
GACGCTCGGACGTCCCCAGGGCCAGCAGAAAACCGGTGTGAACGACCAGGACGATGAATCCGGCGAACAGGAGAATGTGAATCAAGCCCGCGGCGAGATAGCGCGGGTGGCGCCACTGGCCCAGCCAAAACTTTAGTAAACGTCCGAGCCGCACAAGCGGCCGGTCAAAGCGCGGATCGCGCTGGCCGCGGAAAAGCGGCGCCAGGCGTTTCGCCATGATCCAGGCAAATGACGCCAGGCCCAACAGATCAACAATCAAAAACAGTAGACGCCCGTGGACGAACCAATAAGTCGCCTGCGCGGGCGGCTGGATGGCTTCCACCATTCGACCCCCAGGCTGTTGAGAAATTACGTAGTATTTTGCCTCAATGCCTTCTTAAGAACTAACCGCCGGCAGCCATCGCGCGTGCCTTGGGCTGCCGTTCGTTGAAGATCAACCGCCGGATCGTGCGCAGATCGTTAAGGATGATGCGGCTTTTGTGAACATGGCAGTTCAGCGTTTTCAGCTTGAACATGGCTAGCCCAATGGCCTGCGCCTGGCGCGCCTGGCCATCCTGCAAGGCTGACTGCTGGTCGCGATTGAGATCCTTCATCGAATCCAGAATGGTTTCAGCCAGAACCTTCATGAAGTCCTGGGCACTCTCAATCGAGTCGAAACATCGAACGGTCTCGTCTTCGGACATGATCGGATTGCTCCACCGAAACGCCGCTTAGGATTTGCTTAATGTTGCATTTCTTGGTCCACTGGTTTGCCATGCAAATGGCTTTTGCTTTGTTGCGCCACTGCCGCGGGAGCAGCGCGCCTTGCGCGAATTGGCGCTGAAGGCTGCCCCTCAGGGGGGGGAAATGCCGCTCGTGCTAGGCCGCACAAATCGCAGCCATCGCATAAGATGGGGGAGATGACATCCACATGGTTACCGCGCCTTCTCTTCGTATATGCCGCCCTAGCGAGCGCCCAGCAGGTCAGCCCCGATCTTTATGCCCATCTGCACTGGCGCAACGTTGGTCCGTTCCGCGGCGGCCGCACGCGCGCCGCCACCGGCGTGCCCAGCCAGCCGAATGTCTTCTACATGGGCCAGGTGAACGGCGGCGTCTGGAAATCCGAC
>DATGGM010000042.1:0-11051 GCA_035308525.1 Bryobacteraceae bacterium
GAAGCGCCCAGCGCGCCGGGGGATGCGCCGAACCAGTTGCGCCAGAGGTTGTCGCTGAGCACCGCGACGCGGTCGCGATCCGGGATGCTGTCCTCGCCGGGGCGGAAGAATCGGCCGAGGGCGGGTCGAATGCCGAGCAGCGGAAAGAAGTTTGCCGAGACCACCGCGCCGTTCAGTTCTTTGGACTGATTGCCGACGGCCACGAAGAGGGGAGCGGTGGAGTAGTGCGCGGCCAGGCCTTCGAGCGTGCGGGTTCTGTCGCGGAAGCGCAGGTAATCGGGATAAGATACCCAGCCGGGGCGCTGCCCGTGGCGGCGGGTAGCCTGGACCGCGACGACGCGATCGGGACGCTCGACGGGGAGGTCGCGGAGGAACAAGGTGTTGGCGAGGGTGATCACGGTGGAGATGGCGGCGGTGCCGAAGCCGAGCGTGAGGAGCGCCGTTACAGTGAAGCCGGGCTTGTGGCGGAGGGTGCGCAGGGCGTAGCGCAGGTCCTGCCAAAGATCCTCGAGCCAGCGGGTGCCACGGACATCGCGGCAGTCTTCCTTAAGCTGCTCGGGTCCGCCGAGCTCCAGGCGGGCGAGCCGGCGGGCTTCGGCGGGAGGGTGTCCGCGCGCTATCAGATCGGCGGCGTGCCGTTCCATATGGAATTGCAGTTCTTTATCGAGCTGCTCCTCGGCATCCGCGCGGCGGAGCAAGCGGCGCCACCAGGTCACTATGCGCCTCCTTCGGACAGCTTCAGGATCAGCCCGACGGCTTCGGCGAGGCGCCCCCAACTGGCGGCTTCGCTTTCAAGCTGCGCGCGGCCCTTGCGGGTGAGGCGATAGAATTTGGCCTCGCGTCCAGTCTCGGTATCCTTCCAGCCGGCAGCCAGCAGGCCGCGGTTTTCGAGGCGGTGGAGGGCCGGGTAAAGCGAGCCCTGGGGCACCTGGACGACGTCGCGCGAGACCTGCTGCAGGCGCTGGGCGATGGCGTACCCGTGCACGGGTCCGAGCGCGACCACTTTCAAGATCAATAAGTCCAGGGTGCCTTGCGGGAGATCCGATCTGGCGGTCATGGGGGTTACACCTCCGTCTTCTACATATATACAGCATGACGTGTAGAAGCGCAAGGTGTTAGGCGAAAAGATTGAGGCGCGCACGCGCCTTTGCGGGCTAACATATATAGGAAATGGCAGATTCCCTGGCGCCCGGCGCCACGCTGGCTCACTACCGGATCGTCTCCCGCCTAGGGGCGGGCGGCATGGGACAGGTGTACCTGGCGGAGGATCTGAACCTGGAGCGTCCGGTAGCACTGAAGATCCTGCCGCCGGAGGTGGCGCACGATCCGGACCGCATGCGGCGGTTCGTGCAGGAGGCCAAAACGGCGAGCGCGCTGAGCCATCCGAACGTGGCGCGAGTGTTCGAGATCGGCGAAGTGGACGGCGCCACATTTCTTGTAATGGAATACATCGAGGGCGAGACGCTGGACGCGCGGATCGCGGGTGCGCCACTGCCGCTGGCGGCGGCCATCGACATCGCCATGCAGGTGGCGGATGCACTGGACGCGGCGCACGCCAAAGGGATCGTGCACCGCGACATCAAGCCGGCCAATATCATGATTACGCCGCGCGGCCACGTATCGGTGCTGGACTTCGGTCTGGCCAAGATGAAGCCGGGGGGCAGCGGCACAGGCGCGAGCCGCACGGCCACGCAGTTCCTGACGGATCCGGGAATGGTGATGGGGACGGTGCACTACATGAGCCCGGAGCAGGCGCTGGGGCGGGAAGCGGACGGGCGTTCGGATTTGTTCAGCCTGGGGGTGGTGCTGTACGAGATGGCGACGGGGCGGCTGCCGTTCGCGGGCGGCAGCGCGACCGAGCTGCTGATGCAGATCCTGCAAGGGCAGCCGGAGGCCATGGCGCGGTTTAATTACGAGACGCCCGCGGAGCTGGAGCGCATCGTGCGCAAGTGCCTGGAGAAGGACCGCGACCGGCGGTACCAATCGGCGCGCGATGTTCTGGTTGATCTGACGAACTTGCAGCACAGCCTGCAGCCGGCCGGCGGGGGTGCGAAGACGCCGTCCACGCGCAGGCGGGCGGCGCAGATCGGGGCAGTGATCGTGGACGATGAAGAGCTGGCGCGGGGGCTGGTGCGCGAGATGCTGGCGCAGCACGGCGACATCCGGGTGCTGGCGGAATGCGCCAACGGGTTCGAAGCCGTGAAAGCGGTGTCGGAGTTGAAGCCGGACCTGCTGTTCCTGGATATTCAGATGCCGAAGCTGGACGGCTTCGAGGTGCTGGAACTGGTGGGGCGGGATGTCGCGGTGATCTTCACCACGGCTTACGACACTTATGCGATGCGGGCGTTCGACGCGCACGCGGTGGATTATCTGCTGAAACCGTTCAGCCCCGAGCGGTTCGAAAAAGCCCTGGAGCGCGCCAAGCAGCGGCTGGGCGAGAAGACGCCGGACCCGGCAGAGCTGGCGGCCGCGGCACGCCCTCCCGAACAGTATCTGCAACGCATCGTGGTGAAGGACGGTCCGGCGGTGCATGTTATCGCGGTGGAGAAGCTGGATTACGCGGAGGCGCAGGACGATTATGTGGCGCTGAAGAGCGAGAAGAAGAGCTATCTGAAGCAGCAGACTATATCAAGCCTGGAGGGGATGCTGGATCCGGCGCGGTTCATTCGCATTCACCGGTCGCATATCGTGAATCTGGACCGGGTGGCGAAGATCGAGGCTTACACGAAGGACAGCAAGATCGCGGTGCTGCGGGACGGGACGCAATTGCCGGTGAGCCGGGCGGGTTACGCGCGGCTGAAGAGCCTGCTGGGCGAAAGTTGAGGTTGAAGAATCGACTCTTACTGTTGATTAACATGATGTGTTATTCGAATTCGCCGCGACCTGCACGCGATCACGATCTTCGTTTTACCATCAAGGAATGCCCGTCTCCGTCAACTTACATGCTGTTCACCCGCGCAAGTTGGCCGCGGTGCGGCGCGAGGTAGCGCCAGGCGCGGTTGGCTCGGCGTGGGGGCCGGCCTTGGGCAAGGTCTGGGAGTTCATTCGCAGCCAGCCAGGCCTGCGGACCGATGGCCACAACATTTTTTTCTATCACCACCCGACACACCCGAGCGCGCCGATACTGTGCGACTTTGGTGTCGAGGTCACGCGCATATTTGAAACCGCGGGCGAGGTGTACGCGACCGAAATGCCAGGCGGCGAGGCAGCCGTGGCCGTCCATCGCAGCCCGTACAGTGGCTTGAAAGAGGCGCACGAGGCGATCAGAAAATGGATGGCGGCGAATCGGAGGGAGTCCGCCGGGCACTCGTGGGAGATATACGGAGATCCGGCACCGGATCCGGCCGACACGGAGACGACGGTCGTGTACCTCCTAAAATAGCGTTCGCGCGCCTGGTGAGTGGAGTCTGGATAAAGGCCGAGGCCCGGCCCCGCGGCTAAAGCTCCCAGAGACACTGTCCGTTGCGGAAATACGACACCATGCCGTCTTCGCTGACCTTGAGCACAGCGCCGAAATGCGATGCCGCGACCGCCGCGGCGGTACGGCTTCCCTCGCCGGGCACGGATGCTCCGGCTATCGAGTTTTGCAGGATGGCTCCGAAGGAAAGCAGATTCCCGTCCAGGTCCAGAACGATGGCGCCATCGATTCTGGCTACCGACTCCAGAACGGAGGAGGACAGCCTCAGTGCATCCTGATCACGCAAGAGATAATGAAACCGGCGTTTTACAAGACTCGCGTCACCGTGTGAGGGGTCGGTGCGCAACAAGTCCTCGGCCGAGATCAATTGATGCACCGCGGTGGCATCGTCCAGTACCACGAAGAGCGCGCCGCGCCGGTCCTCGGCAAGATTCAAGGCGACGGCGAACAGGCGTTGCGCCGTCGACTCGTTGGGGATGGCTTCATTCCACAATCGGTAGCACTCGGCCGTGTTGGCAAAATGCCAGGTGCCGCCCCGAAAGGTGAACACTTGGGCACCTCCAGCGAATACTTTTATCTCGCCGTAGGCCGTGAGAATCATGCAAATATGGCCGCCGCACAATGTGGCCCGGCTGTGGAATTCATATCGCGCCGCGACGGGCGCGGGCAACTCGAAGTCGCGAAAAGGGCGAGCCCACTCCTCCACATCGACCAGTTCTACCAGTAGACCTTCCTGATTTACCAGGGCGACCGTCTTCAATCCGTCCGACAGCCGGTAGAAGCTGCGCGTGGAGGTCAGATCGCTGGTATAACGAAGCGCACCATCGGGAAGCGAAGGGAGCTCATGGCAGGCATCCGGTTGTGAGCCGAAAAGAATCACCCCGGTCGAGATCCGCCGGTTCTCGTCGGTCGTCAGAGCACTCAGCCGCAGCACCTCAATCGCGCCGGCGATCCTGTCCGGCGTGCCGGCCGCCTGCTCGAGATCACGGTATGCCGAAGAATCGAGGAAGGCGGAAACATAGCGGTCTTCGGGCAAGCCACGAAAGAGGTGGCCGCTCTCCGCCGCCAGGACCGGGTGGAAGGCAAGCCGGTACCGAATTGAGAGCACCCGGCCAATGCTCTTGACCATGCGTATCTGGGCGCCGGTAAAGCCGTCCGGCCGGCTGACACGGTATTGATAACCAAGCCAGTCGAACTCGATCACGCCGGGTGGCGAGTCCTGGCCGGTGACGACGAGCTCGTCCGTGTAGGCCACGGGCGTCAAGAGTTCGACCTGGGCCGGGGGCATGAAGTGCTCGAGGCCCTGTTTCAGCAACTGGAGGAAGACCGTATCCAGTGTTTGGGTTATACCGCTTACGGCACGATGCGCAGCGACACCCCCGGCATCCATGTCGTCCAGAGGCATACTCATTATCAATAGTGATGCAGCAGGCGGTGGAGTGGATGCTTTGAAACGTCCGGGGCGGACTTTAGAAGAACACGCGCAAGACGGGGCGAGCCGCGCCGCTTGACTCTAAGGAGTTCCTCGCCTGTATGGCGGCGCGGCAAAACGCGCCCCTTTGCGCTCCTACGGCATCAACCCGGTGGCAACCATCGACCAAGAGACATAGTTATTGCCGTTTACCTGCCTCCGGACAATCACCATCCCCGTATTCGACGTAGGTTCATACGTGCAGGCATTGGGCCCCTCCGTCTCCAGAGAGTCCTTATCGTTCACGGCCGCCACGATACTGCCGAAGCCGCTGGTCAAGCTGAACTCGAGCGCGACGCAGCCATACTGCGTCCAGATGGTTAGCGATAGAGGCCGCCGACACCACCGCGACCAGGCTCCCGTCGGAACGTTGCGCCCAATCGAATTCGGTCACAAATTGCGCTTTGGGGGTCAAATTCTTAACGTTGGCGGCACGGAACGGACCACCGAAATAAGTCTACGGCCCGGACAGGCCGCCTTGGGCATCCAGGGTATTCGCAAAAATAAAATACCCGTCGCTAAATAAGTTGGAGTTGAAACAGGAGGCCGCCAGATAAGCGGTCCCGTTCTGCACCAGGATGGCCGGCTCGCCCCAGACACAGGAAAAACCGGAGGGCCCGTGGGAGCCGATTGCGGCGTTCAAGGTGCTATAACTGATCGCATAGTTTCCAGGGGGCATCGGCGCGGTGCAACTGCTCGGCGGAGCAGTCCCCAGACCCGTCCATCCCAGGCCCAGTTGATATGGCGAGCCGGCCACCGTGGTCACCAGGCAGCCGTTGTCGATTCCGTTTACGATGCCGTTGGGAGGCTGGACGAAATACATCAAATGTACGGCGTACCACTTCCAGTTTATGTTATCGATCGAATAGGGCCAGAAATTTGCCACTTCGTGCGAGGAATACTGTTCTTTCTGAGTACCCACGGGCTTCCAGTGATAGGACGGCCAGATGGGGGTTTCCTGCGTGCAGGGCTCCGGCGCGCACCATGCTTTCCAGGTCGCCCCGCTATCCTGGCTGGACGCCAGGTGAATTTCCACCATCTGGCTCGCCGTTCCATAGGTCTGATTGATCTGCACTTCAGGATGGGAATATAACATCCAGAGTTGCGTCCCGTTCGGGTTCGAGACCGCCAGGGCCGGGTCGCGCCGCATACTGGGATCGGCATAGCCGGTAAATGTCTGGCCGCCCACTGTCCCGCTCGGGGGATCATTCGGCATGTACTGCGCGCTCGCCGCCGCGCTGACCACGGTCGGGCACTCCGTGGCACTGCACGTTAACACAGATGTAATGCTGCCGGGAGCAAATACGCTGAAGACCGCCGCCGGACTTGGCGTCACGGTGGTCGCCGTACTGCCGGCGGCATTCATGGCTTCGAGCTGCACATAAACCGTATTCCCCAAAACGCCGCTGGACGGCCACTCCCAGACAAACGGCGCGGCCGGACCCGTAATTGTGTTCACCGTGGTGCACAGGCTCTCCGCATTGCAGGCATTCAAATTCAGCGTGACCGGATCGGTCGCAACCGAGTCCGAAACATACCCCGTGATGGACTGCGCGTGCTCGGCGATCACCATCTGCAACCCGCCCGGCAAGGCCCCCGGCAGGCCGGTGGGCGCCGACAATATGACCGCCGGAGGTTCCAGGTCCACGGTGATCTGCGCCTGGCCTGCCGCGCTCACCGTACCGCCATACTTGTATTCCAGGTAGACCGTGTTCAATCCGTCACCGCCGGTCAGCGGATACTGATTCGGCGCGGTGGTCCAATTGGAACTCGTTTGGCAATAATTCAGTGTGGCGTCTTGCGTAATGCACCACAGCGTGCCCGAGTGCGGATGCAGCGGAAAAGTCACGTTGACCGTCACCGTCGCGCTATTTGTGAAGCCCGACTGCGAACCGGCGTGGGACAAACTGAACTGTGGCGCATTGTAAGTGGCAGTTGCTACAGTGGCGAACATCAACAAACTAGAAACACCGGGAAATAAGCTTCGAATAACCATAGTCAGAAGTGTAGCCCGCCCGCGGGTCCGATGGCGACACGAAATCGATTGGATTCGGCGATTCTCTCTTCCCGCGGCCGAATAGGGTACTAGACCAGATCTCTATTTAGGCTTCCCGTGTCCAATGCGGCCTGAGAGGCCGCCGCAGGCGTTGGGCCTGCTCCACTAGGTCTTCTCGAAGGGCACCAGGATTTCCGCGCGGTAGCGGCGGTCGCCGCTCTCTACCGCCATGGCGGCGCGATCGCCGTAGCGCGCGGCGAGACGGCGCTTCACGATTTGCAGTCCCAGGCCGTTCTTGCGGGCGGTGGAGCCTTCGGGGTCGAAGGGATTCTCGACGGTGAGGCGCAGGCTGGTTTCGTCGAGGCGGGCGGCCAGGAGAATGGTTCCGCCATCCACCAGGCTGGCGATGCCGTGCTTTACGGCGTTTTCGACCAGGGGCTGGAGCAGCAGCGGCGGCACGAGGGCCGCTTCGCAGCCGGGTTCGATTTGCTGCTCCACCTGTAAGCGGCCGCCGAAGCGCACCTGCTCCACGCCGAGATAGTTGTGGGCCAGCTCCAGCTCTTCGCTGAGCGGGACGGTCTCGCGCTCGCCCATGCGCAGGCTGCTGCGCAGGAAATCGGAGAGGCGTACGCACATCTCGCGGGCGCGCGCGGCATCGATGCCGGCCAGCGCACTGATGGAGTTCAGGCTGTTGAACAGAAAGTGCGGATTGATTTGCGCCTTGAGGGCTTTTAGCTCGGCGTCGCGAGCGGCTACCAACGCCTGCATCTCGCGATTGAGGGCTTCCTTGGATTCCTCGACCGACGCCATGCTGTAGTGCATTCCGGCGGAGAGCAGGTAGATCAGCACACCCATGCCGAACAGCAGCGGCGCGTGCGGGCGAAAGCGTTGATCGACGTTATGAAAAGCGGTGAAGTGGGAGAGTGCGATGGCCGTAGCGCGGGCGATGGCCAGCAACAGGATACTGCCGGCAATGGCCGCGGCGAAGTTGGTCGCGATGATGCGGGTGACGGCGCTGCCGCGGAGCGGGGTCATACGCACCACGTACCACGGCGACAGGCACACGAAAGCGTAGACCAGACAGGCGGGCGCCACGATGGCCGCACTGGCCTCCCAACCCAGAGTGCCGGAGGCTTCCAGCACGTAAATCAGCAACGCGGCGAGCGGCACCCATCCGGCGAGATAGATGGCCAGCGCGGCTCCGGAAACCAGAAGAGGATGCATCCGGGAGCCTCAGTTCTTGATGCCGAGGCCTCCGAAGATGGTGGCGCCACGAATGGTGAGCCGCTTGGGATTGGGCACCAGGCGCGGATCGGGCTGGCTGGTCTTGTCTTCGTGGCCGCCAAAGATACCGGCGACGTGGACTTGCACCAGCCAGGTTTCAGGCACGCGGATTTCGAAGCCGCCGAAGACGGCATTGACGTTGACGACGGCTTCATCCGTAGACATGGTGGCATTGCGCAAGTCGAGACCGCCGCCACCGAAGATGGCCAGCAGGTCCGCGCCCTTGAAATCGCCGCTGACTTTCCGATTGCTGCCACCGAAGACGGAGAACATGTTGCAGCCGCCGGGGATGGAAGGAGCGGTCCACGGAACGCGGGTGGCTATGCCTTTGCCTTCCAGCGCTCCCCATAGCAGCATGAAGCCGAAGACGATGATGGCCACCGGCCACAGGTCCCAGAGGTTTTTGTCGCGCAAGAAAGGCAGATTGATCTTGTCGGCGATCAGCACGATTCCGACCAACATAATGACGGCGCCACCAGTGCGGCCAGCAGCTTCCCGGGAGTCGACCAGCTTGGCCAGGCCGACGGCGATCAGGATCACCGGCCAGTAGGACCACACCCAGCCGACGGGGATGCCGAAGTTCTCGAGCAGAAAGAGCACGCCGACAGCGATGATGGCCAGCCCGACGATGAGGCCCGGACTGATGCTGCCGGAATCGGGTTCCGCGACGTACTGCCAGGTGGTGCGCTTGGGGTCGTCCATAGGTGCTCTCCCTAATTCGAGGTTAGCTGAGCGGGTGGGCTAAGTCCTGTGTTTTTCGGTCAGTGCACGCTCATAACCGGCGAGTAGCGAGATTGGCGGACGAATTCGCCGCGGGGGAATGGAGGTATGATGCGACGTAATGATGATGAACGTCATGCGAGGACTGGCACTCATGGTAGCGGTGGCGGCCGCGCAGCAGTTCCCCGCCCGGCAGGCGCCAGATCCAAAGAAATTCGCGATTATGGCGTGGGGCGATGCGCCGCCGGATGCCGGCCAGTTGCGCGGCATGCGCGAGGCCGGGCTAAATATCGCCGGCTTCTGCAAGGCGCAGGACCTGGACAAGGTGCGGGATGCGGGACTCGCCTGTTTCGTTTCCGATCCACGGATCAGCGGGTACGACTGGCAGGGGCTGCCGCCAGACGATGAAATCCGGGGGCGTATCGGCAGCCTGGTGAAAGAGATCGGCTCGAATCCGGCGGCCATGGGATTTTATCTGCGGGACGAGCCGCACGCTGCATTAATGCCGGGACTGGGGCGCGTGGCAAAGATGGCGCGCCAGGCCATGCCGGATTTATGGCCCTACGTGAACCTGTTCCCTTACCGGGTGAGTCCGGAGCGGCTGGGAACGGAGACTTACGACCAATATGTGCGGCTGCTCACGGATACGATCGGCCAACCCTTTCTGAGCTACGACAACTATTCGCTGGTGGGCGGCGAGATGCTGGACTATTTCTACACCAACCTGGAGATCGTGCGGCGGCTGTCCATCGAGACGAAGACGCCTTTCTGGAACTGCATCCTGGCGAACGCGCATTTCAATTACATGGAGCCGTCGGACGCCACGTTCCATCTTCAGGTGTACGCGACGCTGGCGTATGGGGGGCGCGGCATTCAATACTTCACTTACTTTGCGCCGGAGGTGGGCAATTACCGGCTGGCGGCGGTGGATCAGTTCGGCAACCGGACGCCGACGTGGGAACGGCTGCGGCGCATCAACCTGGAGATCCAGGCGCTGGCGCCGACGATGCTGCGGCTGCGCAGCACGGGCGTGTTCCATTATCCGGATGCGCCGGAGCAAGGGAAGGCGCTGGCGGCGAGCAAGCTGGTGCGGTCGATCGAGATGCGGCAGCGCTTCGTGCGGCCGCCGGTGGCCGGGAGATTCCTGGTTGGCGAGTTTGAAGACGGAGAAGGACGTCCTTATGTAATGGTTGTCAACAAGGATCTCAACAACAGTTTCCAGTTTCACATGCAACTGGTGAAGGAACATGGCAAGCTGATGCGCGTGTCACCGTACTCGGGCAGGGAAGAAGAGTTCGGCGGCGAGATGGACTGGCTGGCGCCGGGCGCGGGTGTGCTTTTGCGGATACAGTGAGCCTCAACGGGCGCGCAGATATCAGGAAGACATCAGGAAAATGTTAATGCGGGCGCAAACTTGGGGATACGGATGGTTGCGCCCGCCAGGTGTAACGGAGTTATTTGTAGAGACGCAGCGCGCGGAAAAAAGTTAGCGGGTATTTCATAAACGCATGTCACGGGTTCTTCCATGATGCAATCCTATGTCGGATTCCGGCTCATTCTGGTGGCGTTGTTGATCGTGTTGAACGGATTCTTCGCATCGGCGGAAGTGGCATTGTTGACGGTACGCCATTCGCGCTTAAGGCAACTGGCGGCGGAGGGCAAGTCCGGCGCGCAAACGGCTATCAATCTGCTTGCCAATCCGGGCCGCCTGCTTTCCGTAACGCAGGTGGGAGTGACGCTGAGCAGTCTGGGCCTGGGCTGGGCGGGCGAAGAGACGCTGTTCCGAATAATCCAGTCGCTGTTCCATCCGACGTGGAGCGCGGCCGCCGAAAGCATTATTCACGGGGCCAGCCTGGCGCTGGCGTTTCTGGCGATCAGTTATCTGCACGTGGTGCTCGGCGAAGTGGTGCCGAAGAATCTGGCGATCGCCACGGCGGACGGGTTGGCGGTGACGGTGGCGCCGGCGCTGCTGATCTTTTATCGTATTTCCCTGCCCTTCGTGCTGGTGATCGAGAAATCCAGCGGCGTGATTACCAAACGCCTGGGCGGCCAGCGCCGTTCTGGCGGTCATTCGTCGGAGGAGTTGAAGCTGATCGTGACGTCGAGCCGCGGCCTGGGATACCTGCCCGAGGAGCAGGAAGACATGATCCACAGGGTATTGG
>DATGGM010000043.1:0-7786 GCA_035308525.1 Bryobacteraceae bacterium
CGCGAGAGGCAGCCGGTCCACAGGAACTTGGCCTCGCCACTGGACGAAGCCGGCTACGTTAGAACGGTCGACTCAACAGTCGGCCACCTCGCGCGGTCTACTGTCATTCATTATTCTGGACCACCTCCTTTTCCAGTGATATTTTCATCCTATAAGCGAGTTTAAAATTTGTCAACGATTTTCTTATGCACCGCTATTAGTGGAGGCTCCGGCAGATTTCACCCTACAGATTGCGGGCTAAGTACCGGCACATCACCATTCCATCCAACAAATTGAAAGGGAATTGGCCGGTCGTATAGTGCCCGCACGGCAGCGCGAACACCTCGTGCTGAAGGTGGCGGTCGCGGAAGTACTCCAGCACCTGTTGCGAGTACACCGGCAGGAAAGTCGAGTCGTGCCGCGCCCAGATCAGCAGGCTTTTCAGATCCCGGTTCGACAGCCTGTGGAGGTAGGCCGCCGGGCTGATTACCGACCAGTATTCGCGCAACTGGTCCTGCGTGACTTCACCGGTTAACCCCTGCCGGATATGCCCTGTCGAAAGCCCCGTCCAGATCACGTCCGAGAAGTACATGGAAACGTGATTAAATACGCCGGTCGCAATGCGCGGGTCATGCGCCGCCGTGATGAAGGCGATGCACGAGCCCAGGCTGGTCCCCAGGATTCCCAGGCGCTCATAACCCTGCTGCTGGAGCCAGTCCAGGCAGGCGCGCGCATCCGTAATGGATTGCCTGGAAGCATGAATCGTTCGGCCCAGGTTGCTCGATACGTGATAATCGGCGCGCGCAGTCTCCGCCGGCTTACGCGCCCCATGGTATGCCAGGCTCATCCGCAATGCCGTGATTCCAAACCGGTTGAGAAGCCGGCATAACCCCAGGTGGCTTTGCTCGTCCGCATTCCACTGGGGCAGCACCAGCACCGCCCGGCGCTTGTCCCGGCTATAAGGAAAGTATGCCGCGCGTACCAGGTTATTCTCCGGGTACGGAGTTTCGAGCGGGCTGCGGAAAGTGAGCTGGCCGCCACCCAACCGGTAATCCCCGGGTGACTGATAAGAAAAGAAACGGTCAGAGTCCGCGAGCACGCCGTTGACGAATTCGCGCATCGCATAACCCGAACGGCCGTTCGCCGGCGGCACGCCCAGCCAGTCGAGTCCCCATTCGAACTGGCGCACTACCCGGTTGGTGTCGCGCGTAGCGAGCTTAAGCTCCCAGTCGGAGATCCATCGAGAGTAGAATTCGGGCATTACGGAAGAGTTTCAGTGTAGCAGAGTGGGCGAAAAAATACCCCGCCGCAACCAGTGGATCACAGCGGGGTGTGCAAAGCCAGCAAAGGAGGCAACGCACCAAAGCTTAAGAACCTCTTACTGCCCCACCCAGCGCGGAGCAACCTGCGGGCCATCTGCTAACCCCATGCACAGCAGCGTTCGCCTCACTTGTTACTCCCGATTTCCGTATGATCGGCGTATACCCCGCTACGCATTAGCGAATTCCCGCGCGATACAATCGGCTGGTGACCGAAACCGCTGCCGTCGCGAGGCGCCCCGTCGAGGCCCCCTCCGCCGGCGCCGACCTGGCTGGTTTCCTGCTCTCGGGATTCCTTTTTGCCCTGCTGGGCGCCGTGCTCCCGGCCTGGGGCTATCATCGAGATCCGCCCGAATTCACCACCATCGGAAACTATTTCCTGACGGTGGCCGCCGCGATCATCGCGGCCAACCAGGTGTCCGCCGCCATCCTGTCGCGCAAGAGCCTGCGCTTTCTGCTGCTGTTTGCCTGTATATTGGGTTGCGCGGGGCTCCTGGGGCTCGCATGGGTACCTCAGCCGGCCCCCTGGCTGTGGCGCATTCCGGGTCTGGCTGGCATTGGACTGGCCGTGGGTCTGCTCAACGCCGCCCTTTTCCAGGCGATCGGTTCCAGCTATTCTCGTGATCCGGCCCGCGCCGTCGCTCTCGGAGGCGTCTTCTACGGCCTGGGCTGTCTGGCCGTCACGCTGCTGGTCGCCGGAACGTTTTACGCCTATTCGGTGCCTGCGATCTTGATCCTGATGGCGCTGGCCCCCGCCCTGTTCGGCGCTTTCTACGCGCGGTCCGCCATACCCGAAAAAACCGCGCCGGCGCCCGTGGACTTCCGCCAGTTTCTCCGCGATTTCCGCAGCTTCCGCGCGGTGCTGTTCACCCTCGTCCTGTTCTTCCAGTTCGGCAATGAAATGTCCATTGCCGGATGGCTGCCCGTATTCCTGGTGCGGCGCCTGGGCATCAGCCCGCCGGCATCGCTAGGCCTGCTGGCGCTGTACTGGATCGCGCTCCTGGTGGGCCGCGTCGCCGCTGTCGCCATTATGCCGCGAGTGCGCCACAGCCGCCTGCTGGGTGGCAGCGTGCTGGCGGCCCTGTTCGGGTGCCTGCTGCTCTCCCGCACCAATAACCAGTTCGGAGCCGGCACTGCCGTGGTGCTGTTGGGAGCGGGCTTCGCCAGCATCTATCCGCTGCTGGCCGAGAGGATCGGAACCCGGTTTCCGTACTACCATCCGGTGTTCTTCAGCGGTATTTTCTCATTCGCCCTATTCGGCGGCCTGATCGCGCCCGCCACCCTGGGCTACGCCGCCGCTGAGTGGGATGTCGGCATCGTGGTGGCGCTGCCGCTGTTGGGTACCTGTATGGTCACCCTGCTGCTCCTGCTGATCTGGCTGGAATCCAAAGTCACCGGCGGCTGAACACGCGCCACGTTATAATATTGTTTCATCAACACTTCGTCTCACGGCACGCTCCATGGCTGAAATGAGTGTCATCTGGCTGCGCGTGGCCGCGGCCCTTTACTCGGTCGGCCTGCTGCACGCCATCCTCACCCTGGTCCGCAAGCGCGAGCACCTCTTCCGAGTGGCCCTCACCGCCCTTTCCATCGGCGCCGTGCTGCATGGCGTTTCCATCGTGGAAGAGGGGCTGCTCATGAACCGCTGCCCCATCGCCAACCTCTACGAAACGCTGTCGATGTGCGCCTTCCTCATCACCATCCTGTTCCTGTTCGTCTATTGGCGGTACCGGACCGAGAGCCTTAGCGTCTTCATCTTCCCCCTGGTTTTCGTTATGACCCTGGTGGGCACCCTCAGCAGCCCTGTGGATGAATGGACCAGCCCCATTATCCGCAGCGCCTGGCTCGACGTGCACATCACCCTGGTGCTGCTGGGCTTCGCCGCGCTGGCCTTCACGGCCGGCGCTTCGCTGCTCTATCTGTTTCAGGAGCGCGAGCTCAAGCGCAAGAAGCCGCGCAAACTCTACTACCGGCTGCCGCCCCTGGGCACCCTCGACGATTTGATTTCCCGCTCCATGGCCTTGGGGTTCGTCCTGATGACGCTGGCCGTGATCGCCGCCACCACCTGGGCGTTCATCGAGCACAAAACAAATTGGATCAGCCAGCCCGCCATCGGCATCTCGTTCATCACCTGGGGCTGCTACCTGGCGATGGTCTTTCTGCGCGTCACGGCCGGATGGCGCGGCCGCAAAGCCGCCGTCATGGTGATCGTAGTGGTCAGCCTCTCGGCCATCACCTGGGTGGTGCACGCGCGTCTGGGATTGTTGCTGGCGAAACCATGAAGCTGCTGGTCACAGGCGTCAGCCACAAGACCGCGCCCGTGGAGATCCGGGAGTGCCTGGCATTTCCGGAGCCCGCCCTGCCCGCTGCCCTGCAATCGCTGAAATCCCGCCCGGGAGTGACCGAAGCCTGCATCCTGTCTACATGCAATCGCGTTGAAATCACCGTCACCACGGAAGATCCCGCGGACCCGCAGGCCGTGGTCGACGAATTCCTGCGGGAGTCCCGCCTGGTGGCGCCCGCCAGCATCGAGCCGTATCTTTACCGGCATGCGGGGCAGGACGCCATTCATCACATCTTCCGGGTGGCTTCCAGCCTGGATTCCATGGTGGTCGGCGAGCCGCAGATTCTCGGGCAGCTCAAGACCGCCTACGGCGTCGCCAAGAGCCACGGCGTTCTTACCGGATGGCTGGAAGGCCTGCTGGAGCGCTCCTTCAGCGTGGCCAAGCGGGTGCGCTCGGAAACCGGGATCGGACAGATGGCCGTCTCGGTCAGCTACGCGGCCGTGGAGCTGGCCCGCAAGATCTTCGGCTCGCTGAATGACCGCACCGTGATGATCGCCGGAGCGGGCAAGATGTCGGAGCTGGCCGCGCGGCACCTGCGCCGCTCCGGCGCCACGCACGTCTTCGTGACTAATCGCACCCACGAGCGCGCCATCGAAATGGCCCAGCTGTTCCAGGGCACGCCCGTCGAGTACACCCGCTTCGTGTCCATGCTCCCGGAAGTGGACATCCTGATCGCCTCCAGCGGCGCGCCCCACTACATCCTGCACAAGGATGAAATGCAGCGCGTGATCGGCGCGCGGCGCAACAAGCCCATGTTCCTGATCGACATCGCCGTCCCCCGCAACATCGAGCCCGCGGTCAACGATCTCGATAACGTGTTCCTCTACGATATCGACGACCTGCAGGAAGTGGTCAACGCCAACCTGCGCGAGCGGCTCAAGGAAGCCGAGCGCGCCGAGGAGATCGTGACGCAGGAGGTGGAGCGCATGATGGCCCGCCTCAAGGTGCAGGAGATCACCCCTACCATCGTCAGCCTGCAGGAGGAGCTGGAGCGCATCCGCCAGGCCGAGATCGACAAGGTGCGGCGCAAGTACGGCCCCCTCACGCGGGAACAGGAAGAGGCCTGGGAAATGCTGACCCGCGGCATCATCAACAAGGTGGCCCACGGGCCTATCTCGGAGTTGCGTCTGCAGGCCGGACGCCCCGACGGCGCGCACGTGATCGCGGCCATCCGCAAGGTGTTTCATCTCACCGAGCCGTAACTTATGTGGCGAGTCTCATGGTTCGCGTTGTTCTCCCTCGGTGTTTTCGCGCAGACACCCGGGCAATCCCGCGTCTGGGTTTCCAAGGGATCGCAAAACGAGTCGCCGGATACGGAGACCTATTTAGTCTCGTTGCTGAAACCCGATCTGATGCTGGTTTGCAATCATCGCGAGTTCTTCAGCGAGGTGGTCTCGCACATCGGTTCATCTCCGGAGCGGCGCGCACTGCCGCCCAACCTGCCGGAGTGGAGACAGGTAGATCGCTCCGCGCCGCTGTGGGCGATCTGCCATTACCGCGACAGCACGTTCTTAACGAGCCTGATGGCAGAGGCAAAGGATCCCAGTGCTACGGGTCTCGCAGTCGAGTTTGGATTGCCGTCGGGCGCCATACGGGCGCGCATGATCTCCAAGTCCGACTTTTGGAAAGACATCGCAGGCCGGAGCGAGTTGGCCGGCGCGGCTAGATCACGCGAATCCGGGCCGGGCATTTGGGAACTGTCCGTGGACGGAAAGCCCGAGGCCGGCTTTTTCGCACTATTCGTACTGATGGGCATGCTCGGCTTCGTAGTTCTGCTCTAATGCAAATGTGGGTCAAACCATGCTAGTCATCGCCTCCCGAGGATCGAAACTCGCTCTGTGGCAAGCCCACTCGGTCCAGCAGCAACTCTTCGACCTCGGACACCTCAGCCGCATCGAGATCATTAAGACCACCGGCGACAAGATCACCGACGTGCCGCTGGGGCAGGTCGGTGGCAAAGGCCTCTTCACCAAGGAAATAGAAGACGCGCTGCTGGACGGGCGCGCGGACCTCGCCGTACACAGCCTCAAGGACCTGCCCACGGAGCTACCCGAAGGCCTGGTGCTCGCCGCTATTCCCGAGCGCGAAGATCCGCGCGACGCCATGGTAGGCAAGCGGCTCGCGGATCTGCCGGAGCGTGCGAAATTAGGTACCAGCTCGCTGCGGCGCGCGGCGCAATTGCGCAAGCTGCGGCCCGATCTGATCATCGAGCCGGTGCGCGGCAATCTCGACACCCGCCTGCGCAAGCTGGACCAGGGCCAGTATGACGCCATCGTGCTGGCGGCCGCCGGCCTGAGGCGATTGGGCTGGGAGGATCGTATCGCGGAGACACTCGGCGTCGACGTCGTCTGCCCCGCGGCCGGCCAGGGCGCCCTGGCAATCGAGACCGCCGCCGGTCGCGAGCAGCCCTGCGCGCAACTCGAGCACGGCCCCACGCGCGCCGCGGTCACCGCCGAACGCGCGCTGCTGGCGGCCCTGGGAGGAGGCTGCCAGGTCCCCATAGGAGCTTACGCCACGGTCGAAGGCCGCCATCTCCGTCTCAGCGCGGTTGTGGTCTCCCCCGATGGCGCGCAGCTCTTCCGCCAGGAGTCCGCGGGCGCGGCGGCCGACGCCGAAAAGATCGGCCGCGAGCTGGGTGTAGCGCTACTGGCCACCGGCGCGGCTGAAATTCTGGAAAGCATATACGGATGAGCAAGGTCTACCTGGTAGGCGCCGGACCGGGCGACCCCGGCCTGATCACCTGCAAAGGCCGCCGGCTCCTGGAGCAGGCCGATGCCGTCCTCTACGACTACCTGGCCAATCCCGCGCTGCTCGACCTGGCGCCCCCGCACGCCGAGCGCATCTACGTCGGCAAGAAAAAGTCCGTGCACGCGTTCTCCCAGGAAGAGATCTGCGCCATGATGATCGAACGCGTCAGGCGCGGCATGCAGGTGGTGCGGCTGAAAGGCGGCGATCCGTTCATCTTCGGGCGCGGCGGCGAAGAGGCCGAAGCGCTGGCCGCCGCGGACGTGGCATTCGAGATTGTGCCGGGCGTCACCTCGCCTCTGGGGATCGCGGCGTATACCGGAGTGCCCCTGACGCATCGCGAACATACCAAGCTGGTCACGTTCGTCACCGGTCATGACCCATCGGCCATCGACTGGAGCCGCATCGGCGCCACCGAAACGCTGGTGATCTTCATGGGCATCACCTGCTTCGACGAGATCTCCCGCGCCCTCATTGCCAATGGCCGCTCCGCCGATACGCCCGCCATGGCGGTCCGCTGGGGCACCCGGCCGGATCAGCATACCATCGCCGGAACGCTGGCCACCCTGCCCGCCCTGATCCACCAGCACGACCTGAAGCCGCCCGCCACCATCATCATCGGCGAAGTGGTGGCCCTGCGCGAAAAGCTCAACTGGTTCGAGCGCCTGCCCCTGTTCGGACAGCGTATCGTGGTCACGCGCGCCCGCGGCCAGGCCGAAGCGCTCTCGTCGAAGCTGCGTGCGCTGGGCGCCGAAGCCATCGAGTTGTCCACCATCGAGATTCTTCCCGCGCTGGACTATGAGCCGTTGGATCACGCCATCGCCAACCTGGGCGCCTATGACTGGCTGATCTTCACCAGCGCCAATGGCGTGCGCTTCTTCCTCGAGCGCCTGGATCGTTCCAATATCGACCTGCGTGCCTTGCGCGCGCGCATCTGCGCCATCGGCCCCGCCACCCGCGCCGCCGTCGAAGCGCTGCATCTGAAGGTCGACGTGATGGGCGCGGACTATATCGCCGAAGGCCTGCTCGCCGCCTTCACCGCCCACGATCTCACTGGTCGCCGCATCCTGCTCCCGCGCGCCGCCGTGGCCCGCGACCTGGTGCCCGTCGAGTTGAAGCGCCGCGGCGCGCAGGTCGACGTCGTCGAAGCCTACCGCACCGCCGCTCCCGAGGGCGCGTTCGAACTCACCCCGCCGCCCGACTGGATCACGTTCACCAGCTCTTCCACCGTGAAGAACCTGGTGTCGATAGCGGGCGCGGACTCGCTTCGAGATACCCGCATCGCGTCCATCGGACCAGTCACGTCCGAAACCGCGCGCTCGCTGGGCCTTGCGATCCACGCCGAGGCGAAGCAATTCACCATCGACGGACTGGTGCGGGCGATTCTCGAGGCCGAAA
>DATGGM010000044.1:0-27782 GCA_035308525.1 Bryobacteraceae bacterium
CTGGTTTTCGCCCAAAGTGCACTATAGCTGAGCGCGCGCAAAAGGTCAGCCTGGATCGGCGCGTGTCACCGCCTGCTTGCTCTGGAGCAGGTTCAGGCGCGCCTCAGCCGGAGGAGCGGCCAGCAAGAGCAACGGAAAGAGTCCCATCAAGGTCAATATGCCTCCATTAAGGCAGTCCATGATCCAAGGGTAGTACGGCAATTCCGAACCCGAAAGTTACCTTGGAGCGTGGTACGTGTCCGATGACCTCGCGCGCGCAGTCGTGGCAGAGGAGCACCACGCCATCCCCGACGTGTACCTTATTTTGTGGATGGATCCGGACGGCAACCTCGCAAACCTCGCAATCGTAACCGGTGATAGCGAGTCGCGCGCGTTAGCAACCCGGGTGCCCGGCCGACCCGTTTTATAATAGCAGCAGAGCTTCCGTTCCAATACCTCGAAGCCTCCTTTCGACTCGGATACTGTAACGTCTATTAGACAATATGCGAAACTGGGAAACCTCTGCCGCCGCAGTTCTCATCGGACTGTCGCTGAGCGCCATTCCAATCCTGGCCCAGGCGCCTCCCCAATCTACAATCTCATCTACGCCGCCGCCTCCCGCGCGCCGCGGCGGATTCGCCCGCGAGCGCCATGCTCCCGGCGACCCTGCGCAAATCGCACACGGCAAGGTCCTCTACGGTGTCAATTGCGCCGGCTGCCATGGCGTCGATCTCCGTGGCGGTGATCTCGGCGGACCCAATCTACTGCGCTCCGAGGTCGCGCTGAGCGACAACAAGGGTGAGTTGATCCAGCCCATCATCCAGGGCAGCCGCCGCGAGGGCGGCATGCCCGCTATACCCATCAGCCCGGACGATGGCCTGGCAGTCGCCGCCTACATCCGCAGCGTCGTGGATACCCTCGGATCGCAGGGGCGCCCGCCCTCCATCGGCAAAGAAGCTCCCAGCATCCTGGTTGGCGATGCCGCGGCCGGCCAGGCCTACTTCGCCCAGAAATGCGCCAGCTGCCATTCCGCCACCGGCGACTTGCAGGGGATCGGCACGCGCATCCCCGATGCGAAATCTCTCCAGACTGTCTGGGTCGGCGGAGGCCGCCGCCGCTACCTGCGCGCTGCCGGCGTGCCCAGCCGTCGCGCCGTCACGGTGACCATCACCATGCCGTCCGGCGAGCGGATTGAAGGCCGCCTCGCCCGCATCGACGATTTCCTGGTCACCGTCTTGTTCGAAGATGGCTCCGCCCGCACCATCCGCCGCGAAGGCGACGTGCCCAAGGTCGAAATCCACGATCCCCTGCAAACCCACCGCGATCTGTGGGCTATCTATACCGACAAAGACATCCACGACGTAACCGCCTATCTGGTGACATTGAAATGACGCTCCGCCAATTGATCTTTCCACTGGCGCTGATTCCCGCGCTGCTCAACGGACAAGCCCCCAGCGGGCTCGACCCCGCCGAACTCCTGAAGCCGCTCAAAAATTCCTGGCCTACCTACAGCGGCGATTACACCGGCAAGCGCTACAGCGCCCTCGATCAGATCACTCAATCGAACGTGGCGCATCTGACCCTCGCCTGGATGACGCAGGTCTCATCCGGTACGGTCAACCGTTTCGGCAGTCCCAGCGTGATTGTCGGCGGCGAAGGTGCCGGCGACATCAATGTTCGTGGCGGCACCATCAAAGCCTCGGCCCTCGAAGTCGACGGCGTGCTCTACTTCACTATGCCCGACAACGCCTGGGCCGTCGACGCGCGCGACGGCGCCGAGCTCTGGCACTACTTCTGGAAAACCAAGGGTGGCACCCACATTGGCAATCGCGGCTTGGGCATGTGGCACAAGAACCTCTATATGGAAACGCCCGACGATTACCTGGTCGCGCTGAACGCCACCAACGGCAAAGAGATCTGGCACAAGCCCATCGCCGATCTGTCGCAGGGCTATTTCTCCACCCCCGCACCCGTCGTGGTGGGAAATCACGTCCTGGTCGGCACTGGCAACGACATTGACGCGCCCGGCTTTATCCTCTCCTTCGATCCCGAGACCGGCGACGTGCAGTGGAAGTTCTACACCGTGCCTCAGCAGAAGGGCGACGCCGGCCTCGATTCCTGGGCCAGTCTCGATGCCGCCCGCCACGGCGGCGGCCAGGCCTGGGTTCCCGGCGTCTACGATCCGGAATCCAAGCTCTACATTTTCAGCACCGGCAACCCGACCCCCGCGTTCACAACCGGCACCCGGGGCCCCGGCGACAACCTGTTCACCTGTGCCCTCATCGCCGTCAACGTGGATACCGGCAAGCTGGCCTGGTATTACTCCACCTCGCCGCACGACATGCACGACTACGATTCCGCGCAAACTCCGGTCCTGGTCGACGCTATGTTCCAGGGTAAAATGCGCAAGCTGGTATTGACCGCCGCGCGCAACGGCTATTATTTCACCCTCGACCGCGTGACCGGCGAGCATCTGGTCACCAGCAAATACGGCGTGCTCACGAACTGGGCCAGCGGCCTGAATCAGCGTGGCGCGCCCATCTACAATGCCGAAAAGAACGCCACCGTCGCAGGATCGCTGGTATCGCCCACCTCCGACGGCACCACCAACTGGGAGCCGGCCGCCTTCTCCCCCGACACGGGCTGGCTGTACGTCGCCCAGCACAACGGTTATTCGCTCTTCTACCTGACCGACGTCGACCCCCGCGGATCGATGGGCCTGGGCGGCAAGGAAGAGGCGCAAGTAGGATCGGGCGGCAGCTTCCTCACCGCCATCGATTACAATACCGGCAAAATCGTCTGGAACCGTCCATATTATGGCGATGGCGGCGGGGGTGGCCTGCTGACGACCGCCGGCAAGCTGCTGTTCGCCGGCGATGGTGGAGGCAATCTGGTAGCGCACGACGTCTTCACCGGCAAGCCGCTTTGGCACACCCACATCGGAGAAGTCACTAATCCCCCGCAAACCTTTATGTTGGACGGCCACCAGTACTTGATCGTGGCGACCGGAGACCAGCTCTGGTCATTCCTGCTGTACTGATACCGAAGAGTCGGCAAGGGAGCCGCGCGGGAACACGCGGAGTCTGAGGCGCCTGCCAACCTCCTGCGGAGGACGGTCTGGCAGTGCCCATCAGCGGATGAGGCGGCCGGCGAGCGAGTGTGTGCCTCCGTGGCCGCCTTGCTGGCGCCGAACGTCTTGCGCGGCCGACTGCGCGTTGCGAACATCGTACCCGCCTGGCGCCAGAGACCACACGTCGATACAAAGTCCGCTTTCCTGACACTCTGATACCGTAAAGTTTCGGCGTATGCGAAGACGTGACATTTTGAAGGCCGCTGCAGTTGCTTCCCTGGGCAAAGAACTGCGAGCCGATGTGCCAACGCACTTATGGGGCGGCTACGATTTCGGGCCGGGCCCCAAAGTCATCGGCCGCCTGAACCAGGGGCCGTTCGGTATAGAGCAAGACGAAGGATGGTTCACGCTCGCGGCGACTACACCTTCCGAGCGCGCGGTGCCGAATTTCGGCCTGGGCCTGGTCGGCTATGCGTGGGAAGAAGGCGGCGCATCTCTGGCTGTGCGCGCGGGCCGCGAGACGCTCGAGCAACACGTGGAGAAAATCGCGGCCCTGCCATTCGTAGACGTGTTGTACATCCGCTGTGACTGGCGCGATGTCCAAAAACGCCCCGGGCGCCTGGACCTCTCACCCGTGTGGAAACTGACCCTCGACGCCGCTAAGCGCCACGGACGGCGGGTGGCATTTCGTGTGATGCTATCGAACACCGTCGGCCAGCCGCAATATCTGGCCATGCCTGACTTTGTCCGCGACAAAGTTCCGGTAGTAGAAGTCGGCACCCTCAAGGAATATGGCGCCTATCAGTTCCGCGAGCCGCGCTACGACCATCCGGAGTTTCAGAAGGCCTTCCAGGAACTGGTTGACCTGTTGGCTGCCGAATTCGACGCCAACCCGCTGGTCGAGTGGATCGATCTGATGCAGTACGGCCTATGGGGTGAATCGCACACCGGAGGCCTTCCCAGTCCATTTCCGGACTACCTCACCGCGGAACGGACGATGGTTTCCATGGCCAAACGCCAGATCGATGCGTTCCGCCGGGCTCAGCTCGCGGTGAACACCCAACCCGATATCAGTAATGTAGGTAACCGGGAAGTGGTGGATATGTGCGTGCGCGCAGGCGCGTGGCTGCGCACCGACAGCATTCTGGTCGAGGAACCCGAACAGATCGAATCGTTCGCCAATCGGCCGGCATGGCTTGCGGCCATCCTGGAAGACGGCTACTTCCGCAAGTACGACAGCGCGGCGGCGGCATATCTACCGCCGGATTCGGCGGGCGTGAACATGCTCGAAGTATACATGCTGCACGTGCTAGACGTGGGAGGCAATTACTGGTCGCTGTGGACGGAAGCCGACAACCTGGCTCGCTATTCCGAACGTTATCCCCGCGGTTTCGCGAAGCTCGGGCAACGCATGGGATACCGCGTCAGGCCATCTTGGATCTGGCAACGCAAACGATATGGAGCGAACGAACTGGTGGTGGCTTTCGCCAATGATGGAGTGGCTGGGATCCCCGGTGTGCTGCGAGTCGATGTGAAAACCCCCGATGGCAAGGTGATCGCCGGCGGCGCGCTGGACGCCGGCCATCCGTACGGGGGCAGGCTACGGCAGGGCGCTTTTCTGCTGCCCAGGGAATTGGAAGGTTACGCCGTGCACCTGGTCGCCGAGATCGAGACTAAGGGTGGAATTCGCCGGCCGGTGCGGTGGGCCTGTGAACAGCCGCTGCAGGCTGACGGCGCATTTCGCTTCCAGGTAAAAAAGCAGTCCGACCCCGATTGGCGCAAAGGAGTCTGACCTGCGAGCGTTCCCGACTAAGACGGTGAGGAAAGCGTGCCGCGCGGGCGGTGCTGCAAAGAATGTGTTGGCGACGAGTACGCCGCGATCATCTGCACCCCCAGCTGCTCATCGCCCGCCCCACCTGCGTCAGACGGTGCTTGTCCACTTTCTCCCCTTCCTTCCCGGTCACGAAAAACGGAACGTGTTCGTGAAGTGCGGCAATGTGTGCGGCCTCGACGGAGTCGATACCTCGCTGGCGCCAGGAACGCGGAGGGCGTGTTTGTCGCCGATGCCGCGATGCGAATCGCGCGAATCCGCAGGCGCGTCGTCTCAGATCAGAACCTGCCTCTACGGCATCGCACGCGGCTGGGCGGTCGCCGCGCGCCAGGCATTCGAAGCTGCCCTGACGTTGGACCCCCATGCCACGGCGGCCAAGGCGCGAAGCAAGTGAACGCGACAGACTGGCAAGATAACCAGAAGCCGGCCAAATACCACAAGCAGCCCGATGATACCCGTGCACGCAGTTGGCGGCGGATGGGTAGCGCGCACTGGTCACCAGGGTATGCCATTTGGTAGCCCGGAGTTAACTCCTGGACCGCTACTAAAAACAGCATTGAATACGCCGCGCCTTGGGCGCTAGAGTGCATTCGGAGGGCCGTTTCCGATGGCAAGAAAGAAA
The DNA here is from genome assembly GCA_035308525.1 of Bryobacteraceae bacterium. Lineage (GTDB taxonomy): Bacteria > Acidobacteriota > Terriglobia > Bryobacterales > Bryobacteraceae > Bog-159. Next base: position 5,503 of record DATGGM010000044.1, read on the forward strand.
GTAACTCACGACAGCGCCGAGCGACGATCCCGGCGGCGGTTTCTCATCGGCCAGGATATCTCCTACAGATGCCTGTCTGGAAAACGACTCCCCGGCGTGGGGAAGGTTCTGGATATCAGCAGCCGTGGAGTCTACTTCACGACCGATGATACCCTGCATCCTGGAACGCCCATCGAACTATCAGTAAGCTGGCCGGCACTGCTCAACCACACCTGTCTCTTGAAACTGATGGTCTTCGGTTCCGTGGTTCGGAGCGAAGCCAACGCTGCGGCCGTCAAGATCGAACACTATGAATTTCGGACTCGGGCAATCCAGGTCCCGCCAGTCCTGCCTGAGCCGCTAAGCTGCTCCAACGGGGCCTGATCTCTAGGCGCCGTCTCAAATCCGAACCGGCGGCGCTCTCCTGGGACATCCCCGAGATATCGGACGATCCCAAAAAGGCTCCTGATATGTCGAATTCCGATACCGTGTAAGTCTGGAATGCGCCGCCATTTGTGAAGTTTCCATGGTGCCTCAAAATGCAGCAGTTGTCGCCTCCTCTCGTGAAGTTTCAGTACCTGCAGGACGCCTCAAGAGCCGCCATTCCGCGCCTGCCGTGCACCGGAACCCGGCAATAGCTGCTGTCCAACCTACTTGCCAAGACACACCTCCGCCCTCGGCAAGTCTCATTCATCGTTAGCTTCACCCGTCCGGTACCAATTCCTACCCCGACGCCATCCTCAGTGCATCGATTCAGCCTGATAGCGGTGCGAATCAGAATCACCGCATTTGAGATCTTGAAACTCGTCGGGCGTGGCGTCCCCTAATTCCAGAGCATATATCGAGTGCTGCAGCTTTTCCCGACGTCAGGTATGCAGCCCCCTGGAAGCCCTTGACCGCCGGCGGTGTTCCAAAACTTGCCTTGCTCTTCTCGAGCTCCTCCGAACTGCCGGCGCGAGGTGAACCGCGGCCACTGGCCTGTTCCACACTATATAGGTTGCGGGACGGCCCGTCGCCGATTCCGGGCTTGTCTGGTTACATAGAGTCCGTTGAAGTGCTTCTGCTGGGGGGGCGCGCGGTGGCGCGGTCTTCGCGCCGCAACCGCGGTGTTCAGTGGATCGCGCCCGGCCCGCCGAATCGGTGGATCGTGGTCAGCCCGGCTCCTCTCCAAACAAAAACCGTGGCTCGTCAAGGATTGCTGTCACAAAATCGCTGGTCGCATCACATTCTGGTAGTTACCGGTGTGGCGGACAGTAAGAGCCCAATTCATGGAACGGCCGACCGCCGCAATTCAAGAAGGAGCGTTTTATGAAAAAGGAAACTTCAGCCCTGAGTTGTCTCTTACGAGTATTTTGCGCCGTCCTGCTGGCATCAGCTTCGCTTCATGCGGCGGAGCAGGTCCTGGTTGCCAGCAACAGGAGCAGTTCGATCGAGCAGTTTACCACCAGTGGAACCTGGGTTCGCACCTTTGCCACCACCGGCCCTTATGCCCCGACTTCACTGGCCCAGAGCCCCGTGACCGGAGAGATCTTCGTGACCACTATGTGGACGTCGGGAACCCCTGGCCAGCTCACGAATATCATCCTGCGATATCAGGTTAATGGGCACTTTGACACGAACTGGGACACGTTCAAAGTGGCATGCGGTGCCCCCTGTCCCACTTCGGATACACAAAGCCTGCTCTTCGACTCGTCCGGAAATCTTTGGGTAGCGACTGCCTACGGAGAGGATTTGGGGGGCCCGATATACATCTTCAAATACCTGGCCGCGGACCTGACGCTGCCTAATCCCACGGCCCAACCAAATCCGATCGTAGCCGATATGTACCGTGGCGATCAGATGGCGTTTAACGCGTCGGGGAACCTCTGCATTGCCGGCTTCATTGATGAAGACGTGCAGTGTTTCGACACATCCACGGGCGCACAGACGGCCGACTACCGTACCGAGATCCATGCCAGCGCCGTGGGTGGCATCGAGCCGGCGGGACTGGCGTTCGACGGGGCCAACCGGTTGTACCTGACTAGCGTGTTCACGGGGCAAGTGCTAAAGGAACTGAAGCCTGGCGGTCCCATCGTGCTGCTGGCCACACCGGTTTCGTCACCGAGCCTGCTGAATGGCAATCTGGTGTTGCGAGGGACGAATCTCTACACGCCCAGCTTCTATAATCCCGCGCCGACTGTCAGCACTCCAGATCCGGTCTATGAAGTTTCCATCAGCAGCGGGGCGGTGACCAATTTCATCTTCGGGACGGCGCCCCCGGCGCTCGGCAACGATCACATCTGGGGCGCTTACTGGATGATCTTCTATTCAACAACACTTTGAGGTGCGCGGACAGGCTTACTGCTGGGCCTGCGCCGACTGGGTCCAGTCATAAGCAACCGTCGCAGGCCCACCGGGATGCGTAAACAAGTATAGTCACCGCCGTCAGCTGCTGACGCGTAGGGCGCGGCGGTCTCAGATCAGAACCCACGCCGCCGCGGCGACCCACCTTCCCTGATGCCCGGTGACCACCAAGGCTACCCGGCGCTAAACATCTTGCGGTGCGGCCCCGCGTGGCCTCGCGGTAGCGCGTCATGCCGCTCTGCTTGCAACATGAGAGCAAGGTGGCCCGCAACGGCCGCGACGACCACACTCGTCGACTTCGCGCCTCGTCTTCAACGTGCGATCGAGACCGTCTGCGCAGACATGCTGGCGACGGTCGGATTCTACCAAGAAAAGCTGCGGCTCCGCGGCGAGCACAACCGGGAATTCGTGCTTAGCCACGCGCTTGAACCGTCATCCGCGGCGGAAAGTCGCGCAACGCTAAACGAAATCTCCGGCTGACCGCACGCGCGGCGGACATGCTGAAAGACCGGAAGGCCGGCGCGAAATCGGCCTGGGTGTTTCCTGGTGATGCGCCTGGGGCCGCCATCCTTGGCGCGTCCCTAGATCACCAACATGCGACCGTGCGCGAGACCCTGAAACTGTCCCTAGACTTCGTAGTACACTCGTTGAGGCACACCATGTTGACGCAATTGGGCGAAGCTGGGGCGGATGCTTTCAGCATCATGAAGATTGCCGGCCACAGCAGCGTGACGGTATCGCAGCGGTACGTACACCCAACACCGGAAGGCATGGACCGGGCCTTCGACCGGCTCGAAACCCTGAATGCGGAAAAGTTCGAGCAGGCCGAGGCGGAAGCCAAAGTGGCGATTGGAGGGGCAAGCGTCCCCACAATTTCCCCCACAGCAAAAACGAAGAGACCGATAAAACTCCGGTAAGTTACTGATCTTTCAGATACGGGCCCTTAGCTCAGCGGTTAGAGCAGCGGACTCATAATCCGTTGGTCGTAGGTTCAAATCCTACAGGGCCCACCAATCAAATCAATCACTTGCAGGCTATCGGATTCGGCTGGGTTCTGCAGTTGCAGGGGACTTTCACAGGGACCACTTCTGAATTTTCAACTATCGGACTAAGAGTAATCGCCGCCACAGCCTCACGCTTCGCAGCCATTCGGATGTGGCTGCATCCTTCCAATATCGCGCGGCTCATGTGCCCCATCAGGGCTGGCATCGGGGACTCCGGTACCAGACCGTTATCAAGACGTTGCTCCACGAGACTCTGAAAAAGGAATCCAGGATCACCTGACCGCGCCCTATACCGCGCGGCGAAAGCGCCGCCGCGGCCCGAACGACCGCACGCGCCCCTGCTCCGGCCGAGGCGAGCCGGAAGGAATCTCGACGACCGTAGCCGCCGCCTTCACGTCGCGGCACACTTCCCCCGAAACCGCGCGGCGTACCAGGCGCGTCGCCAGGATGCGCTCGATATGTGCAATGTCCGCACGCTCCGCGCGCGTGGCGAAGGTCGAAGCCGTCCCGCGGGCGCCCGCGCGTCCCGTGCGCCCCACGCGGTGAATGAAGTCTTCCGGAACTTGCGGCAGATCGTAGTTCACCACGTGCGAGATGCCTTCCACGTGAATGCCGCGCGCCGCGATATCCGTCGCCACCAGGACGCGATAGTAGCCGTCCTGGAAGCCCCGTAGCGCCTGGCTGCGTTGGTTCTGGCTGCGGTTGCCATGGATGGCCGCCGTCTTGAACCCCTCATGCGAGAGCCTCTTCGCCAGCCGGTCGGCGCCGTGCTTGGTGCGCGCGAAAACCAGAAACGAGCCCTGCTCCTCCCGCAGCATCATTTGCAGCAGACCCAGCTTGCGGTCAGACTCGACCTCGTAGAGATGCAAATCGATCTTGTCCACCGGCTTGGTGATGGAACCGACCTCTACCCGCACGGCATCGCGGACGTGCTTTTCCACCAGGTTCTTGACAGAGCTTTCGATGGTAGCTGAGAAGAACAGCGTCTGGCGCTCCTGCGGGATCGCCGCCATGATGCGGGTGATGGTCGGCAGGAAGCCCATGTCGAGCATCCGGTCGGCTTCATCCAGCACCAGGATGCGCACGTTGCCCAGGGCGATGAGTCCGCGGCTGAGAAAATCGTACAACCTGCCGGGTGTGGCAATCACCACTTGGGCGCCTTTGCGAATGGCCTGCAACTGCGGGCTCTCGCCGACGCCGCCGATCACCACCGCGGCGCGCACCGCGGAACCGGCGGCCATCCTGGCGAAGGTCTCGTCAATTTGGATGGCGAGTTCGCGGGTGGGGCTCAGGATAACAGCCCGAATGCCGCCGCGCGATGGTTCGTGCGCCAGCCGCTGGATAATAGGAAGGACAAACGCGAGCGTCTTGCCGGTCCCGGTTTGGGCCGTGGCAACCACGTCGCGTCCGGCCAGCGCCGGCTCGATAGCCTGGGCCTGGACGGCGGTCGGCTCTTCAAAGCCGTTCTTCAATAGATTGCTCTTCAGGAGAGCAGAAAGGGGGAATTCAGAGAAACTTTTCATTTTTGAGTTTGCGGAGGAGAATCGACGAGCCGACTACCTAAGGAGAGGGAGAGGGGTTTGCGGATCAACTTCCAGTAGCTTCGAGTATAGCGCATTCCAGGTCGTGTGGGCGCCGATCTTTTCGCCCCTAACCAAAATCGCCTCCACGCGTCGTAGTAGAATAACAAACAAGGATAGTAGAATCTAATGCCTTTGCCCAAGCTGACCAAACTGGAACTCCAGATCATGGAAGCCCTCTGGAACCACGGCGCTTCCTCCATTCGCGAGATTCAGGAGGCGTTTCCCGCCCGCCGGAGGCCCGCCTACACCACCGTCCAGACCACCGTCTACCGTCTGGAAGCCAAGCAGGCCGTCCGCCGCGTCAAGAAGATCAGCAACGCCCACATCTTCGAGGCCATGGTCTCCCGCGGAGCCGCGCAGCGCCGCCTGGTTGACGATCTGCTCGCCTTGTTCGGCGGCCGCACCCAACCCGTGATGGCCCACCTGATCGAATCCGGCAAACTCACCCTCGGCGACGTGCAGGAAGCCGAAAAGACTCTGAAAGAAATGGCGCAAAAGGAGAAATCGCAATGAATTCCCTTAACTCCGTATTCAGCCACTTGTGGCAATCGACGCTTTTTGCGGCCATAATGGCCCTGCTCTCCCTGGCGCTGCGGAAAAATCGGGCACAGTGGCGTAGCCGCCTGTGGCTGGCGGCCTCGGCGAAATTTCTGATCCCCTTCTCGGTGCTGGCCGGCATTGGCAGCCGAATCGGCTGGCGATCCGCGCGCCTGGCGGGGGCCGGCGTCTCGCTCTTTGCGGAGGAAGTCAGTCAGACGTTCGCCTCACCCGTGACCCACCATGTGGCCGTCCGCGCATCTTCTACCCTGACCTCATTCGCGCCGCCGGCCCTGCTGATCTTCTGGTTCGCCGGTTTCGCTTTCACGCTCCTCCGCTGGTGGTCGAACTGGAACTGCGTCCGAGCGGCCGTGCGCGCAGCCGTTCCCGGCTCTGAAGGCCGTGAATGGCAAGCCCTCCGCCGCGCCGCGCGCCTCACGGGTATCCGCACCCCGATCCGCCTGCTCGTTTCTCCCGGCCGCCTGGAACCGGGCCTCTTCGGAGTCTTCCGGCCGGTCTTGCTGTGGCCGGCGGGCATCTCCGAGCATCTTGCCGACGCGCAACTCGAAGCCATCATGGTGCACGAGGTCTGCCACGCCGGCCGCCGCGATAACCTGGCCGCCGCCCTGCACGCCACAGTCGAAGCAGTCTTCTGGTTCCATCCGCTGGTCTGGTGGCTGGGCGCGCGCCTGGTCGACGAACGCGAAAAAGCCTGCGACGAGGAAGTCCTGCGCATCGGCAGCGAGCCACAGGTTTACGCCGAGAGCATCCTGAAAACCTGCCAGTTCTACCTCGAGTCGCCGCGCCTGTGCATGTCCGGCGTCACCGGCTCCGATCTCAAGGCCCGCATCGAACGCATCATGGCGCGCCGCATCGGGCGTCAGCTCGACCCCGGCCGCAAGCTGCTGCTGGCCGCCGCCGGAATCGCGGCCATCGCCGTTCCCATCGCGTTCGGCGTGGCCGGCGCTGCCCCTGTGCGCGCCCAGTCGCCCGCGCCAGCCGCCGCCGCGCCGGCTTTCGAAGTGGCTTCCGTCAAGCCCAACAATTCCGACGATCACCGCGTGATGTTTCAAATCACCCCCGGCGGCCGCGTCGTCTGCACTAACATCAGCCCCAAAATGCTGATCGTCATGGCGTACAATCTCAAGCCCAATCAGCTCTCCGGCGGTCCCAACTGGATCGACTCCGTCAAGTACGACATCACCGCCAAAGCCGAGGGCCCCGACGATCCCGACCGCCTCAAACTGATGATGCGCACCCTGCTGGCCGACCGCTTCAAGCTCGCCGTCCATCGCGAAACCAAAGATATGCCTATCTACGAATTGGTGGCTGCCAAAAGCGGTCCGAAGCTGAAACCGGCCCCCGAAGCCAATGACCAGCACCGCGGCATGTTCCGGATCGGACGCGGCCAAATGGATCTCTCGGCCGTCAACATGACCGAGCTCGCCGACAATCTCTCGCGCGTCGTCGGCCGCAATGTATACGACAAGACCGGCATCACCGGGACCTATGACATCAAACTCGAGTGGACTCCCGATGAAAACGAACTGGCGGTATTCAAGCAACATGGCGAAGGCAAGGAAGGCGCCGCCCCGCCCTCAACCGAGCCCACCGGACCCTCGCTCTTCGCCGCCCTGCAGGAGCAGATCGGCCTGAAACTCGAGGCCGCCAAGGGACCCGTCGAAACCGTGGTCATCGATCACATCGAGAAAGCCTCCGAGAACTAGGCTGTCGCCGGTGCACTTCTCAAGAGCCAGTTTCGCCGGCCAAAGGCTGATACTCATCATCGCCCTGGCAGTCCCCCAGCTCAGGGCCGCCGGCCATCGCGGACAAGTCGAATTCGGCGGCCTCCCCGTGCCGGGTGTCACCGTGACCGTCTCCAGCGACAGCCAGACGTTCGCCGCCACCACAGACGAGCGCGGCATGTACGCCTTCCCCGACCTGCCCGACGGGGCCTGGAACGTCCGCATCACCATGCAGTGCTTCGCCCCCATCGCTCAGGACGTGCTCGTGGCCAACGACGCCCCCGCTTCCCATTGGGCGCTGAAACTCCTCCCGCTCGATCAGATCAAAGCCGCCGCCATCCCCATGGCCGCGCTCCCTCACCCGGACCCCGTCGCTCCCCCTGCCGAGCGCCCCGCCGAACGCCCCGCCGCGCCCCCGGACGAGCTCACCGAAAAAGCCGCCGACGGCCTCCTCGTCAACGGTACCGAAAACAACGGAGCCAGCACCCCGTTCGCCCTCGGGCCGGCATTCGGGAATAGCCGCCTGGGTTCTCCGAACCTCTTCACCGGCGGCCTCGGCGTGATTCTCGAAAACTCCGCACTGGACGCCCGCCCATTCTCCCTCACTGGCCAGGACACTCCCAAACCTGCGTACAATCACATCCGCGCCGTAGCCACCCTGGGCGGCGTCATGAAGATTCCCCGCATCATGCCGCATGGCCCGAACTTCTTTGTAGCTTACCAATGGACCCGCAATCGCGACGCCGCCACGCAGACCGGCCTGGTGCCCGACGCCCTAATGCGCAACGGCGAGTTCACCGGCCCCGGCCAGGCCTTCAACGTCCCGCCCAGTCTTATCAGCCCGCAGGCGCGCGCGCTGCTGAATCTCTACCCGCTGCCCAATTTCACCGGCAGCTCCCGCTACAACTACCAGGTCGGCACGGTGGACGCGGTCCATCAGGACGCCCTTCAGTCGCGCCTCAACAAAACCATCGATAACCACAATCAGCTCTACGGTGGCTTTGCCTTTCAGAGCACCCGCAGCGATACGCCGAATCTTTTCGGTTTCCAGGATGCTTCGGACATCACCGGCATCGACACCAACATCCACTGGCAGCACACCTTCCGTTCGCACCTCTACGGCGATCTTGGCTATCAATTCAGCCGCCTGGCCACACGCGCCATGCCGTATTTCGAGAATCGCGTGAACATTTCAGCCAATGCGGGAATCACCGGCAATGACCAGGATCCCATGAACTGGGGTCCGCCCAGCCTCGTCTTCGCGAGCGGCATCACCCCGCTCACCGACGCGCAGGCGGCCTTCAACCGGAATCAGACCAGCGCCCTTTCCGACTCCATCTTGTGGAGCCACGGACGCCACAACGTCACCTTCGGCGGCGATTACCGCCGGCTGGAATTCAACTACTTATCGCAGCAGGATCCGCGCGGCACGTTCACCTTTACCGGCGCCGCCGCCGGTTACGATTTCGCCGATTTCCTGCTGGGCATCCCCGACGCCAGCGCCATCGCCTTCGGCAACGCCGACAAATACTTTCGCGAGTCCTCCTATGACGCCTACGTCACCGACGATTGGCGCATCAATCCCGAGCTCACCGTGAACGCCGGCGTTCGCTGGGAATACAGCGCGCCCATCACCGAACTGCAGGGCCGCCTGGTCAACCTGGATATCGCGCCGGGCTTCGCCGCTGCCGTCCCCGTGACGGCGCAGCAGCGCCCCGGATCGCTGATTCATCCCGACAAGCACGGTATCGAGCCGCGCGTGGGCATCGCCTGGCGGCCCGTCTCCGGCACGCCGCTCGTGGTTCGCGCGGGTTACGGCGTTGAGTACAACACCTCGGTCTACCAGACCATCGCGCTGCAGATGGCGCAGCAGGCGCCACTCTCCAAAAGCCTCAGCGTGCAGAACAGCGCGCTAGATCCTCTCACGCTCGCCAGCGGCTTCAACGTCTCGCCCGCCACCACTCCCGATACCTTCGCCATCGATCCGAACTTCCGCATCGGTTACGCACAGAATTGGAACCTGTCGGTGCAGCGCGATCTGCCCGGTTCGCTGGTCGTGACCGCTACCTATCTCGGCATCAAAGGCACCCGCGGTGTGCAGCAATTTCTGCCGAACACCTACCCGGCCGGCGCGCCTGATCCTTGCCCGGCCTGCCCCCGGGGCTTCGCCTACATGGCCTCCAACGGCAACTCCACGCGAGAATCAGGGCAGGTCCAGGTTCGCCGCCGCCTCCACAGCGGCTTCACCGCCACCGCGCAATACGCGTACGCGAAATCCATCGATGACGCCGCGCTCGCCGGCCGCGGCCAGTCCGCCGCCTTGATCGCCCAGAACTGGCTCGATCTGCGCGCCGAGCGCGGCCTCTCTGTCTTCGATCAGCGCCACCTGCTGACCGCGCAGGTCCAATACACCACCGGCATGGGAGCGGGCGGCGGCGTACTGCTGAGCGGATGGCAGGGCGCTCTCTTCAAGGAATGGACCGTCGCTACCACGATCACCGCCGGCAGCGGCCTGCCCCTGACGCCCATCTATCTCGCGGCTGTCGCCGGAACCGGAGTAACCGGAAGCATCCGGCCGGACTACACCGGCGCACCACTCTACGCAGCCCCCGCGGGCCTGTTCCTGAACCCGGCAGCCTACGCCGCCCCCGCGCTCGGCCAGTGGGGCGATGCCGGACGCGATTCCATCACCGGCCCCGCGCAACTGGCCTTCAATCTCTCGCTGGGGCGTACCTTCCGCCTGCGCGATCGCTTCCACATGGACCTGCGGTTCGATTCCACCAATGCCCTCAACCACGTCACCTTCACCAGTTGGAACACTACCGTGACCAGCGCCCAGTTCGGGCTCCCCGTGGCCGCCAACACCATGCGCCAGGTGCAAGCCACCCTGCGCCTGAGGTTCTAACATATGCGGCCGCCGGCACTCCTACTCCTGGTACTCAGCACCCTCCTGCCCGCCCAGGACGCCACCTTCCGCGCCACTACCCAACTCGTCGTCGAGACCGTCACCGTCACCAGCAAGCACGGCCAACCCATCGAAGGTCTCACCGCCAACGATTTCCTGGTCACCGAAGACGGCGTGCCACAAGCCATCCGGTTCTTCGAGCACCAGGCCCTTCCCCAAGCCTCCGAACCGCTGCCCGCGCTTACCGCCTCCGTGACACCGTTCAACAAGATTCCCCGCAACCGCATCACCCCCGACCGCCCCGGCGACAATCGCTATCGTGACCGCCGCCTTCTGGCCCTCTACTTCGACATGACCGCCATGACGCCTCCGGACCAGCTCCGCGCTCTGGCCGCCGCCCGCAAATTCATCCGCACCCAGATAGCCCCGCCCGACCTGATGGCCCTCATGCTGTACGAAGGTGGCGCCGTACGCGTCGTCGAAGACTTCACCGCCGACCGCGAGCGCCTCCTGCGCGCCATCCAGACCCTCATCGTCGGCGAAGCCCAGGGCTTCGAACAAGCCGATAACGACGACAGTTCCGCCGACACCGGCGCCGCCTTCGGCCAGGATGACAGCGAGTTCAACATCTTCAATACCGACCGCCAACTCTCCGCCCTGCAGACTGCCGCGAACATGCTCAGTACGGTCACCGGCAAAAAGTCGCTGATCTACTTCGCCAGCGGCCTCCGCCTGAACGGCCTGGACAATCAGGCTCAGCTTCACGCCACCATCAACGCCGCCCTGCGCGCCAACCTGTCCTTCTGGCCCATCGACACGCGCGGCCTGGTCGTCCAGGCGCCGCTGGGCGACGCCACCCAGGGATCGCCGGGCGGCGTCGGCATGTATTCCGGATCTTCGGCCCTGACCGTCGTCAGCCACTTTCAACAGTCGCAGGACACCCTGTGGGCCCTGGCTCGCGACACCAACGGCAAAGCCCTGCTCGATTACAATGACCTGGCCTCCGGCATCGTGCGCGCGCAGCAGGCCATTTCGAGTTACTACGTCATCGGCTACTACAGCGCCAACGCCGCGCTCGACGGTAAGTTCCGCCACATCAAGATCTCCCTGCGCGAAGGATTGTCCGCCGGTCTGGATTACCGCCAGGGATATTATGCCGCCAAGCGCTTCAGCAAATTCTCCGCCGCCGACAAAGAGAGGCAGCTCGAGGACGCCTTGATGTTAGGCGACCCCATCACCGAACTCACCATCGCCATGGAGGTGAATTACTTCCAGTTGAACAGCGCCGAGTATTTCGTCCCCTTGACCGTCAAAATACCGGGGCGCGAGTTGGCCCTCGCCCGGCGCGGCGGCGCCGAACACACCCTGATCGACTTCATCGGCGAGATCAAGGACGAATACGGCACCACCATCTCGAACGTGCGCGACAAAGTCAATATCAAGTTGAGCGATGCCACCGCCGCCGAGTTAGCCAGGCGTCCCATCGAATACGATACCGGCTTCACCATTCTGCCCGGCAAGTACAGTCTCAAGTTTCTCGCGCGCGACGCCGAGACCGGCCGCATCGGAACATTTCAAACTGCCATCGTAGTTCCCAATCTGAACCGGGAAGAGAAGCGCATCCATATCAGCTCCGTAGTGTTGAGCAGCCAGCGCGTGCCTCTCCAGGAAGCCATCTACAACGCCAGGGATAAAGGCAAAGCGGAAGCCTTTAACCCACTGTTGCAGAACGGGCGCAAGCTGATTCCCAGCGTGACCCGTGTCTTTACCCAGAGCCGCGAGATGTACGTCTACCTCCAGGTGTACGGACCCGGAGCCGACCCCGCGCGGCCCCTGATCGCCTTCGCCACCTTTTATCGCGACGGCGACAAGATCTACGAAACCCCGCCGCTGGCCATAACCGACGCACTGGACAACAAGCTGAAGACCGCGCCCGTAAGCTTCGACATCCCTCTTACTCACCTCGCCCCCGGCAAGTATAACTGCCAGGTCACGGTCCTCGATCCGGGTGGAAGCAAAGCCGCCTTCTGGCAGGCTCCGGTAGTGGTTGTCCCGTAAACTGCTATCCTCGATTTTCCATGCCCCGCCACCCCGACAGTGCCCGTACATACCTCGTCCGCGGACGCGTCCAGGGCGTCGGCTATCGCGACTTCGCGCAGCGCATCGCCTCCACGCTAGGCCTTACCGGCTACGTGCGCAACCTGGATGACGGCCGCGTCGAAGTCTACGCCGCCGGCCCCCCCGAAAAACTCTCCGATCTGGCCGCCGCTCTGCGCAAAGGCCCGCGCTTCTCCGACGTTCGCGGCGTCGACGAACAGGAAGCCGCCCTGCAACGCTACTCCGGTTTTCGAATCGAAATCTGATCGCTGGCGTTCATGCTAGAATGACGGCTTCTCACCGATGGATAACCTGAAGTCGCTCATCCGCGAGGTCCCGGATTTTCCCAAGCCGGGCATCCTCTTCTACGACATCACCACGCTGCTAAAAGACAAGGCCGGACTGCGCGGAGTCATCGACGCGCTGTGCAACCACTACAGCGACGCCCGCGTGGATATGGTGCTGGGCATCGAAGCCCGCGGCTTCATCTTCGCGCCCGCCCTGGCCTATGCTCTGGGCGCGGGTTTCGTGCCCGTCCGCAAGCCCAAGAAGCTGCCGTCGGAGACTCTGAAAGTCAGCTACGCTCTGGAATACGGCACCGACAGCCTGGAGATGCACAAGGACGCCATCGTGGCTGGCAGCCGTGTGTTGATCGTGGACGACCTGCTGGCCACCGGCGGCACCGCGGCGGCCGTCGCGCGATTGGTCGAACAGGCGGGCGGACAGGTCGCCGGCATGGCCTTCGCCATCGAACTGACATTCCTCAACGGCCGCGCCAAGCTCCCTGGCTACGACGTCTTCTCGCTGCTCCAGTACGATAAGTAACCTTTACCGCTGGCTACCACTCCCCGTTGAAGCCGCCCCGTGGCTCCCCAACCCCTCGTTGATCTCGCTCATGAAATCGATCTGCTGCTTCCGCAACGAGTCCTTGGAAGCGATCTGGTCCCCAGACTCCATTTAGCTCTCTTTCCCTGCTAAAGCGGGCCGGTGCGTCAAGCCCGCGCCGTTCGGGCTGCCGGTTTTGGCAAACGCTACCCACGCGCCGCCAACAGCAGTATTCCGGTAATCCTCTTTATCTTAAGCAGGTTACCATTATGGCTGTGCTAGCTTGGTGGTGGACAAAACACTGAGATCGTGCACAACTTTGCACAATGACCCCGCCCCGCACAGCCCGCCTTCCCGCCCTGGCCAAAATCAACCTCGACCTCCGGGTCCTGCACCCGCGCCCCGACGGCTTTCACGAGATCCGTACCGTCTTCCAGACCATCTCCCTGGCCGACACCATCGACGTCCGCTTCTCCCGTGCGCGGCGCACCGCCATCCGTATCACCGGCGCTGACGATATCCCGGACAACCTGGTCGCCCGGGCCGCGCACCTGATTCTGGATGCCATGCGCCTCCACGGCCGGGTTGAATTCGCCCTTAGCAAACGCATCCCCATGGGCGCCGGCCTCGGCGGAGGCTCGTCCGACGCCGCCGCCGTGCTGCTGGCCCTTCCCGTCCTCGCCGGACGCCGCCTCGACCTGCCGCGGCTCATGCAACTGGCAGCCAATTTAGGCAGCGACGTGCCTTTCTTCCTTCTGGGCGGCGCGGCTGTGGCCCTCGGGCGCGGCACCGAACTCTACCCCCTACCTGACGCTCCTCCCCGCTGCGGACTCCTGATCGCACCCGGCGTTCATGTTTCCACAGCCGCCGCCTATCGGGCGCTGGCTCCCCAATTGACAACCGAATCGCAACAAAATAAAATAGTTAGTTTCCAGTCGCGAACCTGGGGTGAGCTTGGGGACGGGCGTGGTGTTCACCCCGGCGTTAACGATTTTGAAACCGTTGTATTCGAGCAGTTCCCCCAACTCGCTGTTTTGAAGAAGCGGCTCGTGAAGCTGGGCGCGAGTCCGGCGATGATGACCGGAAGCGGCTCGGCCCTGTTCGGTTTATTTCGTACCCGGCAGCAGATAAATCGCGCCAAAGAGTCATTAAGTGCAGAGCGTGTGTTACAAATTTCTTTGGTTGGGCGGACACGCTATCGCCGTCTTTGGTGGCGCGCGCTCCAGCCGTACATTGAAGACAACCTATGGCCGCCGTTAAGCCGATCCGCGCGATGACGCCGGATCGATTGAAAATATTCTCGGGAACCGCGAATCTTCCCCTGGCGCACGAGATCTGCACCGAGCTCGGGCTGGAGCTGGGCAAGCTGATGATCGAGACTTTCGCGGACGGCGAGGTCTACCTGCAGTTTCAGGAAAATGTGCGCGGCGCCGACGTCTTCCTGATCCAGCCCACCTGCAAACCCGTCGATCACAGCCTCATGGAGCTGTTCCTCATGATCGACGCCGCCAAACGCGCCTCAGCGGACCGCATCACGGCAGTGTTACCCTATTATGGATACGCGCGGCAGGATCGCAAGGATAAACCGCGTGTTCCGATCTCGGCCAAGGTGATCGCCTCCTTGCTCGAACGGGCGGGAGCCAACCGGATCATGGCCATGGATCTGCACGCGGCGCAGATTCAGGGGTTCTTCGACGTGCCGGTGGACCACCTGTTTTCGGCGCCGGTGATGATCGAGTATTTCATGCCGCTGGGAATTCCGGATCTGACCGTGGTTTCGCCCGATCCGGGCGGTGTGGAGCGGGCCCGGGCGTTCGGCAAGCGTATGAACGCGCCCCTGGCCATCATCGATAAGCGCCGCGAGAAGCCCAACGTGGCCGAAGTGATGAATGTGGTGGGCGATGTGGACGGACGGCATTGCCTGATGGTGGACGATCTGATCGATACCGCGGGCACGCTGGTGAAAGGCGCCGAGGCGCTGCTGAAACAGGGCGCCAGGAGCGTGAGCGCCTGCGCCACGCATGCCGTGCTTTCCGGACCGGCGGTGGAACGTATCGAAGAATCGCCCTTGCACGAAGTGGTATTTACGAATTCGATTCCGTTGACGGACGAAGCCAGAGGCTCGAAGAAGATCAAGGCTCTCTCGGTGGCGCCCCTGCTGGCCAGGGCCATTCAGTCGATCCACGAAGAGACCTCGGTGAGTATTTTATTTGTTTAGGAATTAAGGGTCGCGCAACCCACGTTAGCGGCTATTCCGCGATCGGACTTGCGATCCCTTGAAGGAGAAATGCAGTGAGAAAAGAGATAACCGTTGCCGCGCAGCCACGTGCCACGCGCGGCAAGAACGAAGCGCGCCGTACGCGCAAGCAGGGTTTGATCCCCGCGGTGGTTTACGGCGCTTACAAAGCCCCCATACCGGTCAGCGTCAGCCCCAAGGCGATCCACCAGATCGTGCACTCGAGCACCGGCTACAACACCATTTTCAACTTGCAGATCGAGGGCGCCGAAGACACTCCGGTGATGCTGGTGGATCACCAGAACGACCCCATTCGCGGCACCCTGCTGCATGCCGACCTGAAGCGCATCGATTTGAGCAAGCGCCTGCGCGTCTCGGTTCCGGTCGGCACCCAAGGCGAGCCCAAGGGCGTCAAAACCCAGGGGGGGCTGCTCGAAATCATCTCGCGCGCGGCCGAAATCGAGTGTCTGCCGGATGAGATCCCCGAGCACTTTGTCGTGGATGTGACCGAGTTAATGATGGGTCAGAGCAAGCGCTTCAGTGACCTGCCCATGAGCGGTTCCATGAAGTTGCTGGGCTCGCCCGACACCGTGATCGCGCACGTGGTGGCCATGCGCGCCGAAGAAGTGAAGCCGGCTGCCGAGGTCGCGCCCACGGCCGAAGCCGCCGCCACGCCGGCCGCCGCTGCCGAACCCGAAGTCATCAAGAAGGGCAAGAAGGAAGAACCGGCCGCCGAAGAGGCCAAGCCCAAGAAGAAGTAGCGCCTCATGTTCCTGGTGGCTGGCCTGGGAAATCCGGGCGAGGAATATGCCGCGACACCCCACAACCTCGGTTTCATGGTGGTGGACCGGCTCGCGGAAATGCACGGCATCCGCGTCACCAGGCGGGATTCCCGGGCGCTGGTAGGAGTGGGGCGGATCGCCGGCCGCGACGTGATGCTGGCCAAGCCCCAGACATTTATGAATCTCAGCGGTACCTCGCTGGCGCCGCTGATGGAGAAACATTTGCTCACGGCAGCGGACCTGATTCTGGTCTACGATGAACTGGCCCTGCCGTGGACCGGTATGCGCATCAAGCCGCGCGGATCTTCCGCCGGCCACAACGGAGCCGACTCCGTGATCCGCGGCCTGGGTACCACCGATTTTGTGCGGGTGCGCTTGGGGGTTCATCCCGGCCATCCGCTGGAGAGCGGGACTGATTATTTGCTGTCGCCGTTTAAGCGCTCGCTCCGCAAGGAATTGGAGCAACTGGTGGCCGATGGGGCCGACGCGGTTGTCTCCATAATTACCGAGGGCGTCGAAAAGGCCATGACGAGATTCAATCGTCGCGCCCAAGGTCCAAACGAGGAAGCATGAGAATCTACGAAGAGCTGTTTATAGCGAAGCCGGACGCGCCGGACGAAGAGGTGGACGCCTTCATCGAACAGATGAAAACGACCGTCTCCAACGCCGGCGGCACGGTGGACAAAGTGGACAAATGGGGCAAGCGAAAGCTGGCCTATAAAGTCGACCGGTACCGCGAGGGCGCCTACGTGCTGTTCCAGTTCACCGCCGGTCCGGAAACCGTAAAGGAATTCGAACGCCGGCTGCGCGTCTCGGACCTGGTGATCAAGTTCCTGACCGTACGTATCGATGAAACGTTGAAGCGCCTCGAGAAGCGCAAGAAGGATCGCGACAAGCGCGCGCATCGCAAGTCCACCGCCGCGCCGGCCGCGCCGCAACCCTCGGTCGCGCAGCAGATGATGGGCGAGGGCCCAGCCGCGCCGGCCATGCCCGGCCTGCCCGCATCTGGGCCAAAGGAGGCCTAAGGAAATCCCATGCCAGAATTCAAAGGAAGACCAGGCAGCGCGGGCCAGCGGCCCACCGGCGGCGACAAGGCCGTCGCCACCCAGAAGAAACAGTATTTCCGGCGCAAGAAAGTCTGCCGGTTCTGCGTCGAGAAGATCGACGACATCAATTATAAGGATGTGAAGCTGCTGCACGCCTTCGTGGCCGAGCGCGGCAAGATCGTCCCGCGCCGCATCTCCGGCGTCTGCGCCCCGCACCAGCGGCGGCTCACCGACGCCATCAAGAAGGCGCGCAACATCGCCCTGCTGCCGTTCGCGGCCGCGTTTTAGGAGATCGCATCATGGAAGTCATACTGCGCGAAGATATCGAACGGCTGGGCAACCGCGGCCAGGTAGTGAGAGTGGCCGACGGCTATGCCCGCAATTTCCTGTTGCCCAAACGCCTCGCCGTGGCAGCCACGGACGCCAACCGCAAGATCGTGGAGCAGGAGCGCCAGGCGCACCTCCGCCGCGAAGCCAAACAGAAGAGCGAAGCCGAAGACCTGTCCAAGCTGCTGACGGGCGTCACGGTAACCATCGCCCAGAAGGCCGGCGAGAACGATCAGCTCTTCGGCTCGGTGACGTCGAAGGACGTGGCCGACGCCCTGGCCCAGAAGAACTTCACCATCGACCGCCGCAAGGTGCAGATGGACGAACCCATCAAACAACTGGGTGAGTTCAAGGTGCCTGTGCGCCTGCACAAAGACGTGACCGCCGAAGTCACCGTCCAGGTCGTGAAGGAAGAATAACCGGGGCAGGCGCTTCCGCCTGCCTCTACGCGGTAGCCACTGCCTCTTCCCGTTTATCCCGCGCGCGAGCCGCCAGCCACAGCCACGCCAGCGATACGCACTGGAACGCCGCCACGGCAATCACCACCCGCGGGTCGCGCACGCCGCCGAACCACGATCCGCTCATCACCACCACCAGCGCGGTCGCCGTTAGCCTGGCTGCTTCCGCGATCAGGAATTCGCGGCGGTTTTCCAGCACCCCGCCCAGGCACACCAGCGTTCCCAGAATGAACAGGAAGTACGCCACGTTCAGCATCGGCGCCTGCTTCGGAAGCACCGCCAGGAAATGGCTGTTGGCGCCGATCAGCGCCACGAACTGCACCAGCCCGTACGCGCTTAGCGCGACGTTCCGCGGTGGATCGTACTTCACGAAATCCACATGCGGATCGTAGGGCCGCTTGGGAAACCGCGCCGCCACATCCGCCGGACGCCAGCCGGGAGGCGCGAACCATACCCGCACCTTGTCGCCCCACGAGGCCGCCTGCCACGCATCCCTGGCCATGGCTGCGTAATAGTGCAGGTTGGCCCAGACCGGGTTCCAGCTCTTCAATTGCCCGCGGATGCCGAAGATGCATGGCTCCTCATCCAGCTCCTCCTGGAAGCTGCCGAAGAGGCGGTCCCAGATCAGAAACACGCCCACATAGTTCCTGTCCAGATAGATGTCGTTCTGCGCGTGATGCACGCGGTGGTTCGAAGGCGTCTGTATCCAGCGGTCCAGGAACCCCAGCCGCCCGATTAGTTGCGTGTGCGGCCAGAACTGGTAGAAGAGCTGCACCACGCCCACCAGCAGCATCACCTTCACGGAAACGCCGCACAGCGCCAACGGCAGATAAAAAATCCAGCTCAGGAAGGCGCCCGTACCGGGCTGCCGCAGCGCCGTGGTCAGGTTGAACTCCTCGCTCTGATGATGCACCACATGCGACGCCCAGAACAGCCCCACAGTGTGGCCCCAGCGATGGTTCCAGTAGTAGCACAGGTCGTAAAAGACGAAGGCGAATACCCATGTGCCCCAGTGACTGTCCGGCAGCCGCACCGGCGCCCAGTGCAGCAGCACCCATTCATAGAAGAAGATGCCCAGGAAGCCGAAGAACACGCGTACGCCGGTGGAGACCACGCCGCAGCTCAGGCTGTTGAGGGCGTCCGCCAGGTGATAGTAGTGCGTGCGCTTCACCCGGTCCGTGATGAACTCGACCGCGATCAGGAATAGAAAGACCGGCACTGCCAGCGCGACAGCTTTCGAATACGTGGTGTCCATAGCGCTGTGGGATCTGTCCAAGATTTTAGCATGGCGGGCTTAATTGCTTTGCTGCTTCTCCAGGACGATGGTGATGTCGAAGGCGCCCTGCGGTGTCTGGACGCGGTTCCCGATCGTGAGGGTCTGGCCGTCCCCGGAAAGCATCCAGGTCTCCCGCTGGCCGATCTTCATTCCCTGCACGACGCGCTCGCTGTCGATCACCAGGTTACTCCCGTCCCATTTGGCGGTACCCGTGAACTCGTCTCCGCGGATCGTATTCTTGCATGGCTTTCCGTCCGTAGTGTATGCCAACTCGGTGACGATCTCGCGCTGCTGCCCCTGCTGTCCGTGCTGCGTCGTGACCATCTTCAGCCGTTGGCCCTGGTGCGTGATCTTGCGCACCAGCGAATCCGGCGCAGGCAGCGGAGCGAAGCTGCTGCGGCCGGCATCCATCCTCCACTCGCCGCTGAAGTTCGGTTGGCTGGCGGCGGCCAGCGCGCTCAGGCCCATGGCCAGGCTCAGTCCGCGGATGAAGCTTGGCTTCGTGTGCATCTTGAATCTCCTCGCTCTCAACGCATCTTCAATACGACTTCGTACTTCCGGCCCGAGCTTCCCTCCGCCGAGGCCAGTTCATAGAAGTTGAATGGGCCGCTTCTTCCCAGCGACTGGCGTCCGCTGCGAAACCGCAGCTTCCGCGGATCCCAGTCGTCTCCGACCTCCGCAACAAGTTCGTCCACGCCCACCGCGATATCTTTCACACACACCTTGTTCTTAGCCTGAATGTAGATCGCCCGCAGCGGTTCCGTGGTGTGCGCCGTAACCAGAGTCGCCAAAGCGTCTTTGTCGGTCTCGTTGGTGATCCACAGCTCGCTTGCGCCGGATCGTCTGGTCCACAGCATCTCCGTCCCGTTCACCGGCATCACAGGCGCGGCCGGCCCGGATTCCGCGCGTCGCGGCACGTCTGGCGGACTCGGGGCGGCGTTCGGAACCACAACGGCGGGCGTCGCGGAAGCCGGCCCGGACGATCCTTCCCCGATCTTCGGCAGAGACCGCCACAGATCCACAACTTCCCCACGCGCCCAGCCAGCCAGCATGGCGGCGCTGTCCGCGCGGCTGTCCAGCGGGTCGATGAAGCGCGCCGGCATCAATATCGCCGGCCGGGGTAAGCTGCCCGGGTCCAGAATGGAGTCCAGCGCAGGCACCCGCAGAGCATTCAGCAGCAGCCCCGCAAAAAGCAGTGGCATCAAGCAGACGGCCACCACCATGATCGAACGTTGCAGCGGCAATTCCCACACCCATGCCGAGAATCGCCACTGGCGGCGCCGCGGCCGCGGCGGAGATGGGGGACGCTCGTTAACTGTCGTGGATCGAGGCGGCGCGGGCGCCGGTTCTTCCGGTTCCCCGAAAACATGCGAATTCTTGAGCGCCAGATAAGCGTCGTTCACCTTTCGCAACTGCTGCTGGGCTCTTTCTCGCAACTGCGGATCGTTCTGGAAGCGGTCGGGGTGCCACACGCGCACCAGATCTTTGTAGGCCTGCCTTACCTGCTCCCATGTGGCATCGGGACTGACACCCAACGCCTGGAAATGCGCGGCGAACGGCCGACGGTCGCCTGCATACCTGCCGTGCTTGCTGAACGTGTCATAGGAGGCGGATGACATGCCAACTCCAGGAGGACTCCATGTTCGAAGTCTCTCATAAAGCAGCTCCCGAGACCCTGTTATCTGTGGTTAGCAGGGGATACCGGGAACTATGCGAG
This sequence comes from Bryobacteraceae bacterium, assembly GCA_035308525.1. Lineage (GTDB taxonomy): Bacteria > Acidobacteriota > Terriglobia > Bryobacterales > Bryobacteraceae > Bog-159. Next base: position 26,363 of record DATGGM010000044.1, read on the forward strand.
ACTCAATAGAAACTGACCACCCTACTCACACTCCAGTTCCGCCGCGCTATGTACAACCTGCGCGGACGGTTCCTGGTGCGCCCGCCGGCCGTCGCCCTGTCCCTGGGGTGCGCCGGCGGTGGACGATCCCACCACGGCGTTCGGCTGTGTCGATCCGTTGAGCCGCATCCTGTTTCGCTTCGCCATCACCATGCCGGACCCACTGTACCGCAAGGCTCTCGCGGAGCGCGGCCGTTCACGTCCGCCCGAAGCAGTGTTCCCGGGAATTGCTTGAGAGGACAAATCGTATGCCCGTAATGGACTTTCTGTTTGGATCGCCGCTGGCCACCTCCGATGAGAGAGCTCAAAAGATTGGGCCCATCGCCGGCATTCCCATCTTCGGCCTGGATGCCCTGAGCTCGGCGGCTTACGGCCCGGAGGCGGCCCTGACGCTGCTCATCCCGCTGGGCGCCGCCGGCGTCGCCTACATCGTCCCCATCAGCGCGAGCATCATCGTTCTGCTCACCATCGTCTTCTTCTCGTACCGCCAGACCATCGAAACCTACCCTGGCGGCGGCGGTTCCTACACCGTGGCGCGCGCCAACTTGGGGGCGTTCGCCGGCCTGCTGGCGGCCGCGGCGCTGATGATCGACTACATTCTGACCGTGGCTGTAGGGATCTCGGCGGGCGTAGGCGCGCTGGTATCCGCGGTGCCCGGCCTGCAGCCGCACACGCTCCTGATGTGCCTGGTGATTCTGGCGATCATCACCGTGGTGAACCTGCGCGGCGTGCGCGAGACGGGCGCCGTGTTCCTGATTCCGACATACCTGTTCGTAGCCACTCTGCTGGGTGCCATCGCCATCGGTTTGATCAAGACCCTGCTCGGAGGCGGGCATCCGGCGCCGGTGGTCCCGTTACCCGCCGCTCCAAACGCGGTGGCCGCCGTGAGCGTGTGGCTGGTGCTCAAGGCTTTCGCCAGCGGCTGCACGGCCATGACCGGCGTGGAAGCGGTCAGCAACGGCGTCAAGGCGTTCCGCGAGCCGACCGGCCGCAACGCCCGGACTACTCTGACGGTGATCATCGCGCTGCTGATCGTGATGCTGGCCGGCATCGCGTACCTGGTGCGCGCCTATGGCATTGCCGCCACGGACCCGGGCGCGGCCGGATATCAGAGCGTGCTCTCCATGCTGGTGGCTGCGGTGGCCGGCAAGGGACTCTTTTATTACGTGACCATCGGTTCCATCCTGCTGGTGCTGGCGCTCTCGGCCAATACCGCGTTCGCCGATTTTCCGCGCCTATGCAAGGTCATCTCGCAGGATGGCTACCTGCCGCGCTCCTTCGGCTCGCGCGGTCGGCGGCTGGTCTATTCGCAGGGCGTGTATGTGCTGGCCGGATTTTCGGCGCTGCTGCTGACCCTGTTCGCCGGCATCACGGACCGCCT
>DATGGM010000045.1:0-2498 GCA_035308525.1 Bryobacteraceae bacterium
GAAGCAGATCGTGGAGATCCAGTTGGAGCGCCTGCGGGCGCGCCTGGCGGACCGGCGCATCACGCTGGCGCTGACCGACGCGGCGCGCCTGAATCTGGTGCGCACGGGGTTCGACCCGCATTACGGCGCGCGCCCGCTGAAGCGCGCGATTCAGAAGAAGGTGGAGACGCCCCTGGGCCGCATGATTCTGAAGGGCGAGGCCCGCGATGGCCAACAATTAGTAGTGGATGTCAATCCCCAAGGTGAGCTGACGTTCAAAAGTGGGGCAGCCTCCCAGCCTGCGGCGGCCTCTCAGGCCGGCCAGGCGCTATGACGGTTGGAGACTGATGCCAGGCGTTACGATCGTCTTCAGCATGCGCAGGCTCGTTCTATTGCTGTTCGGCTGCTCACTCATTGCGAGCGCCGAAGACGCGAAACTGGAGGCGATCCGCGGAATCCTCCTGCCCCTGCGAACCACTCCGACACACGGCCCGACTGCCCGCGGCGCCACACCTGCCTTTACCACCGTCAAGCACCTGGGGTTCCTGGGCCGAGTGGTCATCGATATAAAATCGGACATACTCAGTTTTAGAACTGGCGTCGGCCTCGAACCTGATCCTGACCCTCGGAACGTATCCGTGGTGCACCTCGAACTGGCAGAAAGTGTACTACCGGATTTGGCAAACGAAGGCTTCTTACGCCGAACCGGTACTGCTTCTCGACGAAGAAGATGAGGTTTTCAAAGACGCACCCATCCAAGGAACCGTTAGTCGCACCGACGCCCTCTTTGAATACGAAGTAAGCGGCGCCGGACCGGGATTCCGGCGCACGGAGATTCGCCATTACGTCCTGCAACACGGGAGGCTCGAACGCGTCCGTCCCGTGGCGCTCGGCCCTCGCCAGTTCGCGGCGTTCTGGCTGACCCGTGCATGGAAAGAAGCTTCCGTCTGGACGGAGAACAGTAGCCTTTCGAAGATGCAGGAGTGGCTTCGCCTGAATCCAGGCCCCTTCGACGAAATCACGGATCCGACGCGACATTGTTCGATCCACCCCGATCTCTGGCAGGTGGAAACCGTCGAGCGTGAGCACGCAGAACGGCAAGTATACTTCCTGGTTCGCTGGCGCCCGCCTTACCGGTTCACGATGGTCGCCGCGGGTGATCGGCCATGGCCTGCTTGCACAGAGCTTGACCCGGAGGCCGGCGACCCGCGCCCGCTTTTCCCCGACAACTGGTAAGTCCAACACGCCCGGCTGGCGCGGCGGCATCGCCGCCTCTGCTAACTTAAAAATAACGAATGCGTATCTTGCTGCTTCTTCTGGCAAGCGGGCTGGCGTGGGGGCAGGTGATTACCGGTGAGTTGCGGCTGGTGGTGAGCGACTCCACGGGTCTGCCGCTGCCGTCCTCCGGTGTGCTGGTGAGCGCGGCTTCCCAAACCCGCCGCGAATTCCGGACGGACGACGCCGGGCGCGCCACATTCCAGCATCTGCCATTCGGCCTGTATCGCCTCACCGTGGAGCACGCAGGCTTCGCCGGATCGTCGGCGCTGATCGAAATCCGGTCGGCGGTGCCTCGCGAGGTGCGTCTCGAATTGAAGGTCCAGGCTGCCGCTACGGAGGTGATCGTTACCGACGCTGCCACCCTGATGGATCCGCATTCCACAGGCGTCGCTTATGCGGTGGGCGCGCAGCAGATTCACGAGCAGCAATCCGGGATTCCCGGGCGCGGCCTGATGGACCTGGTCAACGAGCAGCCCGGCTGGATCTTCGAAGCCAACGCAGTGCTGCACCCGCGCGGCTCCGAGAACCAGACGCTGTTCGTGGTGGATGGAGTGCCCATGGACGAAAACCGCTCACCCGGCTATGCGCCCGACCTGGAGACCGGCGAAGTCGAATCCATGAGCGTTCTCACTGGCGGCTATCCGGCGGAATACGGGCGCAAGCTGGGCGGTGTGGTCGAAATCACGACCGGCCGCGACATGCGGCCGGGGCTTCACGGCGAGGCGGAAATCGGCGGGGGAAGTTTCGATGGGGCGGCCGGCTTCCTGTCGGCGGTATACGGATGGAAGCGCAGCGCGGTGACCATGAGCGGGTCGGCCGAGCGTACGGACCATTATCTGGACCCGCCGGTCGAGGGCAATTACACCAACAACGGCACCCTGCAGGGCGCCGCCGCGGTTTATGATCTGGATCTTTCGGATGCCGACCGCGTGCATCTGTCCGCGCACCGCAACCAGGCGGCGTTCCAGGTGCCCAACGAGAATCTGCAGGAAGCCGCCGGACAGCGCCAGGACCGCAACAGCCGCGAGGATCTGGGCCAGGTGGCCTGGACGCATGAGTTTTCACCGCGGCTGCTGCTGGGCGTGCGCGCGGCGGTGGAGGACCTTTCAGCGAATCTGCGGTCGAACACGCTGGCCACACCCATCATCGCTTTCCAGCAGCGCGGTTTCCGGCGCGGCTACCTCAATGCGACGCTGGCCATGCACCAAGGGCGTCACGAAATCAAGATCGGCGCGGACGGC
>DATGGM010000046.1:0-3223 GCA_035308525.1 Bryobacteraceae bacterium
CATAGATAGGATTGCGGATCTTGGCATACAGACCGCGCGTGACCAGTTGCCTGACCTGAGCTGACACAGTGAGCGAGTTTCCCAGGTAAAATCGCGCGGCCGACCACAACACGAACGCCGCCGTTGCCAGGCACAATCCCAGAATGCGCAACGGAGTCCACGCCGCGGGTGCCTTTTCCCAGCCCAGGTAAACTGCTGCGGCTGCCACCACCAGCGTCACCACAATATTCTTGCTAACCATTCACCCGCCCCTTGATGGACAAGTTTACCTGTACCGCCACCCTGGTTCGTGGTGAAAATCACTTGTGGGCGGAGGCCAGGACGACATCGGCGGTGAAGTTCACCTGTTGGCCATCGTAGTAGCGGCGAATGGCGCTAATAACGTCGGCATTGACCTGCTCCGCTTTTTCCGGCGGGATGCGCGCGAAGAGCGGACGGAAGGGCGCCGTGACCTCGCGGAAATACTCCCACACCTCTTCCGGTGCGCCCGGCCAGCTCCAGGGGACGGTGACGGTACGCTCTTCAATCTGAGCAAACCCAGCTTGACGGAGGACGGCAGTCAGCGAGCCTGGCTGGGAAAAGCGGAACATGTTGGGCGCGCCCGGCCGGAGCATGGGGCCGGACACATGGCATAGGACCACGGCGATGGTGGTGAGAAAGTAGGGCTGCTCAAAGGGACCCCAGGCAAGCAGGGCAATGCGGCCGTGGGGACGCAGGACGCGACGGGCTTCGGCCAGGGCGCAGGCGATGTCGTCAAAGAACATCACGCCGAAGCGGCTGGTCACCAGATCAAAGCTGGCGTCAGCGAAAGGCAGGGCGTGCGCGTTCGCCTGCTGCAGGGCGATATTGCCCAGGGTTCGTTGCCGGGCCCGTCCGCTCGCGACCGCGAGCAATTCGCCATTGATGTCAATTGCCATCACCCGGCCCGCATCTCCAACCTGGGAAGCCAGGCTGATGGCGGGCTCACCGGTTCCACAGGCCAGGTCAAGCACGCGCATGCCTGGCTGGGCGGCAGCAAGCTGCACGATGGCTTGCGTAACACCTTCGCCCATGGCGGCAGACTGGCGGCGCCATTTCTTTGAGGCTGCCACGCGAAAGGCAGAGCCCCAGGAGGCAGCTGATTCGGAAGCCATCAAATGCATTCTAACCACAGAGGAGACAAAAAAAGCCCATTGACGATTGAGGATTTATTTTTGAACGATTTGTTGGACGTACCTTGACGACGCAGGGGATGAGCAGAATCGAAACATCAGAAACTCAAGCTGACTTCCCCTCTGTGCGCTCCGTGTCCTCTATGCTAAAAAACGGGGCACCCTTCAGGGCCGCGTGATCACCTGGTTGGGCGCGGAGGGCAGCACGAAATTCACACCGCGCTCCTGGTTGGCGCTCATAGTGGCGGAAAGGTTGAGATCGGCGAGCAGGATCTTCTGCGTCCAGTAGCCGTTCGTCCAGTAGGAGCCGGAAGCATAGAGTGCTGGACCAATGATGGAGTAGCTGGAAACATCCTGGCGGTGTCCATCGCGAAAGACAAGCACCACTGGAACAAGCTGGTCGCCCTGCAGGGCCGGGGATTGAGCCGGACCACCAGCCACCGGCGGATTGACGTCATTGCCGGCCAGGCGGACAAAGCGGTCGCCCTGCAACTCGATGAGAAGAGGATTGGCGGGTTTCACTTCCTGAACGGGCTGAGGCGCTGCCTGCTGCACTACGACGGAAGTTGCGGGTGGCTGCGCCACCTGCCCTCCATCCTCGGGATAGTAGCTGTCGTCCCACCAGTAGGCGGTGCTCCAGAAGGGAGAGAAGAAGCGGTTATTGTGAAAACCGCGGTGGTGGAAGCCGCCGACAATGCCGGGCCGGACATGGCCAGCGCCGAAGCCAGGGCTATGCCCTAATCCGCCGTGGCCGAGACCGCCGCTGAGGCGCGCCCCACCCGCCACCGACACGCCCGAATGCCCGCCGCCGGCCGCGCCCATACGCTGCGCAAACAGCGCGGGCGTGGAGCCCAGAAGAACCAGAACCAATGCGCAACGCAGGGTGTGTCTCATGGTCGTGCCTCAGCCAGCAGAATATTCGAACCGCCTTGCTTCAGTCGCCCTTGGGCGAGGCGGGAAGAACGAAATCCACGCCGCGATCTTCATTGGCCTTTACCGTGGCCGTCAAATCGAGCTGCGAAAGCGGAACCTTGCGCATGTGCCCGGGAGTGAAGTCGTAAAGCGTATCGCCAACAATGGCGTAATTCTCAACTTCAAGCCGGCGGCCGTCACGGAAAACAAGCACGCTCGGGTCCTCCGGCTGGGCGGACTGGGTGCCGGCCACTGACGCCGCTGGAGCGGGCGAAGCATCCGCCGTGGGGCTTGCCGATTCGGCGGAGACAGGCGCCGTGCTGGAGTCCGGTTGTTCGGCGGTTATCTCCGCCTGCGACCGGCGCTCAAAAACCGTGGGGCCGGGAACCACGGCCGGGTCGTCGGCGTCCTGGTCGCCCTGATCAGGCGCCGCCTGATACATGGAATAGGGGTCCACTACAACCGGCACTGGGATGTAAACCGGGTAGGCGCCGCCAAAGAAATTATCAGGATGATGATGGTGGAAGCCGTTTCCGAATCCGATGTTGTTGGTCCCGGGAGCGGGCAGCATGGGCGGCACACCGATCGGAGTGGGCGTGGGAAACGCCGGCGCCGGCGGCGGGGAAACGCCAATGGGCGTGGGCATCACACCCGCATGGCCTCGAGGTGAAACCTGCACCGTGGCTGACCGGCGGTGGCCCTGATGATTATCGGGGGCAGGCGTGCCGCGCACCTGTGCGCGCGAAACCGGCGCCATAAGCGCGATTGCGAGAACTCCGACCGCGGACGTCATCAGCCGCCGCATGGCTAAATCATACCCCTTATTACGATGCGCGGAGCCCCGCTGCGATTCGGCTTTAATGTCCAACCCCGGAACAGGGACAGAAGTCGTGCATTTTGTGAGGCGTGGCGCCGCGTGAAAGCTTACATAGGCGCCGGCCCGTCGCTTGATTCGGGGGTTGGTTGGAGGCGCTTGACATATTCCTATATAGGAATGTATTATCCCGGACTGTGGCCCGGGCAGCGACTACATCTGACGCCTTCAACGCCGTGGCAGAACCGAGGCGGCGGGAGATTCTGGAGTTTCTGGCGGTTCAGGAGCGGTCGGTGGGCGAAATTGTGGCCGGCCTCGGCCTGGAGCAGCCTTCTGTTTCGAAACA
>DATGGM010000047.1:0-20152 GCA_035308525.1 Bryobacteraceae bacterium
TCATGACATCGCCCGTGGGCGATTGGGAAATTATTCTGGGCAAGTGGCTGGGCGCGCTGTCCCTCTACTTATGCGTGCTGGCGATTTCAGCTCTCAATATCGCGGTTCTGTTCGCCTTTGGGAAGCCGGACTGGAAGCCTATCCTGATGGGTTATCTGGGCTTGATCCTGCAAGGGGGAACCCTGCTGGCCATCGGCACTTTTATATCAATCACCACCAACAATCAGATCGTAGCCGGCGGCGTCACATTCTTTGTATGCCTGCTGCTCTGGCTGCTCAGTTGGTTCACCGCCTTCGACAGCACCGGCTACGGGCAGGCGGTCAATTACTTATCGATCGTGACTCACTTTGAAGGGTTTGCCAAGGGAGTGCTCGACTCCAAGGACGTGATCTATTACCTCTCCATGATCTTCTTCGGGCTCTTCATCACGTCCCGCGCCATGGAGTCTTTGCGCTGGAGGGCATAAATGAGAGCAGACTGGATGAAGACGAGACAAACGAAGTATTCGGCCTACCTCACCGTTTACATTGTGGTGATACTGGCCGTGCTGGGCGTGGCTAACTTCCTGGCGAATCGCTACGACAAATCCTACGATGCCACGGCCAACAAGCAGTTCAGCCTTTCCGACCAGACCGTCAAGGCGGTGAAAGGCCTGAAGCAGGATGTGCACGTCACTTACTTCGGGGAGACCCAGCAGTTCCCCCAGGCGCGCGACCTGCTGGGCCGGTATGCCAGCCTGTCCCCCAAGTTGAAAGTGGATTACGTGGATCCCGTGAAGAAGCCGCAATTAGCCCGCGCGGCGGGTGTGCGCCAGGAAGGCACCATCGTGGTGGACGCCGGCTTGCGCAAGGAAGATGCCAAGAGTCTCACGGAAGAGGAAATCACCGGCGCGCTGGTCCGCTCGCTGAAGGGCGGCGAGCGCAACGCGTGCTTCCTGAGCGGCAGCGGCGAGCACAGCCTGGATGACAGCGCCGGCACGGGCTTCTCCACTCTGAAAGACGGACTGGAGCACAACAATTACAAAACCAGATCGGTGAATCTGGTACAAGCGGCTCCAGGCGCCCCGGGAGCGGCACCGGTGATCGGCCAGGTGGCGGCCGCCAAGGTCGAAATCCCTAAGGATTGCAGCCTGCTGGTCTCCGGCGGACCCAAGTTCGCCTACTCGCCCGCGGAAGCCGCCGCCATCAAGGCCTACGTGGAAGGCGGGGGGAGCGTCCTGTTCCTGATGGACACGCCGGTGCGCATCGGACCGCAGGAAGGCGCGGAGAATCCCGAAGTGGTGAAGATGCTGGCCGATTGGGGCGTCACCATGAATAACGACCTGGCGCTCGACACCAGCGGCATCGGCCAGATTTTCGGGCTGGGTCCGGAAGTGGCCATGGTGACCACTTACGAGCCGCAGGCCATCGTTCGCGACTTCAAGGAAGGTGTGCCTACCGCCATCCCGCTCTCGCGCACTTTGAAGATCAACGGCAATACCAAGGTCACGGTGGACAAACTGATGTCCACCGGCGAAAACAGCTTTGCGACTTCCAGCATCGAGGGCGGCAAAGTCGATCCCAAAAAGGGCCTGAAAGGGCCGCTGGTGCTGGCTGGGGCAGGCACCTACAACACCGGAAAGCCGGGCGGCAACGGGCGTTTCGTGGTTTACGGGTCGTCGCTATGGGCCACCAATAATTTTCTCGGTTCGCGGCAGATTGCCAACCGCGACGTGGCGCTCAATACGTTCAACTGGCTGACCTCCGACGAAGATCTGATTTCCATCCGCCCGAAAGAACCCGAGGATCGCCGCCTGGAGATCAGCGGCAACCGCATGAACCTGATTTTCTGGTGGAGCGTGGTGCTGCTGCCGCTTAGTGTAGTCGGCGCCGGTCTGATGGTCTGGTGGCGCAGGAGATAGCCGATGAAACCACGCGGACTGCTCGCGGCGGTCATTATCCTGGCTGCGCTAGCCGGCGCGCTTTACTGGTCGAACCGGAAACAGAAAGCCGAAGCCGCCAAGCCTGCCACCGACACCACGACCAAGATCCTCAACATTCCTGAGGATCAAATCAAGGAAGTCACTCTGAAGAAGAGTGGCGGGGATGCCACCGTGCTGCAAAAAGGCGATGACGGCAAGTGGAAGCTCACCGCGCCCAAGCCTCAGCGGGCCGACCAGGACACCGTAAAGACCCTGGTCAGCACTCTTTCGACCCTCAACGCCGACAAAGTGGTAGAAGACAAAGCCACGGACCTGTCGCCCTATGGTTTGAACTCGCCCAATCTGGATGTCACGATCGTGAAGAAGGACGGCAAGGCGCAGGATTTCCTGTTGGGCGACGATACTCCGACCGCCAATGGCGCCTACGTCAAGCTGGCCGGCGATCCGCACGTTTACACCATCGCGACCTACGTAAAGACCAGCATCGACAAATCCCCCAACGACCTGCGCGACAAGCGCCTGCTGACCTTCGATCAGGACAAGTTGACCCGCGTGGACCTGCAGCCGGCCAAGGGCGAGGCCATCGAATTCGGCAAGAACAACCAGAACGACTGGACCATCCTGAAGCCCAAGCCGCTGCGCGCGGACGGCTCCCAGGTGGAAGAGTTGATCCGCAAGCTCAAGGACGCCAAGATGGACGCGACCATCTCCGACGAAGATGCCAAGAAGGCCGCGGCGGGCTTCGCCTCCGGAAGCAAGCTTGCAGTGGTCGGTGTGGCGGATGCGGCCGGCACCCAGCAAATGGAAGTCCGCCAGGACAAGGACAAGAATTACTACGCCAAGAGCAGCGCGGTGGACGGCATATATAAAGTCACGGCCGACCTGGGCGGCGGACTCGACAAAAAAGTAGACGATTTTCGCAATAAGAAGCTGTTCGATTTCGGCTGGACGGATCCGAACAAGATCGAGATCGGCAAGAACACCTTCGAGAAGAGCGGCGAAAAATGGATGAGCGGCGCCAAGCAGATGGACCCGCCTTCGGTGCAGAGCGTGGTGGACAAGCTGCGAGACCTCACCGCATCCAGGTTCCCGGAGGCCGGGGGCGGCACGGCGGTGCTGGACATCACGGTAAGCTCCAATAACGGCAAGCGGGTGGAAAAAGTCTCCATTACCAAGATCGGCGAAGCATATTTGGCGAAGCGCGAGAACGAATCCAGCATCTATCAATTAGACAACAAGGCGGTGGAAGACCTGCAAAAGGCCGTGAACGAGGTGAAGGAGTTCCAGCCGCCGAAAAAGAAGTAGCGGGGCGGGCCTTTCCGGCCCGCTCTCAATCGAGCCCTTCGTGAATGGCCTTCTAACCGACCTCTACGAGCTCATCATGGCCGCCGGCTACTACGACGCCGGCAAAGTCAAGCAGAAGGCTACTTTCGAGCTTACGGTGCGGCGCCTTCCGGCCAACCGTAACTATGTGATCGCGGCCGGCCTGCCGCAAGCCGTCGACTACCTGTTGAACCTCAGCTTCAGCAGCGAGGAGATTGCCTATATCCGTAGCCTGCCTACCTTCGCGCGCGCTTCGGAAGGCTTTTTCGAGTATCTGCGCAACTTCCGTTTCACCGGCGACGTTTTCTCGGTGCCCGAAGGAACGCCTTTGTTCGCCGGCGAGCCGATGATGATCGTGCGCGCGCCGATCATCGAGGCCCAGATTCCCGAAACGTATCTGCTGTCCGCGCTGACTTTCCAAACGCTCATAGCCAGCAAGGCCGCGCGCATCGTGGATGCCGCCCAGGGGCGCACCGTGGTCGAGTTCGGCACCCGGCGCGCGCATACTCCGGAGGCGGGCGTTCTGGGCGGCCGCGCCGCCTATCTGGGCGGGTGCCACGGCACCAGCAACACGCTCACCGGCTTCCGCTACGGGGTCCCGGTGTACGGCACGGCGGCGCATTCCTGGGTGCTCTCGTTCTGCGGCGAAACCGAAGCTTTCCGCAAATTGCAGAATCTGATGGGCGCGTCCACCGTGCAACTGGTGGATACTTACAACACCATCGAGGGCGTGAAAAAAGTCGCCGCCATGGGTCAGCCGCTGTGGGGCATCCGGCTGGACAGCGGCGACTTCCACCATCTGACCCGCGAGGCGCGCGGCATCCTGGATCAAGCCGGCCTGCAGGAAGCCAAGATCATGCTGAGCGGCGATCTGGACGAGCACAGCGTGCGCGAACTGGTGACTTCGGGGGCCCCGGTTGACGCATTCGGCGTTGGGACGCAGTTGGCGGCTTCCGCCGACGCTCCCTCCATGGCGACCATCTATAAGCTGGTGGAACTCGACGTGGGTTGCGGCATTAAGCGCTTCACCGCCAAAACCGCCGAAGACAAGACCACGCTGCCGGGCGCCAAGCAGCTCTTCCGCTTCGACGATCATGACGTCCTGGCGCGCTCCGGCGAATGCAGCAATGGAAAAGCCATGCTGCGTCCGGTGCTGCTGAACGGTCAACTGGTGGAGCCGCTGCCGGATTTGAACGCCGCGCGCGCGCGCGCCGCGGAATCGCTCGCCAAGCTGCCGGCGGCTTTGCGCAACCTGGATCCGGCGGAACCCTGGCCTGTCCGGCACAGCAAAGATCTGATCGCGCTCATCGAGCGCACCCGAAGGAATCTGGCATGAAGGCCGTGTTCGTGGACGTGGACACGCAGATCGACTTTTTGTTTCCGGCCGGCGCGTTGTACGTTTCCGGCGCCGAACGCCTGCTGCCCGGCATCTCACGCTTGAATCAATACGCTGTAGCGCACGGCATCCCGCTGATTTCCACTGCGGACGCGCATAGCGAGAATGATCCCGAGTTCCGCCAATGGCCGCCGCATTGCGTGGCGGGCACTACCGGCCAGTTGAAACCGGCTGAGACACTAGTGGGCGAAGGGCAGATCATCGTCGAAAAGCAGGTACTGGATGTCTTCAGCAATCCGGAGTTCCCCAAGCTCCTCGACCGCCTGCAAGGCGACGGCTACGTGGTCTATGGCGTGGCTACCGATTACTGCGTGCGCTGCGCCATCACGGGCCTGCTGGCTACCGGTAAGCGCGTCAGCCTGGTGACCGACGCAATTGCCGCGGTGAACCCGGCGGACGGTGCGCGGGCAGTGGATGAGTTCATCGCCCAGGGCGGTGTGCTGACCACGCTGGCCGAAGTGACCGCGTAAGAGAGACTACACACTCACCACGGGACACGGCGACTGCCGGATAATGGCATACGCATTCGTCCGCAGGCGTCCAAAAACGCCCGCCGCAGAACCGCGCCCGATCACCAGCAGATCCGCCTTTTGCCGCTCGGCGATCTGGCAGACAACCTTGGGCGGATCGCCGGGCTCGATCACGAGGTCCGCGTCCGTTCCATGACGCTGCCGCAGACGCGCCAGATCGTCCCTTACCGTCTGCTGCATCTCTACCCGCCAGTGATCGTCCGCGAGTCCGCCTTCTTGCGAGCAGGCCATGGCATGCACCACGGTCAGCCGCGCGCCGAACTCCTTCTGCATGGCGGCAGCCCACTCGAGAGCTTTGCAGCTTTGCGGACCCAGGTCGATGGCGCAGACGATATTCCGGAACGGCATGGCCTGCGCCGGCGGCGCCTCTTCCAGGTGTACGCCGGTCCACACCGGGCAATCCGCATCGTGCAGCACTTTAGCGGTAATGGATCCCAGGATGAACTGCCGGAACGGACCGTATCCATGCGTGGGCATCACGATCAGGCCCATGTTCTGGCCCTGTGCGTAGTCCACAATCTGCCGCGCCGGGTCGCCATCCAGCACCACCCGTTTGGCTTCTATGCCCGCCAGTTCGCCGGCCAGGAAGATCTCCAGCTCTTTCTCGACCTGAGCGCCGCGATTGGCGTACAACTCGGTCAACATCGACCCGCCGATCTCCAGTGCGCCAAATTCGTAATGCGGCGGAGTCAGCACATGCAACAACGTCAATTCGGAATGAAAATGATCCACCAGTGTCTTGGCGTAGCGGGCTGCGCCCAACGACCGCTCCGAGAAATCCACGGGCAAAAGAATCTTAGCTAATGGCTTCATAAACGCCTCACTTCTGCGCTTTACTTTCCACGACGCCCAGATCCGTCAGTATTTTGGGCGCCGCCTCTTCCATCGCCAGCAGGTTGTGGCAGGCATTGCAGTCCTGCGTTATCTTTCGACCGTCCGTACTGGCATGGCTGTCGTCGTGACATCGGAAACACCCGGGAAAATCCGTGTGCCCGATATTGTTGGGATAAGTTCCCCAGGTTACTTTCATCGCCGGAAATACGTTCCGGTTGTAAATAGCGAGCAGGTTCCGCGCGCTTCTGGCCACGTCGGATTGACGAGCCTCATAAACCGCGGCATAACTCCGGCGATAGTAGGCCTCGAACGCCGCTGGAATGGCGGCCGCGGCGGCCTCCCGGCTGGCGTACGCCTTCTTCAGGATCTCCACGCTCTGCTTGTGCGCGAACGGCAAGTCGGGCGATAGATCCCCGGCGAACATGGCTTCGTCCACGGCCCTCTCCGGCAGCTTGTAGGCATGCGACGGCCGGTTGTGGCAGTCCATGCAATCCATCTCGCGCATGGCGAGACCCTTGCCGTCCGCGGGCACGCCATCCGCGCGATACACGGTTTTGCCCGCCGGGCCGCTGTACTCGATCCAGGGGATGGCCTGCCGCTGTACATCGGAGTGTCCGTAGCGGATGTGCACGTTGGGGCCCAGATGCGTGCCGTGTATCCCGATTCCGCGATTGCCGCCGCCGATCTTCATCAGCAGGACGGTCTTGGTCAGCGCGTTCTTCTCGTCGTCGCCGAATTTGTTGATGACCCGCAACCGGTCTTCGCCATACTTCTGCGGCCAGTGGCAGGCTTCGCAGGTTTCGCGCGCCGGACGCAAATTACGCACCGGAGTAGGAATGGGTGTTTCGTACGTGTGGAAAGCCACTGCGAAGACCTGCCGGATTCCTGAAAGCTTGCTGCGCACGAACCAGGATTCGCCGGGGCCTATATGGCACTGGACGCACTCCACGCGGGAATGGGGGGAGCCCTGATAGGCCGTGAATTCCGGCTGCATGACGGTATGGCAGGTCTGTCCGCAGAAGGAGACCGTCTCCATGTACGAGACCGCGCCGTACGCCAGTTGGCTGGCGATGACGATGTTGGCAAAGGTGGTCACACCCACGAAAGTAAGCAGCCGGCGGAATTCCACGTTCTTCAGGTTCAGCGCGGGGAAGTCGACGGGATACAGCCCGCGGCGATGCTCCGACTTGTTCCGCAAGTAGATTCCCAGAGGGATCAGGATGAGTCCCAGAAAGAACAGCGCCGGAAGCAGCAGGAATGCCAGAATTCCGTTGTACGGATTGTGCACCTCGCCGCGCATGGTGGTGGGCAGCAGAAACAGCCAGAACACCGTGGCCGTGGTCACCACCACTACTCCGGTCAGGCTCAGCCAATTATTCGAAAGATGCACCAGCGGAGACAACTGAGCGGGCAATTTGCCAATGCGTTTATCGTTCATTTAGGTATCGTATGGCTAGCGCCGGCTTCGATGGGCTGCGCGCGATGGCGGGCGGGGGGCTGCTCCGACGATTCCGGCTCTTTCACGCTCACCCCGGTCAGCCATGCCGTGTCCATCGGATAAACATCGGGATCGAAAATCACTCCATAAAGGTGCCACACCACGATCGCCAGAGTGGCTAACAGCGCTTCATAGAAGTGGACCGAGGTGGCCACATCCAGCCAGCTCTTCGGAAACAGCGCCAGCATCAGGTTGTTTCCCCAAAGCATCACCCCGGTCAGGATCATCACAAGAGCGCCCCACACCACCGCCCAGTACTCGGCTTTCTCGATGTAACTATGCGCCGAGCGGCCCGGCGGCGCCGATCGCAACCCCACGTTGTAGCTGAAATTGGCCAAGGCTTCGCGGGCATCGGCAGCCTTGGGGAAGAGCTGCATCCAGTGCCGGCGCAAGCGCCGGTTGGCGATCAGTGAGATTCCGTGGGTCAGCGTGACGGCCATGAAGACCACCGCCGCGATGCGATGCACGATGCTACGGAGGTTGCCTTCCCGCAGCATCAGGGGACGCGCCCACCATTGATCCGGATACTTCAGGGCGAATCCGGTCCATACCAGGGTCGCGAATGAAAGTACCAGCAAAGCGTGCTGCACACGCTCGAAAGGCAGCATGCGCACATCCGGGCGGCCCGGCAATTCGTCGCGGAAACTCGGCCGGGCCTCAGCGCCCGGGCTGCGCAACCGCAGCAGCTTGCGCACCCAATCCCCGCCGTTATGGAGCAGCATCAACCCGATCGTCAAGGGAATCAGCAGCAGATAGAATTGCCGTACCCAGCGCATGGCAGGCGCCTCCGCACGGCCTTGCGCCACGTGCACCTGGCTGATGGCGAAGCGCTTTCCGGCGCCCTGATGGCATTTGCCGCAGGTGGCCGCCAGGTTCCTGGGATTGATTGTGGAGTGCGGGTCCGCGGACGGCAGAATGTTGTGTACGCCGTGGCAGCTCGCACAGTTGGCCACCGTCTGGCTGCCCTCCTTGGCCGCCAGGCCGTGGAAGGAAGCATCAAAACTCACCACCCGGTCCGAAGGCAGACCAAACCGCCGCGACAGTTGTACGTTTCCATGACAATTCGCGCACGTGTCCCGGATGTTATCCGCATGCACCGGCGAGGCCTTGTTGGTGGGCGCCAGGATGGAGTGCTCGCCATGGCAGTCGGTACAGACCGGCGCCTGCGTGATGCCCCTGGCCAGCGCCTGCCCGTGGACGCTCTTGTTGAACTGCTCGGCCACTTCGCTGTGGCACATCCCACAAGTTTCCGGAACCTTCCCTCGAAAATCCGCCGATTTCGGAGGCACCAGCTCGTGCGCGGCGCCGTGGCACACACCGCAATCCGGCGCGGCTGCATTGCCGTGCTTTACAGCCTGCCCGTGGACCCCCTTCTCGTAATCCGCCTCCTGCCCCTGGTGGCACTGGCTGCAAGCCGGTTTCGGGATATTGGCAGGATGCGGATACTCATCGTGTTTGACGTGGCACGAGGCGCAGGCCACCTCAGCGTGCCCGCTTTTTCCCAGCTTAGCCCCCTGATCGTGACAGGCTGTGCACGCGGAGTTGTCGGCTGCCTGCGCCGGAGAGGATGCTGCCGCGATTGCCAACATCAGGCCAACCGCGGCCACACTGATCCTCAACGCGTCGGTGCGGGTCTTTTTCATTTGGGAATTCCGAGCCCGTGCGGCGAACTCTTCCGGGCCTCGGCCGTCAGCAACGGTTAGTATGTCGGGACGTTATTCCAAACCTGGTACAAATAAATGGCCGCTAATGCTACGCCATATACCACGGCGACGAGCGTCAGGGTCTTTCCCCAGCGATCGATTACGGCCACTCGATGACCCAGGTTAATCTGTTCGGAGGCGACGTTTCCTTCCAGGTGAATGGAATCGTCCTCGTGGCTGGTGACGGACTTCCGGTAAACGATCAGAAACAACACGACGATGGCCAGCACACCCCAGAATATGGCGTACGGCAGTAAGTTGACGTTCATGGTGACCTCCTCTAAATTTGAACTGAAACAGGCCTGTCGGGCGGCGCCGGGAGCGGCCGGCTGAAGTCCTTGCCAGTGGCTTCCTCAATTGCCTCCACCACCAGCAGCAGGTACGAATCGAGCGCGCACTGCACTTCCTGCCGCAAGCCGCAACTGTCATCGCTTTCCCGGGACGTGCACACCGTACACACGTTGCGCCGGATAGCGGTAATGTACTCATCGAGGTGATCGCTGTTGGTGGCCTGGATAGCAGCGGCCACCTGTGGGAACAACCGGAACAGCGCGCACTGGCCGGGTTCCTCCAGCCCGCACGTCCCGTCCGTGTTGCGGTCCGAACACACCCCACAAATTCGTTGACGCACCAGTTCTTCAAGCTCGGCCAACGTGCGGTCCATGGCGATCTCCCTCCTCGAAGCACGCTTACGTGCACGCGGATCTCCAGCTTTCCTTCTTATGTAACTATCTTGTTTTGATTGGTTTCGCGCCGACCGGAGTCGTATCTGGGGATATTGGCGCAGCAGATGCAAGCTTACTGGGGGAAATACCACCTAATGAGACGACCGTTTGCGGTTTGGGAACGCGCAGAGCAGCCGCCATAATGGCCAGCAGCACGGTTCCTGGAAGATCGTCCGGAGATACTAACGACACGATCCCGGCATCCCAGGCATACGACAGGTGGGCCGGGTCCTTACGCGTCAAGAGCACAATCCGCTCCGGATACGGTACCGGCAGCGTAAGACGGCCGAGATTGGCTTCGTCCATGACCAGCACGCACCGCTCGTCCGGCCGCGGCCCGGCAACACATTCCACGTGCCAGGGGCCGCTGCGCACCAGCGCCTCACGGAGCGCCGCCTCGTACGCCGAGTCCGCTATCGCGAGCTGAACCGTTTGCATGATGTCGCTCCGTCTCGGAGCCTCCCGCCTACTTCTTCTCCGTGTAGCCTTCGAGAGAGTTGTTGTGCTCCTTGAAGTACTTCCCGGCTTCCGTCAATTCCTTGGGCTTCGCCTTGGAATCCACGTGGCAGAACGCGCACGCTTTCTTGGTAGCCTTCACGTACTCAGGCTTTGCAAAAGACAGCGTGGAGCTCACCAGGAAGCCGCCCAGCAGAATCGCGGCGGGGACGGCGTATTTGATCTTAGACATGAAACCTCCGATCCGGAGGTGTGCAATTCGCTCACCACGCGCCCGCCACCGGCTTTAGCCTTATTCCGCTATGATCCGCAACCACGCAGCCCCGCCTCACCGGGTGAATTGCCCCGACTATGTCGCCAACTTCTTGGGCCAATTAACGCAGAGTCACTTATAATAAGAGTTCAGACTCTAAAACGATGTCCAAGCTGACGCCCGACTGGCAGCAGACCCGCATCCTCGAAGCCGTCTTTGATCAATTATCGGATGCGCTGGTCCTATACTCGCCGGATTTCACCATAACCGGCGTGAATCGCGCTGCTGAAAAACTCTTCGGCATGACCTCCGAAGAAATGGTTGGGCGGCATTGCCAGGACGTCTTCCGCTGCGGCGTTTGCGAACCCGGTTGCGGCATGCTGGCGGGCTTGAATCAAAACCCGGCCGCGCCGCATTCCACCATCCGCCTGCATACCGACAACGGCCGGGAGCGCCTGGTGGTCATGCGCACCGCCCAGATGCTCAGTGACGATGGCAGTCTGGAAGGCGTGGTGGCCACCATCAAGGACGTCACGGAAGAGGCCGCGCCGCAGAAGCGCGAAGTGATCGCCGAATCTCCCCTGATGCGCGAAGCACTCAATTTCGTGCGCCGGGTGGCAGCGAGCGAAGCCACCACCATTCTGCTCGAAGGCGAAAACGGCACCGGCAAGGACCTCATCGCCAAGACACTGCACTATCAGAGCCTGCGCCTGGCCGAGCCTTTCATCGCCATCAACTGCGCCGCGATTCCGGAAACTTTGCTCGAGAGCGAATTGTTCGGCTACGAAAAAGGCGCGTTCACCGACGCCCGCCAGCAGAAGCGCGGCATATTCGAACTGGCCGATAAGGGTACCCTCTTCCTGGACGAAGTAGGCGAGATCCCCCTGATGCTGCAGGCCAAGCTCCTGCGCGTCCTCGAAGATCAAAGCTTCCGCCGTCTGGGCGGCCTTAAGGATATTCAACTGGACCTGCGGGTGGTCGCCGCCACCAACAAGAATCTGCGCGAAGCCGTGAAGGAAGGCGCATTCCGCCAGGATCTGTACTTCCGCCTCAACGTCATTCAGATCGTGCTGCCGCCCATGCGCGAGCGTCCCGAAGACATCCTGCCGCTGGCCCGATTCTTTATCGAACACTACAACCGCAAGTTCCGGCGCGGCATCGAGGGCGTGGCCCCGGCCGCGGAGCAGTTGTTGCTCTCGCACGACTGGCCGGGCAATGTGCGCGAGCTGCGCAACGCTGTAGAACGCGCCATGATTCTCGAAGAATCCACCTACATCACGGCGGCCAGCCTGCCGATCAGCATCACCCGGCCCGACGGACATGCCGCAGCCGGCGCCGCGCTCGGATCAGTGAATTCCGAAATCCCCACCGAGGGCATGTCGCTCGAAGATAACGAGCGCATGCTGCTGGCCCGCGCGCTCGAAAAAACAGGCGGCAACCAGACCCAGGCCGCCCGCCTGCTCCGCATCACCCGCGATACGCTGCGGTACAAGATGAAGAAGTTTAACTTGCGATAGCGCCCCGCGCCGCGATTACCATCAGATGGCCCGCCGCCGCTTTCTCGTCGATCAGATCCGGGACAATACCGCCGAATTGCACGGCGGCGACGCCCGCCATCTAGCCCGCGTGCTGCGCGGCGCACCCGGGCAACAGTACGAAATCACGGATGGCCAGGGCATTTATCTGGCCGAGATCAGCACGGTCGAAAAGGATCGCGTGACGTTCCGTGTGGTCGAAGCCGTGGAGTCGCCACAAGTATCCGCCGTGCGTGTCACGCTTCTGGCGGCGCTCATCAAATTCGATCGTTTCGAATGGCTGGTCGAGAAAGCCACCGAGCTCGGCGTATCGGCCATCGTCCCCGTCAATGCCGCGCGCAGCGAGAAAGGCCTGCTGGAGGCGGCGGGCAAGCGCGTCGAGCGCTGGCGGCGCATCGCGCACGAGAGCAGCCAGCAGGCCCGCCGCGTCCGTCTTCCCGAAATCGCCGAGCCGCGGCCGCTGGCAACGGCAATTGCCGCGGTAACCGGGCTGCGATACTTCCTGGATGAAAAGCCCGGCGCGCCGCCGCTGATTTGCGCCATCCCGGCAGCCGCCCAGCGCCGTGACTCCGACGCCGCTGCCTTGCTCACCGGACCGGAGGGCGGATGGACCGAGGCCGAACGAGACGCCACGGCTGCCGCGGGATGGGCGCCGGTCTCGCTTGGTCCGCTGATCCTGCGCGCGGAGACCGCCGCCATCACCGGCGCGGCCCTGCTAGTGCATGCCTGGTGGGCATCTCAGCTAGAATGAAGCTTGTAGGGATCATTCTTGCACACGTCGTTCGACCTTCTAGCCATATTCATCGTCATCCTCACCCAGTGGCATATGAGCCGGCAGTTCCTGGACGCTGCCCGCCGCCGTTTCTCGCCGCACGGCCTGCGGTTGATGCGCCGGGCCGTTTTGGTCTTTTACTTTCTCCAGGCGATAGGGTTCGCGTTGGGCTTTTCTTACCTGGCCAGCCGCTATCGCCTGCCGGCCAGCCCATCGCAGGTAGCCGGCGCCGTGTCGCAGATCTGGCTCTTCGGTTCCACTGCCAGCTATCTGGCCTATCGCCTCTTCCGGCTGGTATTTGATCGCTTCCGGGGCTCCGCCTTCAATCCCGGCTTTGATCCTAACCGGCGCCGGCTGCTGAATGCCACGGGCAGCGCACTGATCGCCGCGCCATTCGCCATGGTGGGGTACGGCGCGCTCGTCGAGCGCCTGGATTTTCGCGTGCGCGAAATCGAGGTTCCCATCCCCAATCTTCCCGACGGGCTGGACGGATTGCGGCTGGTGCAGTTGAGCGACATTCACCTCAGCGCCTTCCTGAGTGAGAAAGATCTGGCTCGCGTCATCGACAGCGCCAACGAACTACGGCCGCATCTGGCCCTCGTGACAGGCGACCTGATCACTGCGGCGGGCGATCCCCTGGATGCCTGTCTGCGCCAGATATCGCGCCTGCGCGCGGACGCCGGAATCCTGGGATGCCTGGGGAATCACGAGAATTACGCCATGGCCGAGGACTACACCGAACGGGCGGGCGCCCGTCTCGGCATTCCCTTTCTGCGCGGGCGCGCGCAGGCCCTGCGATTTGGCAAGGGCGTGCTGAACGTGGCGGGCGTCGATTATCAGCGGTCCAGCGTGGAATATCTGCCCGGCGCCGAACGTCTGGCACTCCCCGGCGCCTGCAACCTGCTCCTCTCTCACAATCCCGATGTCTTTCCAGTCGCCGCGCGGAAAGGGTATGATTTAATGCTGGCGGGCCACACGCACGGAGGCCAGGTCACGGTGGAGATTCTACACCAGCCGGTCAACGCCGCGCGGTTCATTACGCCCTTCGTCTACGGCTTATACCGGGAAGGCCCGGCGGCGACCTACGTCACACGCGGCATCGGCACTATCGGCATTCCCATGCGCATCGGGGCGCCTCCCGAAATAGCGCTGCTACGCTTGAGAAAGGCATGACACAGCCGGCGTGCGATACCTGATCCTGAGTGACATACATGCCAACTGGGAGGCGTTGGAGGCGGTGGCGGAACACGCCCGGGGCAAGTACGACCGGGTGCTGTGCTGCGGCGACCTGATCGGCTATGGCGCGGACCCCAACGCTGTTACGGAGTGGGCCCGCGCCAACGTGAACGGCGTGGTCCGCGGCAATCACGACAAGGCCTCCGTGGGGCTCGACGATCTGGAATGGTTCAATCCGGTGGCGCGCGCGGCCGCCGTCTGGACGCACCACGAACTCACCTCCGAGAACGCCGAGTATGTCCGTAGTCTGCCGCAAGGTCCGCTGGCGCTGTTGGGCTTCCAGGTGGTCCACGGCTCGCCGCTCGACGAAGACGAATACGTGATCGACGCGGCCGACGCCTTCATGACCTTCTCCTATCTGGAAATGCCGCTCACGTTCTTCGGACACACGCACCTGCAAGGCGGCTTCATCTGGAACCATGCGCGCGTGGAGACCATTGAGAAGACGCCCATGACCGAGGAGCGCCTGACGCTGGAGCTGGACGACCGTTGCGTCTACCTGATCAATCCGGGATCCGTGGGTCAGCCGCGCGACGCGGATCCGCGGGCAGCCTACGTGATATACAACCCCGAAGAGCGCTTCCTGATCTTCTATCGGCTGCCTTACGACGTAGCCAAAGCGCAGGAGAAGATCCGGCAGGCCGGCCTGCCGCCACTGCTCGCCGACCGGCTGGCGGCTGGACGATAGGCCTGGCAGTCAGGAGCGCCCGCGTCACGCTAAAATCGTAGAACCCATGACCACAAACCACGCGGCCATAGAGGTGCGCGACCTGGTGAAACGGTACGCCAAGGCCAATGTCAACGCCGTGGACGGCGTCACGTTCAGCGTTCGTCCCGGCGAGATTTTTGGTTTGCTGGGGCCGAACGGCGCCGGCAAAACGACAACTATCGGCGTGCTCATCACCAGCGTGCTGCCGACTTCCGGGGCGGCCGCCATCATGGGTCTGGACGTGGCCAGCGATCCCATCGGCATCAAGCAGCGCATCGCGGTGGTCCCGCAGCAGAGCAATCTGGACCGCAGCCTCCGCGTGCGCGAGATTCTCACTTTCCACGCCGCGTATCACGGCGTGCCGCACCGCGAGCGCGAACAGCGCGCCGACGCGCTACTCGACGAATTGGGCCTGGGCGACCGCAAGAACGACAAAGTGGCCCGCTATTCGGGCGGCATGTCGCAGCGCCTCATGATCGCCCGGGCGCTGATGCACGCTCCCGACGTGCTGTTCCTGGATGAGCCGACCAACAATCTGGATCCGCAATCGCGCCTGTTCCTGTGGGACCGCATTCGCGCGCTGAACGCGCAGGGGCTCACCATTCTGCTTACCACGCACGACATGCGCGAGGCCGACCAGCTATGCGGGCGCATCGCCATCATGGACAAGGGACGCATTCTGGTGAACGACACTTCCACGGAATTGAAGAAGCTGATTCCGGGCGGTAATGCGGTGGAAGTGCGGGTGGGCTTGC
Organism: Bryobacteraceae bacterium; assembly: GCA_035308525.1. Taxonomy (GTDB): domain Bacteria; phylum Acidobacteriota; class Terriglobia; order Bryobacterales; family Bryobacteraceae; genus Bog-159. The sequence goes on from DATGGM010000047.1 coordinate 15,648, forward strand.
CTGCCCCGGAGACCGGCGGGCATGTTCTGGAGGGGCTGCGCGGCCTGGAAGGCGTGAGCAAAGTGGACGAGTTGGACGCCGGCGCGCCCGCCGCCAATGACGAAGCCGGCGTGGTCACTTACCGGTTGTATGCGCAGAATGCGCCCGCGCTGGTGGGCCCCGCTACACAGGCTGTCTTGGTGGCTGGCGGGCAGGTGCGCGATCTGCATGTGAAACAGCCCAGCCTGGAGGATGTTTTCATTTATTTGACAGGGAGGCATCTGCGCTGATGACGCCGTCCATCGAGCATTCCGTACGCCACACCAATCGCCTGTGGCTGGCCACCAACGCCTTCGGCGCGACCTTGCGCCGCGACCTGGCGGTCACCCGCCGCGAGCTGCCGCAGTTCCTGATCCAGGCGCTGATACAGCCGATGTTCTTTCTCCTGATCTTTTGCAAGATCATGCCCAGCATCGGGCTCACGGCTGGAAATTTTGCCTCGTTGATGCTGCCGGGCATCATAGGGCTGACCGAATTGATGGCGGCCATCCAAGGCATCACGCTGCCCCTGGTGCTGGACTTAGGCTTTGCGCGGGAAATCGACGACCGCCTGCTGGCGCCCCAGCCTGTCTGGCTGGTAGCCGCGGAGAAGATGCTGTTCGCCGCCATGCGCGGGGTCGCGGCCGGCGCGGTGATTTTTCCGGCGGCCTGGTTGGTACTGGGCAGCCGCTATGCTGTACGCGGCGACCGCATCGGCATACTGATAGGTATGATCGTGCTGGCTGCCTTTGCCGGCTCGGGCATCGGGCTGGTGATCGGCACTGTGGTGAAACCCGAACAGATCAGCCTGATGTTTTCCATCATCCTGACTCCCTTACTGTTTCTGGGCTGCACCTACTATCCGTGGGGCGCGCTGCACACGGTCCGCTGGTTTCAGGTACTCACCCTGTTTAATCCGCTCACCTATGCCGCGGAGGGCCTGCGCTATGCCATGGTGCCGCCCGTCAACGGCCGCGAGCTGCCGACGCTCCCGGTGCAGTGGGTGCTGCTGGCGCTGGTGGCCACTACCGCGTTGTGTTTTGGTTTCGGCGCGCGCACGTTCCGCTCGCGTGTAGTGAGCTGAATACCGACCGAATTTTTCATGGCCTTCGGGCAACCGGCAGGCCCGCGGGTGATCATCGTGGGTGTAGACGGGCTGACCGTGGATGCCCTCCGCACGGCGCGCGCGGCGCAGCGAGGCGCCTCAGCCGCGAAGACGCTTCTCGCAAGCTTCTGCACAGCGGGAGGGCGGCCTGGGAGGCCGCCGCAGCAGAGGGCCTGCCCCACGATCTCCACTTGACCTAACCAACCCGCCTCTGGCATAGTCTAACTATGCCAGAAAGGTGGACCATGGGGGAACTGTGGCGGCGATTGCGCTACCTCTTCAACCGCAAGCAGCACGAACAGGACCTGGCCGAAGAGATGCGCCTGCATCGGGAATTGGCAGGACCGGCTTCCGCCCGCCGCTCTTTCGGCAACGTCACCCAACTCCAGGAGGCCAGCCGCGCCGTGTGGATCTGGCCATTCCTGGAGACCCTGGCCTCGGATACGCGCTACGCCCTGCGCACGCTGCTCGCCAATCCCGGCTTCGCCGCCACCGCGATTCTATCCCTGGCGCTGGGTATCGGCGCGAATACCGCCATATTCAGCATCCTGAACGCTGTCATGCTGCGCTCGCTGCCCGTGGAGGATCCGCAGCGCCTGGTGCAGGTAGTCACGCCGGAGGGCCGCCAGTCTTTCACCAATCCAATCTGGGAGCAGGTGCGCGATCATCAGCAGGCCTTCTCGGCCGCTTTGGCCTATAGCGCCGACCGATTCGATCTTGCCGATGGCGGCGAAAGCCACTTCGCGGAAGGCGTCTGGACCAGCGGGGACTTCTTTCGCGTCTTGGGCGTGCCCGCCATGCGCGGCCGTGTATTCACAACCGATGACGATTTGCATGGCGGCGGCCACGCGGGCCCGGTTGCGGTCATCAGCCATGGTTTCTGGAAAGACCATTTTGCGGGCGACCCGCAGATTGTCGGCAAGGCTATCCGGCTGAACCGGCATCCTTTCACGATCATCGGTGTCACACCGCCCTGGTTCACGGGCCTGGATCTGGACAAGCATTACGATGTTGCCATTCCGATCGGATGCGAGCCGCTGCTGCGCACCGACGCCAGCGCATTGGACGACCGTAGTTGGTGGTGGCTACGCATCCTGGGCCGTCTGAAACCGGGCGAGAAGCAGCAGGAAGCCGAAGCCCGCATGAAGGCACTGGCGCCAACCGTCAACCGCGATGCGCTACCGCAAGACTGGCCCGCCGCCGGAAAACGGAAATTCCTCGAGCGTTCGTTCGCTCTGAGGCCGGCAGGGGCGGGCTTCTCCGATACTGGCAGCAACTATCGCCGGGCCCTGTTCACCCTGATGGCCGTGGTCGGCCTGGTCCTGTTGCTCGCCTGTGCAAATATCGCGAACCTGCTACTGGCGCGCGCGGCGGCCCGGCAGCGCGAGATCTCTATTCGCATGGCTATCGGCGCGGCCCGCCAGCGCCTGATACGCCAACTCATGTCCGAGAGCATACTGCTCGCTATACTGGGCGCCGTGGGAGGCCTGTTCTTCGCGCTATACGGCAGCCGCCTGCTCGTCCGCATGATCTCCACCTCCGGCGGCGAACTTCAACTGGATACCACGCCGGACCTCCGGGTGCTCGCCTTCACCATGGGCGTGGCCTTGCTTACCGGACTCTTGTTTGGGCTCGCGCCGGCATTGCGTGCCACCACCGTCCTGCCCGGCCAGGTGCTGAAGGAACACGGGCGCGACAGTGCCAGAGGGCGATTCGCACTCGGCAAGGCGCTGGTCACGGGCCAGGTTTCACTCTCACTGTTGCTATTGGTGGGCGCCGGGCTCTTCCTGGGCACATTTCGCAACCTTTTGCGCACCGATCTCGGCTTCACAACCCACAACGTACTGCTCATTCGGGCCGACATGATGCAGTCCCATGTTCGGCCCGGCGAGCGCCCGCGCATGTACAACGAGATTGTGGAGCGCCTGCGAGGCATCCCCGGTGTGGCCGCGGCTTCCAGCTCCGTCATGACGCCTATCGGCCGAGGTCAGTGGGATAGCTCCGTCTCTCCTGAGAGTTACTCACCTAAAGAAAAGGACGACACGCTGGTTTACTTCAATCGTGTGTCGCCCGGGTACTTTGGGACGCTCGGTACGCCTCTGTTGATTGGCCGCGATTTTTCGGCACAGGACGATCTCCACGCGCCGCCGGTGATGATCATCAACGAGTCGGCCGCCCGCCGGTTCTTCGGAGAGCAGAGTCCCATCGGCAAAATCATCTCTTCCGCAGCCGGCCACGCGGGCCAGACAGTAGTTTACCAGGTCATCGGCGTAGTCAAGGATGCCAAGTACACGTGGGTCGGCGAGGGCCCTGCGCTGACTGCCTACCTGGCCTGCGCGCAAGACATCAAGCCCAGACCCTGGGTCAACTTCGAGGTGCGCTCCCAGGCCCGGAGCGAGGCGCTGGCGCCGGCGGTGCGCGCCGTTATCAGCCAGGTGAATCGCGCCATCGCTTTGGAGTTCCGCGATCTCCAAACGCAGGTAGACGATTCCTTGCTGCAGCCCAGGATGGTGGCGCTATTATCGGCGTTCTTTGGTGGTCTGGCACTGCTGCTGGCCATGATCGGGCTCTACGGCGTAACTTCCTATGGTGTGTCTCGCCGCCAATCGGAAATCGGTATTCGCATGGCGCTGGGCGCGCGTCCCCGATCGGTGGTCTGGCTGGTGTTGCGCGAGGTGGCCGCGATGATGGCCGTAGGCGGCGTGCTCGGCCTCTCCGCGTCACTGGCCGCGGGGCGGCTCGTGGCAAGTCAGCTTTACGGTGTCAAGCCGAACGATAGGGCGCCGCTCGCCATTGCGGCGATTGTGCTGGCCATCGCGGCTGGAATTGCGGCGTATCTTCCGGCCTATCGCGCCGCCCGTATGGATCCCATGGCCGCGCTGCGAGAGGAGTGATTTATGAACGAACTATGGCGTAGAGTGCGTTACCTTTTCAACCGAAGGCAACAGGAACAGGACCTGGCCGAAGAGATGCGCCTGCACAAGGAATTGGCACGACAGGCCACAGCCCGCCGCTCTTTCGGCAACGTCACCCAACTTCAGGAAGCCAGCCGCGCCGTGTGGATCTGGCCATTCCTAGAGACCCTGGCCTCGGATACCCGCTACGCCCTCCGTACGCTGCTGGCAAACCCGGGCTTCGCCGCCACCGCGGTTCTATCGCTGGCGCTGGGCATCGGCGCGAATACCGCCATATTCAGCATCCTGAACGCCGTCATGTTGCGCTCGCTGCCCGTGGAAGATCCGCAGCGCCTGGTGCAGCTAGACTCCCCGCAAGGCGGCGGCTATTTCACCAATCCGATCTGGGAACAGGTGCGCGATCACCAACAGGCTTTCTCCAGCGCGCTGGCTTTCGGCACGGACCGCTTCGACCTGGCCGATGGCGG
>DATGGM010000048.1:0-31140 GCA_035308525.1 Bryobacteraceae bacterium
GATTCCGTCGGGTGGCCGCGGATCCAGGCCGCTGCCGGCCAGAATCTGCGCCGCTCTACAGCGCGTGTCGAATTGTAATTTGGCCGCGTAGAGGATAAACAAGGCCTGGCCAATGACCGCCGGCCATCCGATACGCCGCGCGCGCCGCTCGGCAAGGCGCCAGCGGGGCGGAAGGCTTTCGACGATCAGGGCGGCCAGGGGCGTCTCGCCGCGCAGAGCGTTGGCCACGATCCACGTCGATGACTTCGGTCCGGCCAGCATGACGACCTTCATAGGGCGCCGCCTGAAACGGTCAGCGCGGCCTCGCGCATGGTGACGGACATCACGCCGTACCTTTCCCGCAACACGAGATGGTGCTTGAGGACGTCTTCCAGGAAGCGCATGTTCCGCCCGAGATTACGCCCGAAATTGTGTGGATGCCACCACATGTGAAAGCAGGATCCGGCCTGGGCGGCGGCCGTCATGGCGTTCCGGATGCGCTTCATCCGGAGAGGCTCCAGGACTCGAAGCGACCCGCAGAATGGCCGTAGAAACCGGGTGGACGGCAGGTTCACGAGCCTGCCCTCCGCGCACGGCGAGACGCCTCCAACACCGGAGAGGTCCACATAGGCGTCCAAAAGGCGCGCCGCGCGGCGCGGACCGGATCGTTGGATCCCGGTGGCGCCGGCCGCGTGCATCCGCCCGGCTGCGTTGCCGCGAAATGCCCGGAAGCCCAGCGCGGAACAGGTATCCAGGTGCTCCGCCGCATACTGATTGCACGGAAAGACCAGACTCACCGGCCGCGCGTCGAGCCTCTCCGCCGCCGCGACCGACGACTCCATATCGGCTGCGAAGTCACGGACCGTCTGGCCGGTTTCCAGGCAATAGTAGTGCGAGAAGGTATGACTCCCCAACTCCATCCCGTCGCGCGCCAGAATCATGCGGATCAGGGACAAGGCGTAGTGGTATGGATCGCTTCTCTCATCGTCGCCGATCTCGTGCAAATGCCGGTAAGGGCCGATGCCGCCCGCGTAGACGGGCCGCGTGTCCGGAAGATATCGGAGTAGCTCTTTCCTGGAATCGAACAGCAGCATGCCTACCGCGGCCCAGGTGGCCCGCACTTGGTAACGCTGGAACAAGTCCAGCAGCGCCGGAACGGCCTGGCGCGCGCCCAGAATGTTGCCGCGATAGGCGGCGTCCACGGTTCCGTCCCAGGTTCCCCAGGCAAGCTCGAAATCCAGGGAAATCAAAAAGAGCGGCGCACGCCGGGCATGCACCCGCCGCTGGCCGGCCGAGGCCGGCGCCGGATCGAACGTAGATGTCGGCATTGGTTAATTCTTGCGATCGCGGGCAATCACGCCCAGGTACTCGGGCATGACCGATGAAACGGAGTGGCCTATCCCAACCTTCCGGAACACGGCGGGCACCGTCAGCAACAGGATCTTGAGATCCAGGAAGAAGCCGCGGTGCTCGACGTACCAAACATCCAGATTGAACTTCTCTTCCCAATCGAGCGAGTTCCGGCCGTTGACCTGTACCCAGCCTGTGAGTCCAGGGCGCACTTCGTGCCGGCGCCGCTGGCGCGTGGTGTAGCGGTCCAGGTAACTTGCCAGGAGTGGTCTCGGTCCTACCAGGCTCATGTCTCCCTTAGCCACGTTCCATAACTGGGGCAACTCGTCGAGGCTGGTGTTGCGCAGCAATCTACCGAGCGCCGTAATCCGGGCTTCGTCGGGAATGGATTCTCGCGGCTGGCGCATGGTGCGGTATTTGAGCAGGACGAATTCGCGGCCGTGCAGGCCGGCGCGCTTTTGTCGAAACATTATGGGGCGGCCCATCGCCGCGGCCACTGCCAGGGCCGTTAACAGCAGCACGGGAGAAAACACCAAGAGAAGAGAAATGGAAACGATGGCGTCCAGGATTCGCTTGAGACGCATACGGCGCCGCCCTGGCGGCGAGTGCTACTTGAGATCCGGAGGCTTCTTGAAGAACGCCCAGCCAAGATAAAGATGGTCGGAGGGCTGCCGCCACGTGCGCACCCAATTCATCAACACATCCGGCGGCATGTTCACCGGCAGCATGACGATGGCGATGCGCTCGCCGAGCAACTGGCGGTATCTGGCTTGCTGCTGTTTGGTCAGATCGGCGCTCTTGCGGATGCCCGCGCCCCACGGGTCTTCCAGCAGGATGCCGTTGCCGCGGCCCACGGCCTCTACCAACTGGCTGGCGTCGTCGTCCGAAAGGAGAGCCGGATGCACGGAGACATTGAAGACCAGCCGGCTGCCCATGGACTCGCCGATCATCCTGATCTCCCGTATATTGGCGCAGTAAGCCTGCCAGGTCTCGGTGCCGCCGGTGCTGCTGTGCGAAGCCGCATTATCGACGAATCGGATGGGCGCGGGGCTATCGCGCCAGATCCGCCGGATGCCCTCCTGCAGCGCGTGGCGGCTCTGCGGGTCGGCGACATTCATGATCTTCCGCTCGGGCGCGCCTGGCCATGATCCGACGGTCTTGAATTCCTTCGGCAGCCACTCGGCCGGCACTTTGTCAAAAGGCCAGAGCTTTACGTTCGCCAGCGGCTCCGCCGTGGTGCCCGACGTGTAGGTGCCGGCGGCCATTCCTTTCGAGCGCAGCAGATCGGTGATCTGGATGCGTTCCCGCTCTGCCTGCTTCCGATCGGCGCGGTTCAGCACCGACAAATCCAGCACGGCCTCCCCTTCGGAGAACCAATCCGGATGATTTCGAACGTAGGCGGCGAGGTCCTGATTGGCGTTCACCAGCACGATGCCGTTCTTCCGGGCATCGGGCCAGTGGAAGGCACTCTCCTGGGGTGATGCGCACGAGAGCACGAACATAGCCAGGGTTGTTCCCAGAGCTAAGCGCATAGGCAGCTCCGGCCGGTTACGAAAGCGCGCGCATCGAACTCGCAGGGCGGCGCTGCGGCCTGGTCGAGAATATGCCGGTAGACCTGGTAAACCTCCGCGGCGGTCCTGCGGACATCGAACATAGCCGCCACGAGCTCACCTCCCAATCGCGCCATCATGCGGTATCGCGCGGGTTCCGCGGCGACCCTCAGCATGGCGGCGGCGAGCGCTTGTGGGTTGCGAATCGGAACCATTATACCCGTGACCCCATGCATGACGACTTCCGGCAATCCGCCAACGTCTCCCGCGATGGTCGGCACTCCGGCCAGGAGCGGTTCCACCACTCCTCCGCAGTTCTCCGATACGGGGACGTGAATGGCGCAGTCGAAATCCGCCCAGCACTGCTGCACATCCGCGAATGGAAGCTCGCCTGGCATCAGGATGCGGCCGCCGCCGGCTCGCTCGGCGCGGCGCTGAAGGCTTTCCTGATAGCGCCGGGCCCGCCCCCAAGTCCCGCCCGCCAGCACGCCGACGGCATCGCCGCGCTTCTTGAGCACCAGCCCCAGCGCGTCGATCAAGTCTTCGTGGCGCTTGATTCCGGCCCGCTGGCCCAGGTGATATTTAGGCGGGTATATGTAATTGATGTTGCCGAACACGAATGCGTCTGGAGCAATTCCCAGCCGGCGGCGGAGAAGATTCGAACGGGTCCGGTTGAAACCACCGGGCCTGAATCCGGAATAGCTGAGGAATACCCGGGAATGCAGTATGCCGGCGCATAAGTAGTGGCTGCGGATCGAGCGGCTGGATGCAATCCAGAAATCGCCGGCGCCTGCTGATGCCAGGTCCCACGTCCTGTATATCCAGTGTTCCAGGTGCAGCGGGCCGGGGACTTGAAAGACACGCGGCACCGGGTGCTTCTTGCCAAGCGCCTGCCGCAATAACATTGCCGGACCAAAGTGATGGGCATGGATGACATCCGGCTTCAAGGAAGCCACCAGCGCGCGCGCGCGCGAACATACGGCAGGCAAGCGCCAGGGGTTCCGCGCGGGATAATCCAGCGCAGCGATGTGAATCACGGCCTGGGCTTCCTCCCAATCTCGCACGCGGTGGCCCTTCGCCGCGGGAAGGGCGACATGCACCTCCACACCCAGCCGCACCAGTTCCGCCGCCTGCAACGCGGCCCACCGCGCGCCCTCGGAGGTCTTGACGATGTGCAGAACTCTCATTTGCGGGGCAGCCAGCTTTCGGTGCTATCCCTGAGGTACCGGTAGAACGCGGTGCGGCGGGCGGACAGCACCTCATCCCGGTACTGGTGGGCCTTGGCCAGATTTCGCAGCGACATCCGGCGGAGTCTTTGCGGATCGCGCAACAGCGCCTCGATTTTGGTGGAAAGGGCTGCCGCATCACCCGGCGGCACCAGGTCCTCGGGCGGCAACAGTTCGACAATGCCTCCGGCGTGCGTTCCGATGCACGGCAGACCGCGCGCCATGGCTTCAATCATGGCCCGCGGCAGGCCCTCGGTGCGCGACGGCAGGACAAAAAGATCCGCCTGGTCCAACTCCGCGCGCACCGCCGCGCCGGATATCTCTCCCAGGAAGCGAACCCGCGCGCCGATGCCTAGAGTGCGGGCGTAACTCTCCAATTCCGGCCGGTGGCGGCCATCCCCTATCATGACTAGCCGCAGGTTCAGCCCGCTCGCGATCGAACGTTGCGCCGCCGCCAGCAGAATGTCCGGACCCTTCTGCATCTGCGCCAGGGATCCCACGAAGATCAGACGTGCCACGTTACGGTCTTTATAGTCGCCGGGCGCGTCCACGAATGCTTCGTCGCGCAACTCCACGCTCGAATAGGAGGTGGTGAAGACCTTGGGCGCCTGGCTCAGGGACTCGTCGGAGATCTCCACGTCGGAGGCGGCCACGCTGTAGTCGCCGCACGGGTAGCGCCGCTGCAGGGTGGACTCCGTGACGTAGGCCACCGCCTGCGCGTGCCGGCACTGCCTGGCGAGCGACCGCGTGAACCATTTTCGAAATAGCGGACGCAGGAAATGCCGGATAGCGCCCGGCGCGAATAAATCGTGTGGGTCTCCGCCGACTTCCAGTCCAAACGGATATCGCATGCGGGACAAAGCCGGCGACAGCACATTGCCGAGCTGGCCGGGCGCGCGAATGATCACTGCATCACCTGGGCGAAAAGCGCCGCGTACTGCCCGCCGCACCGCCGTCCGCCGCGCTAAGTACTGCCGCGGCCCGAGATAATGCGGGACCGGCGTAACAGCCACGCCGTTCCCCTCAACCTTGTGCCAGCCGGCCGGGATAGCCGTAAGAGATTCCACGCGGGCTATCACGTTCACCGCGTCGAACACGGCCAGGTAGCGCTGCCAGAAAGCGTGCGCATAGCTGGTACGGGTCCAGACCGAGCCGTCCGGCGCGCCGGAAAACCGGAAATCGAGCACTACCGACACGGTCATGCCCGGCGCGCTCCAGCCGCGCTGACGTTATGCGATGTGAACATCACGATAGCGCTCGGCACCGCGGCATACTTCACCAGGAAGAACAAGACGTTGTCCGAGTCGAGGATCAGCACCGCGAAGCAGAGACAGATGAAGATGGGCGCCAGCAACAGGCGGCAGTCCTCCGGATGCGCCCGGTCGAGAAAACGCATGATGCGGCCGACAATGAGTCCGAGAATCAGCAGGCCTACGGGCGCCGCCAGAATCCCGAAGTTCAGCATCATCTCGCCGCTGACGCCGTAAACCCGGCTGGAATGAAACATACGGTAGCCGTACGATCCGGCGCCATATTCCAGTTCCGTGGTCCATTTGACCTTGCCCGGGGGACGGTCGGACCACAGCGGTTCCGGAATCAGCAGCGCCAGAGCCCCCAGGTAGGACCGGCCCCAGGCATAGTCGTAGCGGCGCGGTTGCAAGAGCCGGTAAACGGTGAAGGCCTGGATGTCGCTGCGGGCCAGGTCCCCCACCACCACCTGGCTGAAGGTGCGGTGCGTTCGGGCCGTGAGCATGTCCCGTTCCACCGAGCCTTCGAAGGCCGAGACCATGTCGAATCCGGCCTCTTTGTAGAATGCCGCAAGATACATGAACACCAGCAGGCATGCCACGCCCGCGATGGCCAGCCGCCGCTGGATGGGGCGAATCCAATAATGGATAATTCCGGCCGCCCAGAACAGGCAGATGACCGTGTTCATCCGGGAGCCGCGCAGGGCTCCGAAGAATAGCTGCACTGCAAAGAAGAAGGACAACACGGCGGTCAGAAATGGCCAGCCCGGCTTGCGGGGGGACTTGCGCAGCCGGGTAGCGAGAGTGATCATCGCCAGAATGGGAGCACTCTCGGAGATGGCGAACATCCACCCTGTGTTTTTCCATCCTTCCGGGTCGGTAAGGTAACGTTGGACGAAACCACTGATACCTCCGAAGTCGATGTAGATGTAGATTTGCAGGGCGGTGCACACCAAGATGGCAATCCAGGCGACGATTGGAAATTCGCGATAGTCGAGCCGCCGGTAGGATCGGCCAGCGCCCGTGCCGCCGCTCTTTCGTACCAGGTCGCGCATCCACCGGTACAGGCAGAGCCCCACCGCGTTGAGGATGGCCATGAGCCCCACCCACTCCCGCCAGTCGTCGGGCTGCCCCGACAGGTAGGGCAACTGATATTCCCAAGCGACCATCAGCAGCGGGGCGATAAAGAACGAATGGAAGCCGAGCACGCTCAACAGCGTGGCGGGATTGAACACCATCTCACGCCGGCGAATCCAGGAGATGCCGTCGCCGCCGATGAGGATGCCACAGGCCAGCAAGGGCGCCAGAAACCAATGATGGTAGCGGTCCGAAAAGACGGCAAAGCCTGCCGCGATCAGCGAGCAAACGATGGCCGCCAGCAGGAAGTCCGTGGTTTTGGTGGCCTGCCGGACTCGCCTGACCGGCCGCGCCGTGCGCGGGAATACGCCGGGACATTCCGCGAGGCTGGTCCGGCTCATTGCGCCCATGCAACGCACTCCCGGGCGGTGTTGCGCGTGCGAACCAGAATCAGCATGGGAATCGCGCAGCCTGCCGCACTGATGCCGCAGGATGCCCACGCGGCCCCCATGAGTCCGTTTTGGGAGACCAGCGCGGCCGACAATCCACCGGCCACCAGAGCGTGCAGGATGTACGGCACGGTCAGCGCCCGGAAGTTCCGGGTGGCCGTCACCCCGGCGTTCAGAAAGGTCGCCACGTAGTTCAGCGCGGCGGCTACCGCCAGCCATGTGAGTACGTCTGCGTGCCGCGCATACTCGGGGCGGTAGAACAGAGCCAGCAGCGGACGGCCCGCGGTCACGCTGAGGAGCACGCCTATTACCCCCAGCAAGAGTCCGGTGGACGACACTTTCAGGAGAAGCCACTGAAACGGACCGGGCATGCCATCCTCGGCCGCGAAGCGCCGGGCCAGCACGGGCAGCGCCGCCTGCCCCAAAGCGGCCGCCACGAAGGTTCCCGCCATCATGGGATAGGTGAGCGCGGCGAAGATCCCTAAGGCCGCCGGCCCCAGGCGCCACTCCACGAAATAACGCGGAATACCGACATTCAGCGAGACCAGCATGGCCATGATGCCCAGCGGCAGGGAGCGCCGCGCCAGTTGCGCCAGTGTCCCGGGGCGAAAGCAGGGACGGTTCCAGCCGCTCGAGCCGGTGCGCCGCATGTCATAAGCCACCAGCACCAACAACCATGCCAGGTTCAGGCCGATCAGGGCGGAGATCAGATTACGGGTCAGATAGACGGCCACCCAAAACAGCCCGAGTGAGAGGATTCCCTTGGCGATCAGGGACCGGGCAATCGGTTCCATGCGTTCGTTCCGCTGCAACTGGCCGTAGTGCACGTCGCTGATCGATTCGATGGCTTTGGCGGTTCCGACGAGCAGGACCGCGGGGTATGCCGCCGCCTTGCTCGCGAAAGCGGCGATCACGGCCAATGCGATCAGCCCCAGCAAAGAGGAACTCAACCGCAAGCCCAGGTACGCGGCGAAGCCATACTCGCCGCGGGCGTCAGTAGCCAGCACCGACCGCAACTGCAGATTGGTAAACATGAACACCGGAGCGGCGATCGCCAGGCCTAGGGCGAACTGTCCCACCATTTCGGGGCCGCCCAGCTTTGCCAGAGTCACCAGCATGCCCCATTGGCAAGCGGCGTAGACAGCATATCCCGCCAAAGTCCAAATAAAGTTTGACCTTATGGATCTATGCATTCCGCTCACATCGGCTTCCCGGCGACGCATGCCGTGTTGAAGCGGCCCAGGGCACAGGCGAGACATTTTTCAGCAAGACCAAAGGCAAGAGGAAATCCCGCAGCCAGGGGTTGTAACGCGAATACCCGGCGGACCGAAGGAACGCTTCTTTAACTTCGAAACCACATGCCGCTACGAGATTACCGATAGAGAGGGGGTTCCACGAGTAGAGGTGCAAGTCAGCCACGGTTCTCCAAGTGCGTGCCGGCCTCGCGGCGACTCCGCGGATACAACCACGACTAACTTGCCGCCGGGTTTGATCATTCGAAAGATCTCGCAGAGGATCGCTTCTGGATCCGCTGTGTGTTCCAGAGCGTGGTGGCTGATCACGCAATCCGCGGAAGCCGTCTCAATTTGCGTCATGTCGGGATACACCAAGATGCCGGAGGCGCACGCTTCGGCCACCGAATTCTCATCCCTCGCAGTTATTCGCCAGCGGCTTTGTAGTATCTGTAATACTTGCCGTGGTAGCCGTAGTACCGATAGCTGTCGCTCATGTCGCTGGTGACGGAGTTGAGCACCAGCCCAACAATGTTGGCGCGCACGCGTTGCAGGGTGCTGATAGCCGAGCCTACGGTTTTGCGATTGGTCTCGCCGGCCTTCGCCACCATGACCACGCCATCCACGGCTGCGGCCATTTGCAGCGGTTCGGGGAATCCCAGGATGGGCGGCGAATCCACCACGATCAGATCGTATTCCCGGGCCGCATCTTCCAGCAGTTCCGGGAGGCGGCGGCCGATCAGGTCGGCGCCGCGGCGGCTGGAGAAGCCGGTGGGCAGGATGTCCAGATCAGGCAGCTCCACCAGCTTGACCAGTTTCTCGCGCCACTGCATCCCGTTCTGCAGGACGGCGGCCAGCCCGGTTTCCGGGTTAATGCCCAGCTTGGTATGGACTCCGGGACGACGCAGGTCGCAGTCGATGAGCAGGGTCCGGTGCTTCTGCTGGGCATGCGCGATGGCCAGGTGTACGGCCGTGGTGGTCTTGCCTTCGGCCGGCGTGGCGCTGGTGACCATGAGCGATTTCAACTGGCGGTCGAACGATCCCAGCAGGATGGAATTGCGCAGCGTGCGCACGGCTTCTTCGAAGGTGGAGACGGTCCGGTCGTAGCCATTGGGAGTGGACTCCTCGGCGCGCACCAGCGCGGTGGGGCTGGCGTCGCCGGCCACCGCGGCAGTCAGGCTTCGCCGCCAGGTCTTGACCAGCGGCAGGCTGCCCATCACGTCCATCTGAAAGAGATTGGAGATCTGCTCCGGATCGCGCACGGAGTTGTCCAACACGTCGCTGAGGACCGCAAAGCCCACCGATAGCAGCGTGGAAAACAGGAAGGCCAGCAGGACATTCAACTTGAGATCGGGGAACACCGGCTGGATGGCCGCGCGGGCTGGATCCGCGATGCGGATGGAGCTGTTCTGGAAGCCCGCGTTGATGCCGGCTTCCTTGATCTTGCGAACCAACTCCTCGTAGAGCGTCTTGTCGGCGTCGGCTTCCCGCTTGAGCGCCTGATATTCGAAGCTGCGGGCATTGAGCCGGTCGAATTCCGCCTTGGTCTCCCCCACCGCCGTCCGGAGCATACTCTCCCGGTTGACCGATTCGCGATACTCCACTTCCACGCGCTGCGCGGTGTTGTTGCGGCTCTGCTGCAACTGGCGCTCGATCTCGTCCACCTGCACGGACGCCTTATGATATTCGGGGTGGTTGGGTCCGTAGTGCGTCTTCACGTCGGCGAATTTCTGGCGGGCCTCGTCCAGCTTGGCGGAAAGGGTCTTCAGATTCTCGCCCTGGGTGGAAACCTGGGCGGCCTCCAGGGTGCCGCTCTGCACCGATTTCCAGGCGGATTCCTTGCGCACCCGGTCAGTCTGCGCGTTGGTGTATTCAGTATTGAGCTGCAGCAGGCGCGCCGAGAGAATGCTGGTCTTTTCTTCCGGATTGATGACGTTCAATTCGCGCTCGAACTGCGCCAGGGCGGCTGAGGAGCGCTCCATCTTGGCCTTCAGTTCTTCAAGCTGTTTCTCCATGAAGTCCGCCAGCGATGCCGAGGATTTGAAGCGGATGTCGTAAGTGTGCTCGACGTATGAGTGCGCCACGGCGTTGGCCACATTAGCCGCCAGGTGCGGGTCGGAGGAACGGTAACTGATCAGCAACAGGTAGGTGTTGGGCGGACGCGTCACCTTGAGCTTCTTGAGCAGTACGGGGGCCTCCTCCAGCGCTTTGGACGATTTTTCGGGAGTGATGCTGGCGGCGTCCCGGTCCGCATCCTGCAAATGATACTGCTGGGCCACCGGCCGCAGCACCGAGTCCGACTGAATCAGCTTGACCTGGGTGGCCAGGAACTGGTCGGCATCGTTCATGGGCGCGCGCGTAGCATCCTGCCCGATGATGGCCGAGGGCATCTGGCGGTCGATATCCACCGTGACGGTGGATTCGTAAATCGGCGTGAGTCGCGCGGAGACGATCAGGGTAGCCGCCACGCAAGCGAACACGAAAGCGAGAATTTTCCAGCGCTGGCGGCGGAGAATCCAGAGATAGTGAGCCAGGGGGACGGCGGTCTGCTCGGGCGGCTCGACGTCGTAGCCGTACCACGTCGGCTGCACGGACTGATTGGGGGCGGCCAGGGCTTTGGGGTCGGTCATCACGGGTACCTTTCACGAAAACGTTAGGCTAGCGGACCCCGGCGTAGACCAGGGCCGAGCTGGCTCCGGCGCCCAGCACCGCGAGCTTTTCCAGCACCCCAAGAGTCAGGCGGCGGCCCTTGTTGTCCGGCACATAGAGAATATCGTTCGCCAGAAGCGAGGCGTCCGGAGCTTTGCGCTCCATAATCTGAGCCAGCGGTATGCGGATCTCGTTCTTGGACCCGTTGGCTTCCCGCCGGTAGATGTACGCGTCTTTGGCGGCGTAGGGCATGAGACCTTCGGACAACGCCAGCATCTTCAGAACCGTGGATTCGACGCCGTCCTGCACGGCGAAGGCGCCCGGCCGTTTGACGTTGCCGATCACGTAGACCCTGCCGGCCTCGGGCACCCGGATTTCTTCGCCGCCAATCAGGGCGATGTTGAGTTTGGGGTCGGCGGCGTCAATCAGGCCCTTGACCAGGATGCGCTGCACCAGGGCGGTGACTGAACCGTCGGGGGATGCCTGCGCGTGGCTGACCAGGATTTCAGAGCCCGCATCCGGCGCCAGACCGCCTGCCCGGGTGAGAGCTTCGAGCAGGGTCACCGGTCCCTCCGCCTGGAAGGTGATGGGCGTCCGCACGGCTCCTGCGACGGAGATGGGACGGCTATTGTATTCGGCAATAGTTACGGTGACGAAGGGATCCACGATGAGCTGGCCGGCCACCAGTGCAGAGGCCAGGGCGGCTTCCAGTTCGCTTGGCATGAGGCCCTCGGCCTTGACGCGCCCCGGGAGCATGGGCAGGCGGATGAAACCATCCGCGCCCACCCGCACGGTGCGCGTCAACTCCGGTGCGTCATATACCGAGACCGAGATTAGGTCATTGGGGCCGATACGCTGCGCGGGCAAATTGGCGCCGGCGGACTCCGGCGCCGGGTGGACCTGTGCCGAAGCCAACAACGGGACAAGCCAGACGGCCATGGATAGGAATAAACCATGAAACAGGCCTCCCGGCCGGTCACCCTTGCGTCGTTGCATGAAAGACTCCTTGTAGCAAGCTATCCAGTAGCGATTGCATCCCTTCGATCCGCTGTTCCAGCGATTCGAATTTCCGTTCCAGGTGGGCGCCGGGCACTTCGGAGTGCAACCGTCCCAGTACCTCCGAGCGCGTGTAGTCGGAGAGGTTGCGGGCGCCCGCCCGGTCGCAGGCTTCTTTCAACGAGCTGTACTCGTCCTGGCTAACGCGGAACACCACCACCCGGTTTCTCGGCTTACTGGTCATAGCGGGTGTCAGTTCGTGAGATAAAGGTGGGCCATGCTGGCATGTGCTGCCCCTTGCACCGCGCGGATCATGTCGCGGTCGATCTCCACGGCCACGGCGCGGTGCAAAAGCTCGACGCTGACTACCACGCGCAGCGAATCTTTTTCGCGGATCAAAACTCCCTCCAGGCCGGCCAGGGAGCCGTGCTCGATGCGCGCCTTCTGCCCCACCCGCAGATAGGGCCACGGATGCGCCGGCAGGCCGGAGGCCTGAATCGTCCGAATGCGTTCGATTTCATCGTCGGAAACGGGTGTGGGTACGTTAGCGATGCCCACCAGGGCAGTCACGCCGGGAGTATTGAGGACCGGCATCCTGCTGGCGTAAGCGAACCGGCAGAAGACATAGCCGGGAAATAACGGCAAATCGACCGGCTGGACACGGTCGGTCCATTGGCGCCGCGACCTGTAGAGGGGCAGGAAAGACTCCAGGCCCTTGCTGCGCAGGTTCTCGGCGACAACCTTCTCATGCCTGGACCTGGCTGACAGAGCAAACCACGGATGTAAAGATGGATATGAAGGATTCATTTGGGCAGAGCTATCGCTCTCTCAGTCCCACCGGGGACTGAGACAAAAGAGAACTGGAAATTTGTCGGCATACGAATGGTAAACAAACCGGATAATTATTCTCCGGTTATCTGCTCAAGAAAGCAGACACCGGTCTCATCGGCTGGTGGAGGTTTGATTGCTGCCCTGGCCGGGCAACGCGTGCGCGGCGGCCAATCCACCGATCGTACCGGCGGCGGCCACTCCTCCTATTATGGCTACCAGGGCGCCTGTGGATAAGCCTGTGCCCGCAGCCGCGGCCGCGCCCGCGCCAGCCGCACCCGCGCCGGCCGCACCCGCGCCTCCTGTCCCTGCCACGGCCGCGCCTTTCACCAGCAGCGTGACTTTGGTCACATCAATAAGCTGCGAAGCCCCCGCTACGGTAGGCGGCGCCGAGTCGACTGTCCCGGTGATTTCCACCAGGTTGCCCACCTCGTTCTCCAGGCCCGCGCCCACCAGTTGCATGGTGACGTTGGTGACCCGATCGACCACGATGAACTGGCCATCCTTAAGCGCGAGGATACCGGAAACTTTGGTGACCGTGGTCACTGCGTCCTGTGGTTCAAACGTCATTTCGTGGCCGCTTTCAAGGCGTGCAATCAGGACCCCGTCGCGATTGCTCACCCGCACAGGTCCCGCGGGGGCAGCCACCACGACACGCCGCGGATCAGTCACCTGCACCCGCGCTGTGGCCCCCGGCTTTCCCAGTGCAACCTGCAAGCCGCCGGCCTCGATGTGGTAACTGGCGGAATCCAATTGTCCGATGCCTTTCTCCAGGATCAGACGCGATTCGTAAACGCGGGCGCGGGAATCCGCCGCCAGGCGCAGCCGCACGCCGTTGTGAAGGCGCAACTGCGAGGCCGAGGGGCCGGTCTCGATCAGGTTGCCATCGAATAACGTGGCGGTTCCGCGCACATGCGAGCGGTCGAGTTGGAAGCTGCCGTCGGCAATTGCCATGCCGATGGCGGGTGCGGCGGCAAAACCAGAGGATAGGGCGCAGCACAGCAACACGCCAAACTGGGCCAGGCGAACAGGGCTAAACATACACTTGATCTCCTTTGGGTACATGTGGCCCTATGGGGAAGATAATCTCCGGGAAATGTGCGGTAAACCCGGACAGCCACCGGCCCTCGCAATTCTGTTATCCTTATAATCGTTGCAATCATAACTAGTTCCTCAGCCGGCCCGGAGGCCGGACCCCTCGAAGAGGTATCGCCATGTCAGGTCATTCGAAGTGGGCGACCATCAAGCATAAAAAAGCTGCACTGGACGCCAAGCGCGGTAAAACGTTTACGCGCATCATCAAAGAGATTATGATCGCCGCCCGCAGCGGGGGCGATCCGGATGCGAATCCCCGCCTGCGCACGGCCATTCTGGCGGCCAAAGGCGTCAGCATGCCTGCCGACAACATCAAGAAGGCCATCATGCGCGGCACCGGCGAGTTGGAGGGCGGCCAGATCGATGAAGTCATGTTCGAAGGCTATGGGCCGGGCGGCGCCGCCGTCCTGGTCATGGTCGCGACAGACAATCGCAACCGCACCGTGAGCGAGATCCGCCACGTCTTTTCCAAGAACGGCGGCAACCTGGGCGAGTTGGGCAGCGTTGCGTGGATGTTCGAGCGCCGCGGTCACATCGTTATCCCGCAGGACAAGGCCAGCGAGGAACAGCTCATGAACATCGTGCTGGACGCCGGCGCTGACGATCTGCGGACGGAGGGCGAGAGCTGGGAAGTCATCTCGCCGCCGGAGGCGCACGAAGCCGTGCTGGGGGCCATCCAAAAGGCCAATATTTCCGTGGAGACCGCGGAAATCGCCATGCTCCCCAAGAATATCGTGCGCCTGGAAGGCAAAAACGCCGGCGCCATGCTGCGGCTCAGCGAGGCACTGGAAGAGCACGACGACGTCCAGAACGTCTATTCCAATTTCGACATCGACGAGAAGGAGTTGGAGGCGATGGCTCAACAAAGTGCTGGTTCTCGGAGTTGACTGCGGCACACAGCGAACCGGCTACGGCGTCATCGAATCCGATGGCGGCGTTCACAAACTGGTAGCGGCCGGCGTGATTCGAACTGCAAGCAAAGATCCTTTCGAAAGGCGTCTCCGGGAGATCGCCGCCGGATTGCGCGCCGTCATCACGCGGCATGCGCCCGTGGCCGCGGCCGTTGAGCAAGTGTTTTACGCGGCGAACGTCCGCACCGCTTTGAAGCTGGCGCACGTGCGCGGGGTCGCCCTGCTGGCTATCGCGGAGGCCGGGTTACAATTGGGAGAGTATTCGCCGCTGGAGATCAAGACCAGCGTGGTCGGCTATGGTCAGGCGGGCAAAGGGCAGGTGCAGGTGATGGTGCAGTCGCTGCTGGGTCTGGATTCGATGATCGAATCCGAGGATGCTTGTGATGCGCTGGCGGTGGCTATTTGCCATGTCACGCATGCCGCGACGCGTGCCCGTCAGGGAGTGGCATCCAAGTGAAGTGGCTGCTGCCTTTGTTTGGTTGCCTGTACCTCGGCGCCGCCGGGATTCCGCATCTGTATTTCTCCAAATCGTTTCCAGGCAGTGTGCCGGCCTATGTGGCAATCACGGTGGATAAGAACGGCGCCGGCTCCTATAAGGACGCCGAGGACGACGACAATCCCCTGCATTTCCAGCTCAACGAGCCCGATTTGACCGAAATGTTCGGCCTGGCCGAGAAGCTCGGCTACTTCGATCATGCGCTGGAATCGCCGCTGAAAGTGGCGTTCATGGGCAACAAAACCTTCGGCTATGCGGATGGCCCGAAGAAGGGCGAGGTCAAATTCAATTTCTCCGAGGATCCGTCGGCGCAGGCTCTGGCCGACTGGTTCGAGCGGATCAGCGAATCCGAACAGCTTTTCATTAACCTGGAAACATCCGCCAAATACGACCGGCTGGGAGTGGAGAAAGCGCTGCTGCTTCTGGAATCCGCCTATGACCGCAAGCGCCTGGTGGACACCGCGCAGTATCTGCCGCTGCTCGAACGCGTTGCCAAGAACGAGAGTTACATTCATCAAGCCCGCGTAAGGGCGGCTAATCTGGCGGACCAGTTCCGCGCTCCGAAATGAGATTTCCGGCTTTCCTTTTTTTGTTCGGCATACTGGCCTGGGCGCAGAGCACGCCCGCGTCGAATGCCGCGCCGGCTACCCCTCCCTCTCCGGCCGATGAAGAGAAAGAGCTGTCCCAGGCGATCAGTGAAGCCGGCACCAGCCCGGTCGACTTCATCCGCGCTCTGGAGAAACATCTTGCGAAATATCCGAACACCTCCCGCCGGAACGAGATCGAGCGCGCGCTGGTGAAAGGGGCCATCGACGCCAAAGACGACCAGCGCATCGCCGAGTACGGCGAACGGGTGCTGGCGCGCGAGCCGAATGACATTCAGATCCTGGATAAGGTGGTGCGCGCCTTGCTGGTCACCGGCAGCGCCGACACGTCGGAGCGGGCGCTGAAGTATGCCCGGCATTATGAAGAGCTGTTGCACGAGGCCAGAATCAAGGCCGCTCCCGGCCACGTGAGCGAGGCGCAGTGGCACGAAGAAGTGGACAAGGGCCTGGGGCGGACGCTGGCCTGTCAGGCACGCGCCACGGGAAACCTGGGCAAGTACGACGAAGCCGTCGCACTGGCGCGGCGCGGCTACGAAATCTACCCTTCAGCCGAATCCGCGCGGGAAATCGGCCGCTGGCTGGTACGCTCCGGTAAGCCGCAGGACGCTATCGTCCCCTATGCGGATGCTTTCACCATCCCCGATTCCCGCAACGCAGATGCGGACCGCGCCAAGGATCGCGCCGATTTAGGCGACATTTACCGCAAGCTTCACGGGTCGGAAAAAGGATTGGGCGATATCATTTTGGAAGCCTACGACCGCACCACCGGCCAGCTGGCGGCGCGCAGCCTCCGCCTGCGCCAAAGCGATCCGAATGCGCAGGCCTCCAACCTGATGGAATTCACCATCTCGAGCGTGGATGGCACGAAACTGCCGATTGCCTCGCTGAAGGGCAAAGCCGTAGTGTTCGATTTCTGGGCGACCTGGTGCGGCCCCTGCCGCGCCCAGCACCCGCTATACGAGGAAGTGAAGCAGCGATTCCATGACGCGCCGGACGTGGTATTTCTGTCCATCGCCACCGACGAAGAGCGCGATCTGGTAGCGCCCTTCCTGAAGCAGAGCCACTGGGCACAGCAGGTCTACTTCGAGGACGGCCTCTCGCGCGTGCTGATGATCAACTCGATTCCCACTACCATCGTCCTGGGCCGTCACGGCGAGGTGGTCAGCCGCATGAACGGATTCCTCCCGGATCGGTTCGTGGACATGCTCAGCGACCGCATTCGGGACGCGCTCAAGAATTGAGCGCAGGCTCTATTTCGCGCGCTGCAGCAGAATCGCCCAGTCCAGCCATCCCGGCGCCTGTGGCGACTTCCAGCGCGGCCCTTCCGCCGGCGGCAGCGGCACCCATTCTCCGGTAAATGCGTCGAACCACTTCGCCTCGTATCTTCCGGGCTCGAGCGTCACGGTGACGTCGCCACCGCTCGGCAGGTACACAGCGTAAGTCTCCCCCGGCTTCGCCAGGCAATAGGCGCCGTCGCTGGCGAGCTCGTCGTGCGGTTCGGTCTTCCACCATTCGAAGCTGGTGAAGAAGTCCACCATGTGCTGGTAGCCCTTCAGCATCACCATGGTGTCGTCGCCGCGCCCGTTGATCCATCCGCCGCCCGTGTCCGGCCAGATATTGGTGCCGCGCCGCGCGCTCTCGCCCGCCGTCCCGTACGCGCCCGCCATGGCGATATCCCAGGCCACGTGCCGCAGCGCTTCGGCGGAATCCGATCCTGTTCCCGGCGCCCAGTGCGGATAGTGGTCCTCGTAACCGTATTCTTCGTTGGCTTGCGGAATGATGCGGCCGGTCTTCATCTGGATCTGCCGCTCCTCCAGCATCAACGCATGCTGCTTGCGCGACCAGTCCTGAATGGATGTGAATCCGAACCACGCCGACGCCCGGTCCTGATGCTCGCGATGCACCGGATGGCTGCTGGCCAGGTGATGGTACGGGTCCCAGCCTTCCAGTAACGTGCCGGTTTCATGCGCCCATTTTTCGTCGCGGAAACTATCCAGGTCGTCGCCCAGGTCCCAGGTGATGTTCGAGAAAGCGCCCAGGCGGGCCGCGGCGTAGCGCAGATAGCGATGTTCGTCCTGGCTGCCCGCGGCGGGATGGATGCGGCCGTCGCTGATGTCCTGCACCACCGAGATAATCATGTCGCGCCCGCGGGCGAAGCGCAGCATGCGTTCGTACTTCTGCCAGTAGGCGGCATCGAAGCGCGTGTAATCGATACCCGGATTATCAAAGCTCCCCGGCCGCTCCGCCGGCCAGGGCCGCAACAAGAGCGTGAAATTCTCCCCGGTCATCAACGGTTCGCCGTACATCGTAAACGACCCGCCCGACAGCAGCACCCGCATGCGGTTGATCTTCAGGTCGTGCAGGCGCTGGATGGCGTTCCGGATGAACCGCTCGTCGCGCCAGCCCATAAGCCAGAAGGCGGTGGTGCCGTTGAAGAAGTAGTGTTCTCCGGTTCCTTCCCAGACGAAGTGCCAGGGATATTGCGGGTCCATGCGCACGGGGCCACGCCGGTGTCCCCCAGCCGCTTGAAACGCGCCGCGATATGCCTTCTCGGAACCGCCCTGCCTGTAGACCACCGAGTACGTGTAATCGCCCGCCGACGAAGGCATGAAGCGGATGCGGAACACGCTGCCGTCCGCGGCATCGCAAAAGCCATCCACTTTGACGCTCTCCGCCGCGCCGGTCTTGGCAAATGACCCTGCCAGCGATGCGTCCGTGAAGGGGTTGCCTGCGCCGGGCGGTGTGATGGCCGCCGTGACTTCCACGAAATCATACGGTTCCACGGCCGCCGCGGACTGCGAAAACCGCACCTCCGCCGCCAACCCGGCGGAGCACGTCAAAAACATCGCGCAAAAATAACGCAGCATGCCAACACTGTAACGCAGCGACGAACCGCCTCACTTACAATAAAGGTGTGGGCGACCGGCTTCTGCAACTCCTGGATTTCTTCATTGAGCGTCCGCCCCTGACGGGCGCGTTGGTCTGCGGAGCGCTCTACCTGCTCAAACGAAAGCGTACGACCCAGTTGAATGAGACGGAGCGCCGGCACGCCGTGGAGTTGTCGGAATCGCAGCGTACCTACGCGGAAAAGATGTACGATCCGCCCACGGAAGAAGAGCAGAACGCGGCGCCTGGACCCCGCTGGTAAATCGAAGGTCACGCTACTTGCCGGCGATGCGGAAGTCGTCGAAATAGGTGACGCTGCCGGCTTTGGTCCAAAGCCCCACTTTCCCCGGCTGCCGAAAGGTCGAGTCCATCACTTCAAACAGGCGTTTATGGTTGAAGTAGACGCTAAAAAGCGGCCCGCGGAACTGCACCTTGAGCACGCTCCATTGGTTGCTCGGCACCGGGTGTTTCACACCATATCCTTGGGGCGGCGCGCCTTTGGACATCAGCGGTGTGCGCTTACCATCCTCCACCTTATACAGGACGATGGTATTCTCCTTGGTATTCGCGCGCACCAGGTAATAATTGTTCGGGTCGCGGTAGCGCCACACCAGACCACCCGCCCGATCCTCGTGACCCACGGGCTTCACCTTGACGCTGAGATCGCCGTCCTTCACGTCCATTTTGTTCAGGATTGCAAGCGGGCAGCGGTTGGTGGCGGAATCTTTAGAGATTTGCGCGAACACGTACGGTGGGCTGGGCGCGGTGGGGTCTTTGAGCACTTCCCACTGCGGAGGGGATCCACCGGCCGGCGACAGGGCGGTCCATCCCGATGGAACCGAGCCCGGTTTCGCGGAATCGAAGTTGATTGACTGCGTGACTGTGCCCCACATTGCAAGGAACAACAGCCAGCCCAGGGTCCTCATATCAGAAGAGCGCCATTCCCCGTTGTGGACCACTCGCCCACGCTCGCGGCTTAAATCAAACCAGGAGCGCGCTTACCTTCGTTGTAGCACTCCGCGCCGCCTCCCACAACCTTTTTTGCGCGTGTTACATTCGGAGCCGTGCGACTTTTGTTAATCGACGACGACACGGAACTGTGCTCCCTGCTGACCGAATTCCTGAAAGGCGAAGGGTTTGCAGTTGAGTCCGTAAACGAAGGCAAGCTCGGGCTGGAGCGGGCCCAGCACGGCGGATTCAGCCTGGTGATCCTGGACGTCATGCTCCCCGGCGTGGACGGGTTCGAGATCCTGCGCCGGCTGCGCAAGGAGAGCCGGGTTCCGGTGCTGATGCTCACGGCCCGCGGCGAAGACGTAGACCGCATCATCGGCCTGGAGCTGGGGGCCGACGATTACCTGCCTAAACCGTTCAATCCGCGGGAACTGGTGGCCCGCGTGCGCGCCATTCTGCGGCGCTACGAACCGCGCGCCAATGCCGGCGTCCGTATGGAAGTCAACGGCGTGGTGCTGGATCCCGCCACGCGCAAGGTGACGGCGGACGGCCGCGAAATCGATCTGACAACTTTCGAATTCGACATCCTGGAGCTGCTGATGCGCGCCGCCGGACGGGTGCTCTCTCGCGACGACCTGATGGAGAACCTGTACAGCCGCAAGGCCACTCCCTACGACCGTTCCATCGACATGCATATCAGTCACATCCGCCGCAAGCTGGAAACCCGTCGGCCATTTATCAAGACCATTCGCAGCATCGGCTATCAATTTCTGCGCGAACCGGATGACGGAGTGTACGAATGAATTCCCTGTTCGGTAAGATCCTGTTGTGGTTCTGGGCCGCCCTGATCATCAACACTATCGGATCGGCTTTCATTTCGGGATTTTCGGGGCCGCGTCCTTACTTGTTGTCGCGCCTGGTGGCATTCCAGCTCGCCGAAGCGCGCAGCGCGTATGAGGCCGGCGGGAAGCCCGGACTGGAGCGCTTCATGCAGCGCTTTCGCAGAATATTCGCGGGCGAGGGAGTCCTCACCGACGCCGCCGGACGCGACCTGCTCACCGGCTCGGACGAATCGGCACTCATCACCAAGGCAGCCGAGGAATCGCACTTTCCGGCATTCCGCCTGCGCGGCGCGGTGATCGCGCGGCGCTCCGACGATGGCCAGTACAGCTTCCTTTTCGTGATTCCCCACGGTCGGTTGGGCTCCTGGTTTCTGCTGCCGCAGCATTGGTGGATGCTGGCGGCCGGTATCCTGCTCTGCTACCTGCTGGCTTACTACCTGACCTATCCCGTGCGGCGCCTCCAGCGCGCCGTGGAGCAGTTCGGCCGTGGGGATCTCTCCGCGCGCGCCGCTCACCACCGAAGCGACGAGTTGGGCGACCTCGGACGCACCTTCGACCGCATGGCGGATCGCATACAGACGTTGCTGGACGCCCAGCATCGTTTATTGTTGGACATCTCGCACGAACTGCGCTCGCCGCTGGCGCGTCTGCGGGTAGCCGTGGAGCTGGCGCGCTCCGGCCAGGACCGCGAGGCGGCCCTCACCCGCATCGAAAAGGAAGCCGAGCGGCTCAATGCGCTGGTGGGTGGATTATTGCAGGTGACGCGCGCGGAGGGCGACCCAGATTCGCTGCATCACGAGCCGGTCCGCCTGGACCAGTTAGTGGAGGAATTGGTTGCGGATGCGTCCATTGAAGCGCAGGCGCGGGGCAGCGAGGTGCGGCTGCTCGGTACCCAGGTGGCCGTGGTCCAAGGCGATGCCGAGTTGCTGCGGCGCGCCATCGAGAATGTGATCCGCAACGCCATACGCTATACGCCGGCAGGTCAGGCCGTGGAAGCCAACCTGGACGCAGCCGGCGGGCGGGCCGTGGTGCGCGTCCGCGATTATGGTCCGGGCGTGCCGGAGGCAGCCCTGCCCCGCATATTCGACGCTTTCTACAGGGTGGAAGAGGATCGCGCCCGGGCCAGCGGCGGCGCTGGATTGGGGCTGTCCATCGCGCGGCGCGCCGTAGAGCTGCACAAGGGGACCATCCGTGCGCGTAACGCGGAGCCGGGACTGCTGGTGGAGATCGATCTGCCGGCCGCTTGAGCTAACGCGAGACCTTGGCATTCCTGGCGCGCCGCAGGCCGGGATAGGCGACGAATAACGCCAGGCTCCAGGTAATCGCCAGCGGACCTAGCATGCGCCCAGGATCGCTCCAATCGCTGTTAGGGTAGAGCGCCAAAATCAGCCAATAAGTGACCAGTGTGAACGCGCCGTATCGCGGCAGGGACCGCAGGAACATCCGCCACGTGTATTGGGGCGGAGGTTGGCCCGGCATGGGACCGCTCTCGGCGATGTCCGTTGGCGCGCAGGTCTGCGCGGCGGCATTCCAAGCTCTGGATTGCTCGAACAGCCGGGCGGCGGCGCGCGGCGCGGCGGGGCCAAAAGCGCCGTCGAACGGCCGCAGGCAAAATGTGCGCCCGCTTTTCGTCTGGAAGCAGACCATAGGACGCTTAAACCATTGAAACGGTCCGTTGGCCAGCCAGATGCGCTGCACGTCGGAACGGTTGGCTGTCCAGTTGCGCCTATCCCCGCGGAAGACCAGGCAATCGTCTTCGAATACCGCGAATCCCCAATCGTAATCGTAGGACCCGTCATAGATGCGCGGCTCAACCGACGGACTGAAGCCGGCGAAGACGCCCGGACGTTCGCTGAGGCGAGCGCGAGCCCGCGAGCGCGCGCGCAGCAGCACCCATTCGGTGGCCAGCAAGGCGCTCGCAGCGCCCGACAATAAAGCGGCGGCATAACCGGTGAACGGCGACGCCACGCCGAAAATGATGGGCACTGCGAGACCCACCATCGACAACCTGAAATTCAGGCGCTGTCTTTCCGCAGGGGTGAACACGGTGCCGGCGTCGGCCGATGGCTCCACGATAGAATACACATCCACCGGCGGGCCAGCCGAGGCTGACAGCAATTCCTGAAACCGCCCTTCCGGGATGTGCGCCTGGGCTGCCGCCGCGCGCACGCGCGCCATGGTGGACGGATGCGGCATCAGCGGCTTGACCCAACCCGGCCACTCGATCGGCATGTTATGCGCGCGCGTGACGCGCACCAGGCCCGTGATCAGAGCTTCGGCGTCGCCCGACCAGGTGACGGCGTCGGCATCCGCCTGCCGCTCGTTCCATCGCCGCAAGCCGCGGTGCAACAAAAAAGCCGGCGGCCCCAGCAGAGGTATCCATTGCACGGACGACGGCACAAAAAACATCACCACCATCGCGACTGGAAAGAGGTAAGCGACGCCTCTCACTACGGCGGTCCGCGGGCGCCGCACATGCGAAAGCTCGTGCGCCACAATGGCATCCACCTCGCGCCGGGATAGCGCACTCAGAAGACCGCTAGTGAGCAGAATGCCGCGGAAGCGCGTGGCAAAGGCCGCCGGCAGATCCTCGCCGCCCGTCAGCAGTTGCACGCTCTTCACCGTAGTGCCGGCCCGCGCGGCCAATTCACGGATGCGCTTCCACAGTTCGCCCTCGGCCAGCGGCTGTACCTGGTAGCTTCCCGCGCGGCGCTGCCGCCAGACGGACAGAATGACCGCGCCGCCGCAGCAGGTTGCCCAGAGCGGAATCTCGGAAGGGGCGCTGAAGATCCCCACGATCAGCACCATCACGGCAACCACCCGTGCCCCGCGCCAGAACAGCAAACGCCGCCGCCGGCCGCCCGCTATGCGCGAGCCGGTCCAGACGGCCACCAGCGGAGGTCCGGATACCATGGCGATGTTCCAGGGCAGCGGCGCCATCGCCGCCGCATTGATAGAAAGCACGACCCAAATCCATGTGGTGGCCCCCACGCAAAACAGCCCCGTGGCGCCCGCGACTGCGTTCAGAAGACCACCGGCGCGCGCCGGGAACAGGAGAAGAGGCAGCAGCATGATGGCCGCCGCGGCAATCCCCAGCAGCCAGATCTGTTTCGGCGGATATCCCATCTCGAGAGTGATATCGTGAAAGTCGTCGAGCGGGAGATCGCCGTGATAACTGATGTTGAATCCGGCAGCATCATGTTCGGATATCGTCGTAGGCAGTACCTTCGAAAATCCGTATCGTGAATGTGAAATATCGATCTCCAACGCTGTCGCGCCGGCCCGCATCAGCTCGCCATTCAAGGCGGTGAAGTCCCAATGCCCGGACCAGCGCAGTCCTTCTTTCTTCACTGGCGAGGTACACTCCACGCTCACGCTGATCGTTGGTGGTGTGCTGGCCGCCGGCGCGGCCGCCGGGCAACCCATCGCCTGCCGGAAGGCCTCCGCGACCGCATCCGGCACAGGTATCGGCAGCGAGAGCCACGCGCGAAGATGGCCGGGTTCGTTGAGATCGATAATCAGCGTCGGCTGGCGTGACAGGCCCTGCGCGGCCGCCGGCATAGCCACCAGGCAGAAGGTTATGATCAGCGTCCGCAACACCGGTTTTTCCAAGGAACTCTCATTCTGCCAGAATCGTTGCTAAGCTGTTGGCTGAATGCCCGAGTGGTCGCCGACATCCTGGAAAAGCAGGCCCGCCGGTCAGCAGCCGCTATATCCTTGCGAAGCGGATGTCGCGCGCGTCGTCGGGGAGATATCCAAGCTGCCGCCGCTGGTAACCTCATGGGAGATCCACGCGCTGCGCACGCAATTGGCCCAGGCCGCGCGCGGGGAAAGGTTCCTGCTGCAGGGCGGCGACTGCGCCGAGCGCTACGATCACTGCGACTCGGGCACCATCGCCAATAAGCTCAAGATCCTGCTGCAGATGAGCCTGGTGCTGGCCTTGGGCGGGCGCCGCCGCGTGATCCGCGTAGGCCGGTTTGCCGGACAGTACGCCAAACCTCGCTCCGACGATTTTGAAACGCGCGCCGGCGTCACCCTGCCCAGCTATCGCGGCGACCTGATCAATTGCCCCGAATTCACCGAGCCTGCCCGCACGCCTGACCCGCACCTGATGCTGCGCGGCTACGAGCGCGCCGCCCTGACCCTGAATTTCATCCGCGCCCTGGTGAGCCGCGGCTTTGTGGACCCTGCCCGCCTGGACTATTGGAACCTCGACTGGGTGAAAGACTCGCTCATGGCCGAGGAATACCGCCGCATCGCGCGGCAGATCGGCGAATCCATCCGCTTCATGGAAAGCCTGATGGGCGTGCATCCGGGCGAACTGCAATGGATCGACTTCTTCACCAGCCACGAGGGGCTGCATCTGCCATATGAGCAGGCCCAGACCCGGCGCGTGCCGCGGCAGGAGGGCTGGTACGATCTTTCCACGCATTTTCCTTGGATCGGGATGCGCACGGCCGATCCCGCCGGCGCGCATGTCGAGT
The DNA here is from genome assembly GCA_035308525.1 of Bryobacteraceae bacterium. GTDB lineage: Bacteria > Acidobacteriota > Terriglobia > Bryobacterales > Bryobacteraceae > Bog-159. The sequence goes on from DATGGM010000048.1 coordinate 24,854, forward strand.
TCTTCCGGGGCATCCGCAATCCCGTTGGCGTGAAGATCGGGCCGGCCATGCAGCCGGCCATGCTCCAGGAAATCATCGAAGTTCTGCACCCCGACGATGAGCCTGGCCGCCTTACCCTGATTCATCGCTTCGGCGCCGATTGCATTGCGCGGTTCCTGCCGCCGCTGATCGAAGCGGCGCGCTCCACCGGCAAGAACGTGCTGTGGTGCTGCGACCCCATGCACGGCAACACCCGCACCACGGCCGACGGCATCAAAACCCGTAACTTCGAGGAGATCCTGAGTGAACTGGACCAGGCCTTCGACATCCATGCGGCGTCCGGCAACCTGCTGGGCGGCATTCACATCGAGCTTACCGGCGAGGATGTGACCGAATGCATCGGCGGCGCGCGCGGTTTGCGCGAAGCCGATCTGAAGCTGGCTTATAAGTCCGGCCTGGATCCGCGCCTCAACTATGAACAGGCGCTGGAGATGGCGCTGTTCATCTCCCGTAAAATGAGCCGCAGCAACGGCACCGAATCAAGCCACTAGGTGGATACGGTTGCGCCCTTCGCCTTTGGCGCAGTACAACGCTTGATCGGCGCTATGCAGCAGCGCCTTTGCCGATCTCTCGGCGCTAAGTTGTACCACGCCGAAGCTGGCGGTCACCGAGAACGCGCGCCCGTCCGGCGCGTAATATTCCAGACGCTCCCACTGCTCCCGCAGCCTTTCCACCAGCGGCCCCGCCTGGTCCACGCCGGTATTCGGCAACACAATACAGAACTCGTCTCCGCCCAGGCGCCCGCCGATGTCACCCTTGCGAATTGCGCCGCGCACCAACTTGCCGAACGCCGCTAGAATCTCATCGCCGGCGGCGTGCCCATGCGTGTCGTTGATGGTCTTGAACCGGTCGATATCGCAGATGCATACCGAAAGCGGATCGCCAGTGTGCATACTGGCCACGATGGCGTTGTCCAGTTGCGACATGAGGCTGTGGCGGCTCGACAGCCCGGTCAGAGTGTCGTGCGCCACATGGTATCTGGCCTTGTGGAAAGCCGCTTCCACCTTGGACAGATCGTGAAAAACCACCGCCAGCGAGACACACAATAGAAACAGGCCCGCGGCGCAGCTCAGAAGCACCATGGCTTGCAGACGCCGGCTGCTGCTCTCCTGCCTGGCAAACCGGGTCGCCAGCAGTTCCTGCTCCTCGTGCTCGATCTCCCCAATGCCCTGGCGGATCTCCTGCATATAATCCGCACCCCGGTCGAACGCCAGAATCCGGCGGGCGGCTTCAAAGCCCTGATCGTGGCCGATCTTCAGCAGCGCCTCGAGTAAGTCCAGGCGGTGTAGGATCAGAAGCTCAAGCTTGTCGAGACGGGCCTGCTGGCGCGGGTTGTCGGCAGTCAACTGGCGAACTGCCTTCAGCCTGCGGCGCGTGTCGGTCAGGTCGCCCGAGTAGGGCTTCAGATACGACTCCTGGTCGGTCAGCAGGAACCCCCGCAACTCCGTTTCCGCCTGCGTCACACCCGAGGTGGTGGCTTCCAGTTGGGTCAGAATGTCGTGGGTATGGGCAACCCAGTGGGCATTCTCCACCAAGGTGTTCGAGGCGCGATACACCGCGGCGCTGATGCCGATCAGACAGATGGCCAGCCCTCCTGCCGCGGCCTTGATCTCATAGCTTGCGAGCAAGCGTTTAGAATCGCACGCCGGTGTACGCGGATTCCAGGTTCCCCATAGTTAACTGAGGCTACTCGTGCCGCAGAGCCACCGTAGGATCCACGCTGGCCGCCCGGCGCGCCGGAACCAGTGTCGCGGCTGCCGCCACGGCCAGCAGCAGTCCCGCCACTGTAGCCAAGGTGGCTTGATCGGTAGGTGTGACTTCAAACAAAAGGCTCCGCAAAACGCGCGTGAAAGCGATCGCCCCGGCCAAACCCGCCGCTACCCCCAGGCATCCGAGCACCAAACCCTCCCGCAGCACCAGGTGCGCCACATCGCTGGCACTGGCGCCTAGAGCCACGCGAATCCCGATCTCCTGCGTGCGCTGGCTCACCGAATAGGACACCACGCCGTATACACCAATAGTCGCCAGCAGCACGGCCATCCCCGCGAACACCAGCAGCAGCACCATTTGAAATCTCGGCCGCGCCACTGAGTCGGCGAATATTTCCTCCATGGTCTGGACATCCGAAATCGCCTGGTCGGGATCCACGCGGTGAATGGCCGCCTGCACCGCGCGGGACAGCTTGCGCGGATCGTCACGCGTGCGTATGACCAGCCGTGCAAAGTACATCGGCCCTTGCGAATTCTCCAGGAAGATGGTCGGCTGGGGCGCCTCCTGCAGTTCGGTTTGCCGCGCATCGGCCACCACCCCTACGACTTCCACCGGATTGGGAACGGTCCAACAGACATTGAGCTTCTTGCCGATAGGATCTTGGCCCTTGAAGAATCGCTGTGCAAACGCGCGATTCACGATTGTGACGCTCGGCGACCCGAAATGGTCCTGCTCGCCGAAATTCCGGCCGTTGAGCATCGCCATTCCCATGGTCTCGAAATATCCGGGACTGACGATCAGGAAATCCGCGTCGGGCGACGACGTATCCGGCTCAGGGCCGGGAGCCGGCAAGAAGCAGGATCCCGAGTTCATTCCGGTCAGGGGCAGGAAATGCGTCGAGCCGGCACCCTCTACACCCGGTACTTGCCGGATTTGCGCCAGTACGTTGTCCACATATTGCGATCTCTTCCGGTCCTCGTGGTACTTGGCCGGCGAGGTGAACATTTCCATGGTGAGCATATGTTCGGGCCGGAAACCCGGATTGACCGAGATCAGCCGGTCGAAACTGCGCATCAGCAGTCCGGCGCCCGCTAGCAGCAGGAGCGCCAGCGCAATTTCCGCGATCACCAGCGCCTGCCGCACAATGCGGCTTCCGCCAACTCCAGTGCGCTGGGATCCCTGTTGCAGCGCGCTCTGCAGCCGCGGACGGGAAATCTGAATCGCCGGGGCCAGCCCGAATAGAATTGCCGTTGCGAATGAGATACCCAGGGCAAATAGAAAGACCCCGCCATCCAGGCGGATCGATTCCATTCGGGGCAGCGGCACGCTGGCCGGAATCAGGGCCAGCAACGCATGCAGTCCCCAATAACCCAGGGCCACCCCCGCGATCCATCCCGCTCCGGCCAGCAGCAGGCTCTCGGACAGCAGTTGCTGCAAAATGCGCCGGCGTCCGGCGCCCAATGCCGTGCGTAGAGCGATCTCGCGGAGCCTGCCGGCGCCCCGCATCAACAGCAGGTTCGCCACGTTGGCGCAGGCGATGAACAGGACCAGCCCCACCGCCGCCAGCAGCACCAGCAGTGGCAGGCGAACTTTGGCGGTCACATCGTCGAGCAGCGGCACCACTGTGGCGCCCCAGCCCTTGTCCATTGCCGGCCGCTCCGTGGCAAGCTGGCTGGCGACCGCCGTTAACTCCTGCTGCGCCTGCGCCAGGCTCACACCCGCCTTCAGCCGCGCGACGGTGGCGAGATAGCGGCCCTCCTGGTGCTTGTCGCCGCGGTCCAGCGGCATGGGCACATAAAGATCCGCCCGCCACCGCGGGAAATGAAAATCGCGCGGCAGAATGCCAATTACCGAGGTCGGGTCCCCGTTGACCACAATCTTTCTCCCAAGAATATGGCGATCGCCTCCGTAATGCGTTTGCCAGAAAGAGTAGCTGAGTATGGTCGAGTACTCCCGGCCGGGGACTCCCTCTTCGGGAATGAATCCGCGGCCCATAAACGGCGAAACGCCCAGCACCGAAAAGAACTCCGTCGAGACCCGCATGCCATCCACCGCCAGTGGACCGCCCTCGCCCGTAATATTGGAGGTCCAGCCGTGCAACGCCGCCATGCCTTCGAAGCTGTGGCTGCGCTCCCGCCAGTTCATGAAATTGAGCGGGTTCACCACATTCCGCGGGTTTCCGTTGGGGCTGGATTCAAAGAGCGCCACCAACCGCTCGGGCTCGGGGAAGGGCAGCGGCCGCAACAATACGGCGCGCACTACGCTGAAGATGGCTGTGTTCGCGCCGATTCCCAAGGCCAGCGTAAGCATCGCCACGATGCTGAATCCGGGGCTGCGCAGAAGCAGGCGCGTTCCGTATCGCAGATCCTGCAACAATTGTTCGACTATCGTCCACCTGGACATTTCGTGTATCGCCTCCCTCACCGCCGTCAGGTTGCCGAAGACCCGCCTGGCTGCCTGCGGATCGCCCAGTTCCTCCGCTTCCAGGTCCAGATGCGCGCGAAGCTCGCGGTCCAGATCGTCTTCCCGCATGTCGATGGTAGATATTCTACCATCGTAGACCTACGGCGTCCCAGGGGGTTAGTCTCGCTCCTTCCGTTATTGGATGGTGTAGACGGCGGGCGCCACGCTGCTGTTCAAATAGCTGCTGGCCACCGCAATCGCTTTGATCGTCTCGCTCGCGGAAACCGTGATCGGCCCGGTGTAGAGCGTGGATGACTTGGTGGGTGTCTTTCCGTCCGTCGTGTAGTAGATCGCCGAACCGGGCGTCGCATCCGTAATGCTCACCGGTTGCGCTCCCACGTAAGTGCCCGCCGGCGGATTAAACGTCGGCAGCGCCGCCACGTTGCCCGGATACGACAGATGGTCCCAGGTCAGGATCTCCTGGATGGCCGTCAGCCCGCCCGTGCCGCCGGTGAATCCGACATACGCCGTATTGCCGCCGGCCGTCGCTGGAATGTCGATGGTGAATTGCGTGGAGAAGTATTTAGTGCTGTCCGCGGTATCCACGATCTCCAGCGTCAGGAACGGATTGTAGTATTCCAGGCGCGCGCGGAAGATGTCTCCGCTATGCAGGTCGATTCCCGAAGCCGTCAGGTCGACAGCCGGCACGTAGGGGTCCTGCCCGCCGGTGTAGATGCCGGTCGAGTCGGTCCCTTCGCCAGCGTTGTTGTACAGGTCGAACTTAACGGCTACACTCGACGCGATCCCCGGCGATCCGCCGTAGCCCAGGTCGCCGCCGGCCGCGCCTAGCGCCGTGGGGCCTTGATTTTGAATGCAGATGGTGATGCCGTCGGCTTGCGCGTTGGTGAGCTGAAACGTGAAGTCGCTGGTGAAGAACTGCGAATTGACCGGCGTATCGAAGTATGCGCTGCCGGCTTCGCTGTAGTTCCCATCCGTGAGCCGCAAGCGGGTCCCGTTCAGCGTCGCGACGCCGTTGAAGGTCAGCCCTGTCACGTTGAAGCCTTTCTCAAAATGAGGTCCGTTGCCGGGAGCCACCGGGATGGTGTAGAGCGCCGCGCTCGCCAGGCTTGGCCGCAGCCCGGTGGCTACCGCCATCGCCCGCAAAGTGCCCGTCTTGCTCACGCTGACCGGCCCGGTGTACAGCGCCGAATGCGTATTCGGAGCTGTACCGTTGGTCGTGTAATAAATGCTGCTGCCCGCCGTGCTGGCGATGGTGACGCTTTGCGTCGTAGCATACACGCCTCCCGCCGGGCTGAACGACGGCGTGGCCGCCGCTGGCCGCAGCAGCCCGTAGATCGCTAATTGCGTTGCCGTGCCCACATAGACCCGGCCGCGAGCCACCGCCGGCGTGGCGAACTTCACCGCCGGCCCTGGCGTATCGCGCGTCCCGTTCTGCGTGCTGTTGTACAGTTCGTTCGAAAGATTCGTGGCATCGTAAGCATGCAGCACGGCCGATCCGTCCGACCCGTACGCGTCCGTCTGGATCGCCCACACAATCCCGTTGCCGCTGCCATTCGCCGAAATCGACGGCGTGGGGCCCGGATAGCCGAAGCTCTCCGGCGAGTAGGACACCGCCGAAGTGGAGAGCACCCCGCTGTTGCCGGCGTTGAAAGAAAACGCCTTCAGATTATCGTACTGCGCGCCGAAATATACCGTATTGTTCCAGTAAGCCGGCATGCCCCAGACTCCACCCGTGGCTCCCGCGAGTTCCTGCACCACCTGGTCGGTACTCGCGTTGTACCCGCCCATGCTGTCGCGATCCACCAGGTACACTGTGCCCTGTTTGCCTCCCTGTACCAGCAAGTGCTGGTGCGGCGATCCTAACGGCAGATCTGGTAGCACCAGCACGCCGCCCGAGCCCAGATCCACGTCGCCGTTGCTAAGAGTGTCCTGATTGAACGGTGTGAAGTAGGTCAATCTCGGTAGCGCGCCCGCCGACGGGCCGCCCAGTTTCACGATGGTGTCGCCCGCGTCCGCGCCGCCCGTATCCAGGTCGAAGGTCCCGTTTCCCGTTGCAAAAAGGATTCCGGTAGCGTCCGATGCCGGCCCGGCGCCGCCCTGCCAGACACCTCCCA
>DATGGM010000049.1:0-10584 GCA_035308525.1 Bryobacteraceae bacterium
TGCGGATGAAGTTCTGGCCGAGGTCGAAGAGCTCCTGCTCGCTCAGCGTCTTGCTCTCGAGGCCGAGCTGGATAATGGGGACGCTGGACGCATCGTATTTGATGATACTGGGCGGGGTGGTTCCGGGCGGGAAGATCTTGAGCAGCGTTTGCGCGATGGCCGTAACTTGCGAGAGCGCGACTTCAACCTTGGCGTCGGGCTGGAAATAGACGCGGGTCACTGAAACGCCGCTGTAAGATTGCGATTCGATGTGCTCGATATCGTTGACGGTGGTGGTCATGGCCCGCTCGAAGATGGTAACCATGCGCTTTTCCATCTCATCGGGCGAAAGTCCTGCGTAATTCCAGACGATGCTGACGACGGGGATATCGATGTACGGGAAGATATCCACGGGCATGGTGACGATGGCGGTGCCGCCCAGTATGGCGATGAGCACGGCCATCACGACAAAGGTATAGGGGCGCCGCAGCGCGAGTCTTACGATCCACATGGGGACAAGGAGACTACGAGGCTAAGGACCATTATCGCGGAAAGCCCGTTATGCATGAGATGACGGGGCGGGTCATAGTGACGTTACCGATTTGACAGCCGTTGCCCTGAGGCTTACGCGTAATTATAATACGCGTATGGAAGACGCCCATGCGGAAAACATTTGAGCTCGGCGCCGGACGGCCGCGCGGAAAAGTGGGGGTGATTGCCGAAGGCAAAGCGGGCAAGGACCTGAAGGAATTGCTGGGCCAGTTTACGCGCGGCGGGGGCCGCGGAAACGTGGTGATGGTGCGGCTGGGCAACGAAGCGCTGGCGCGCATCGACCAGTTGTTGGAAGCCACACTGTTCCGCAGCCGGTCGGAGTGCGCGGCGTTTCTGATCGGCGCCGGCATCGCGAGCCATAGCGAGCTGTTCGAGCGTCTGAGGGCCCATACGGAGGAGATCCGCAGGCTGAAAGAGCAGCTCCGGGAGGTGGCTCTGGACGCCCTGAAACCGAGGGGGCCGGGGTCTGCCGCGCCTCCGGGTCAGGCGGCACAACGGCCCTGACAATGCGGCAGCGAATGCCGTGACGCGCGAGGCCTCCAGTCTCGCGAGAAAAATTTCACTTTTTGTGTTTTTGCTATTGCCTGCGCGCGAAAAAAGGTTATTCTATGGGTGATTGTGCCCTGACAAACAGGAGGCCTGAATAATGTTTGAGTCTCAAAAGTTCTCTGCTAACGACGAAGAAGACATGGAAGACTTCCAGGACTACGACGACGAAGAGCACGCGGACACCACCTCGAAGCTCGATGAATTCGACGAGGAGGATGAGGAAGACGAGGAGGAAGAGATTATTGTCGCGGTGGTAGAAGCGCCGCTAGCGGCGCCCGCGCCCGCCTCGCCGCCGCCCGCTCCAGCGGCTGAAGCGCCCAAGAAGCCGGCCAAGAAGGAGACCAAGGCAGCCGCGGTGAAGGCGCCTCCCAAGCCCGCCGCGAAGAAAGCCGCGGTGAAGAAAGCCGCCAAAAAGGCACCTGCTAAGAAGGCCGCCAAGAAAGCTCCAGCCAAAAAGGCCGCCAAGAAAGCTCCGGCCAAAAAGGCCGCCAAAAAAGCTCCGGCCAAGAAGGCCGCCAAGAAGGCGCCGGCCAAAAAGGCCGCCAAAAAAGCTCCGGCCAAAAAGGCCGCCAAAAAGGCGCCGGCGAAAAAGGCCGCCAAGAAGGCGCCGGCCAGAAAGGCCGCGAAGAAAAAGAAGTAAACGTTACTGTTTGTTCACCACGGTCCGGCAGCGTTCAAATAGATCCAGTAAAGCTTCGGCGTATTCTTCGGCAGACCGGACCGCGGGTTTGCCGGAGAATCCCGCAGCCGAAGTGCTCCCTTTACCGTAGCCTGTAGTCACCGCGATGAATTTCATCAGTTCCAGGGCCACTTCGTCTTTGCTCCGGGCCGGGGCCGCGGGGGCTTCCTTGTTGTCGTTTGTGCTGTTTTCCGCCATGGTGTGATACAACTCTAGAGTACAGCATTTCCATGCCCTTGACCGCCCGCAGGCATGTCCGCAAAATGCGCGGCGGGGCCCAATCCCACCTGCTGGAAGCGGATGACGGCCACTTCTACATCGTCAAGTTCCAGAACAACCCGCAGCACCGCCGCATCCTGGTGAACGAACTGGTGGCCGCGACCTTTCTGAAGTACTTGCAGATCTCGGCCGCGCGCGCCGAATTCATCCGCATCACGCCGGAGTTCCTGGCCGCCAACCCGGAGATCTACATCCACCTGGGCACGCAGCGCATCCCGGTAGCTCCGGGCTGGCATTTCGGGTCGCGGCACCCGGGCGACCCGGCGGTGATGGCGGTGTATGATTTTGTCCCGGATGCGCTGTTGGGAGGTGTAAGCAACCTTACCGATTTCCTGGCCGCGCTGGTGTTCGACAAATGGATGGCCAATGCCGACGGCCGGCAGTGCATCTTCTTCCGTGCACGGGTGGAGGACTGGCAATCTGTCGTGACCAATGCGTTCGTGGCGGTGATGATCGACCATGGCTTCGTGTTTAACGGCCCCAACTGGGACTTTAGCGAGTCCCCCCTGCAGGGCCTCTATCCGCGCAAGATGGTGTACGACCGGGTGCGCTCCCTGGACGACTTCCAACCGTGGCTCGACCAGATCGTGCACTTTCCGGAGGAAATCGTGGACCAGGCATTGCGCCGGATTCCCCCAGAGTGGCTGGAGGGAGACGAGGAGCAATTCGAGCAGCTACTGGAGAAACTGCTGCGCCGGCGTGCGCGGGTTCCGGATCTGATCAGGGATGCCCGCCAGGCGCGGGTGAATCCGTTCCCAAACTGGAGGTGATTTGGCCGGAAATGCGATCCGCCGTGGCAGGCGCCAGCAGGATGCCGTTACGGTAATGCCCGTAGGCCAGCCACAGGCGGGTATCGTGCAGGCGCCCGATGCAGGGCACAAAACTTTCGGTTGCCGGGCGGAAACCCAGCCAGGCGGCTGGCTCCGGGGCTGACCGTAATCGCGGCAGCAAGTCGCAGGCCCGCGCGTGAATGCTGGCGACAATCAACGGATCGATCTCGCGGTTGAATCCTACCTGCTCTGACGATGTCCCCGCGATGGTGAATCCGTTGGATCGCTGCATCACGTAGGTATGTCCGTGGCGCAAAATCGGACCCAGCGAGCCTGGTTCCAGCGCGTAGCCCAACAGGTGGCCGCGTACCGGAAACGTAGCGGGAATCTGGATGCCGGCAACCGGGACCTGCCCGCTCCAGGCCCCTGCCGACAGCACCGCCGCGGCAGCCGACATGGGGCCGCCGCTGGTCTCCAGATCCACCCGTCCGCCGGCGAGTTTCACTGCCAGAACGCGCGTCTGCTCGCTGATGCGCACCCCGCGTTGCCCGCAGACGCAGCGCAGCGCGCGGGTTATGTCGCGCGGATCGACCAGCGCATCGCCGGGGTAGAACAGACCGCCATCCCGCATTTCGGCGCGAATGCCTAACGGCTCCTGCTGGGCTATGCGGGCGCGCAGTTCCTGCCATTCGGCGTCCGAGCGGGCGAACTCCAACGCGCCGCAGGGCCGGTAATCGATGGGCAGGCCGCTTTCATCCTGCAACTCGGCGACGAAGCGCGGATAGATGCGCAGGCTTTCCAGGGCGAAGTCCGCCCAATGGCTGCGCGTGACGAACTCGCCGCCGGGCGCCAGCATGCCGGCTCCCGCCCAACTAGCCTCGCCGCCGAGCGTACCGGCATCCAGCAGCGTGACGGCGATCCCCGCCTGCGCCAGCCGCCAGGCGATGGAGCCGCCGACGATCCCTGCGCCGACGATGATGACGTCGGGAGTTTGAGCCGCCATGTAACTACCATGGTAGTGGAGACCCGCATCTGTTTCTTGAGTGACATTCCGCGCCGGGGAATTGCTAACATGAAGCTTCTTAGGTGAATGCTGCGATTTGAAACCGCCGGGGAATCGCACGGCGAATGCCTGGTGGCTACGCTCACCGGACTGCCAGCCGGAGTGCCGGTTTCCCTCGACACCGTAAATCACGAGCTTTGGCGGCGCCAGCAGGGCTACGGCCGGGGCGGGCGCATGAAGATCGAGCAGGACCGCGCCGAGATTGTCGCCGGAGTGCGGCATTCCCACACCATCGGCTCGCCGGTGGCCATTCTGATCCGCAACCGCGACTGGCAGAACTGGACCGAGGCGCTGCCCGTCGAGGACACCGATGGAGCCGAGGACAAGAAGAAGCCGGTGACGCGGCCGCGGCCCGGACACGCCGACCTAGCGGGCGCTCTCAAGTACAATTTCGCCGACGCGCGCTACATTCTGGAGCGGGCCAGCGCGCGGGAAACTACGGCGCGGGTGGCCATCGGCGCGGTGGCCAAAGCGCTGCTGATCGAGTTCGGCGTGGATATCGCCAGCCACGTGATCGCGGTGGGCGGCGTGCGCCTGGAAAGAACCGCGGCGTGGGAGGAAATCGCGGCCCTGCGCGCGCAGACCGAAGTCGTACTGGGCTGCGTGGAGGCCGCCACCGAGATCCGCATGAAGGAAGTGGTGGACCAGGCGTATCGCACGGGCGACACGGTGGGCGGCGTGTTCGAGGTGGTCGCGCATGGTGTGCCGCCCGGCCTGGGAGCGCATACCACGTGGGACGCGCGGCTGGACGGCCGGCTGGCGCAGGCCATCGTTTCCATCCAGGCGGTGAAGGGCGCGGAAGTCGGGTTCGCCGAAGAGAATGCCGCCAGCTTCGGCTCACAAGTGCAGGACACCATCGGCTACGACCGAGAGGGCCGCCGCTTCACGCGCGGCGCTAATCGCGCCGGCGGCCTGGAAGGCGGCATTACCAACGGCCAGGACGTGCTGGTGCGCGGCTTTCTGAAGCCCATCTCAACGCTGCGCCGGCCGCTCGAATCGGTGGACCTGGCGACGCGCGAGCCGGCGCTGGCGGCCTACGAGCGTTCCGATGTGTGCGTGGTGCCGGCGGCGGGGGTGATCGCGGAGGCCATGGTGGCGCTGGTGCTGGCGCAGGCCCTGCTCGAGAAGTTCGGCGGTGATTCGCTGGGCGAGACGAAGCGCAATTTCGAAGGTTATCTGAAGCAGGTTAGAGACTTCTGAGATATGGTCTATCCAATCGTTAAGTACGGCGATCCGGTGCTGGAGCGCGAGGCCGACACAGTAACCGAATTCGGCACACCGGAGCTCGATAAATTCCTGGAAGACATGTTCGAGTCGATGTACGCCGCCAAGGGTGTGGGGCTGGCCGCGCCGCAGATCGGATTCGCGCGCAAGATCGCCGTGATCGACATTTCGAACGCCGAAAATCCCGCCGACAAGCTGGTGTTGATCAACCCGAAGATCATCCACGTGGAAGGCAAACAGGAGGGCGAGGAGGGCTGTCTGAGCATCCCGGGCTTCCGGGAACAGGTCAAGCGCGGCAAGCGCGTCACGGTGCGCGCGCAGGACGCCAAGGGCGAGTTCTTCGAGAAGACCGGCGAGGACCTGTTGGCGCGCGCCTTTTTGCATGAGACCGACCATCTGCACGGCAAGCTGTACATCAGCCACATCAGCGCCTTGAAGCGCGACCTGATCCGGCGCAAGGTGCGCAAGCTGGTGAAGGCGGGAGAATGGACGTAAGCCGTACGCCATGCGGTTGATTTTTCTTGGCACTCCTGCGTTTGCCGTTCCTACATTAGAAGCATTGGTGGCGGCAGGGCACGCGGTCGTTCTGGTAGTGACCCAGCCGGACCGGCCTCGCGGGCGCGGACAGACGCTGGCGGCTCCGCCGGTGAAGGAGGCGGCCTTGCGGCTGGGTCTGCCGGTCTATCAGCCCGAGCGGGTGCGCCGGCCGGAGGCCATCGCGGCGCTGGCGGAGCTGCATCCCGACGCCATGGCGGTGGTGGGCTACGGCCAGATCATTCCACAGGCGGCGATCGACATTCCGCGGCACGGCATCCTCAACGTGCACGCGTCGCTGCTGCCGAAGTATCGCGGCGCGGGGCCGGTGCAGTGGGCCATCGCCAACGGCGAAACGGTTACGGGCGTCACCATTATGCGGATCGACGCGGGGCTGGACACTGGCGACATGCTGCGGAAGGCGGAAACCGAGGTCGGGCCGGAGGAGAACGCCGTGGAGTTGGGCGCGCGCCTGGCCACGATAGGCGCGGCGCTGCTGGTGGAAACGCTGGCAGGGCTGGATGCCATCACACCCCAGAAGCAGAACCCCGCCGAGGCCACTTACGCCCCGCTGCTCAAGAGAGAAGACGGCATGATCGACTGGCGGCTGCCGGCGCAGGTGATCCACAATCGCGTGCGGGGATTCCAGCCGTGGCCGGGAGCCCGCACGGGCTTTCGCGGCAGGCAACTGCACATCTGGAAAGCGCGCGGGGCGGGCGGCGCGCAGGGGACGCCGGGCCGGCTGTTGCGCCATCCGGTGCGGGTGGTCTGCGGCGAGGGCGCGCTGGAATTGATCGAAGTGCAGATGGAAGGCCGCAAGCGCATCGCGGCGGAAGAGTTCGCCAACGGCCAGCGTATCTCGGACGCCGACATTCTGGGAGAATCGTAGAGTGAACCTGCCGCTGGGCTACCGTTACGCCGCCGGTTATGCGGGCATCCGGCAAACGGAAAAAGACGATCTGGGCTTGATCGTTTCGGGCTTACCGGCCACGGCCGCCGGCGTGTTCACGCAGAATCGCGTGCAGGCGGCTCCGGTGAAGCTTTGCCGCCGTCACCTGGCGGCATCCCGCGGCGCGGTAGGGGCCATCGTGGTGAATGCAGGCAACGCCAATTGCGCCACGCGCACGGGCGACGCAGTGGCGCTGGCGTGCTGCCGGTCCGCCGCTAGGCATTTGCGACTGCCGGTAGCCCAGGTGCTACCGGCATCCACCGGCGTGATCGGCGTGGAGCTGAACGCCAAGCTGGTCCTCAACGCGCTGCCTGGTTTAGTTTCCGGCCTCCGTGAAGACGGTTTCGGCAGCGTGGCGCGCGCCATTATGACCACGGACCTGGCGCCCAAGGAAGCCTTCGGCGAAATCCGGCTGCGCCGCGGAACGGTGCGCATTGCCGGCATGACCAAAGGCTCCGGCATGATCCAGCCGCGCATGGCCACCACGCTGGGCTTCGTGGTGACGGATGCCAATATTCCCGTCGCCATGCTGCGCCGCATGCTGCGCCGCGGGGTGGAGCGCAGTTACAACCGGATGTCGGTGGATGGCGATACATCCACCAACGACACGCTACTGCTGCTGGCCAACGGGGCGTCCGGGGTGCGTCCCGATCCGAAGGAAATGGCCGCGGTCGAGGAACGCATCACCGGCGTGATGGAGGATCTGGCGCGCAGCATAGCGCGCGATGGCGAGGGCGCGCGGAAGCTGATCACCATCCTGGTTTCGGGCGCCTCCAGCGACCATGCCGCCGCGCAGATGGCCCGCGCCATCGCCAATTCCCCGCTGGTAAAGACGGCGGTGGCGGGCTCCGACCCGAACTGGGGACGCATCCTCTCCGCGGCGGGCAATGCCGGTGTGGCTTTCGATCCGCGAAAGGTGGATATCGAGATGCAAGGCGTCACGGTCTGCCGCGGAGGTCTGGCGGCGCGCTTTTCGGAAGACGATCTGAAGCAGAAGCTGGACGCCGCCGAATGCGAGATCCGCCTGGCGGTGCGCGGCAAGGGCCGCGGACAGGCGCGTTTCTGGACGTGCGATTTCACCGAGGGTTATATTCGCATCAACGCGAGTTACCGGACCTGATATGCGGCGGCGAACGTTTCTGATGGCGATCGGCGGGGCGGCTGCGGGCGCGGCCTATGCTGCCGACGCGCAGCAGCAGGTCTTCGACCTGTTTACCAAGATCGCCGGAGCGCTCAGCGACGATGCTCCGGCGGAATTCATCGAGGCCGTGGACCCGGGCATGCCGCAGTTCGAGGATTTCCGGCGCGACTTGAAGGCGCTGACGGAGCTGGCCGACCTCACCAACTCGATCGAAGTGCTGGCGGACTCGGGCGACGACGCGCATCGAGCCGAGGAGCTCGACTGGTTCCTGGAGATCGTGAACAAGTCGCAATCGCACGCGGTGGAGCGGCGGCGCGAGGTGGTGAAGTTCCGCCTGGAGCGCAAGGGGAAGAAGTGGAAGATCGTGTCCATCGACCCGCTGCGCTTCTTCGGCCCGCCAAAAGCGGAGTGACGGCCATGAACCGCTGCGCGTGGGCCAGGAACGAATTCTCCATCCCCTACCACGACCAGGAGTGGGGCGTGCCGGTGCACGATGACCGGCTGCTGTTCGAATTCCTGGTGCTCGAAGGCGCGCAGGCCGGCCTGAGCTGGGATACCATTCTGCGCAAGCGCGCGCGCTATCGCGAGGTGTTCGACAACTTCGATCCGGCGCTGGTGGCGCGTTATGGCAAGCGTAAGGTGAACGCGCTGCTGAAGGACGCCGGCATCGTGCGCAATCGCCTGAAGATCGCCGCGGCCGTCGGGAATGCGCAGGCGTTTCTGAAAGTGGCGCACGAGTGCGGCAGCTTCGATGCGTATATCTGGCGGTTCACCGGCGGGCGCCCGCGCGTGAATGCCTGGAGCACCCTGCAGCAACTGCCCGCGCGCACGGCCGAATCGGACGCCATGAGCAAAGATCTGCAGCGCCGCGAGTTCCGCTTCGTAGGGCCGACCATTTGCTATGCGTTCATGCAGGCGGTGGGGATGGTGAACGATCACGCGGTGGATTGCTTCCGGTACCGGGAGTTGTCGGGAAGCTAGTGGCCGTTATTGAGCAGCAGCACCACGCCGCTGGGCATCGCCGTGACGATATCCGTTCTGCCGGCCTGCACGAGATCGCCCACCGCCACCGAATTGCAGTAGTCGCCGATGGGGAATGAGAGCGGCTTGCCGAACGTTCCGTCGCCCTTGCCCGGAAATACCAGCACCGCCTGGGAGACGTCGGCGCAGGCTACCAGATCCAGAATTCCGTGGCCGCCGAAGTGCCCGGCCCGGATGCCCACCGGTCCGTTTCCGGCGTCATAGTTGACCGCCGGCAGGAACGTACCGTCGCCATTGCCCAGCAGCACCGACAGGTTATTGGAAGCCAGATTGGCCACCGCCAGGTCGGTTTTGCCGTCCTGGTTGAAATCGTGCGCCACCAGCGCGAAAGGCTCATTGCCGACCGCCAGGTTCCCGGCGTCTCGAAAAGTGCCGTCGCCATTGCCAAGCAGGATCTTGACCAACTGCAGGCCCTGGGTGCCATTGGTGACGGCCAGATCCGGAATGCCATCGCCGTTAAAATCGCCGGCCTTGACGTTGGTCGGAGCGCTGCCGACGTAAACATTGCTGGCCGGCTGGAAACCACCGTCCCGTTTGCCCAGCAGGATAGACAGGTCGCCCGTGAAGCTATTCACTACCGCCAGGTCCAAGTTGCCGTCATGATTGAAATCCGCCTCGGTAATGGCTACCGGACCTCCGTGGACGGCGACGAAAGTGCCCGGCTGAAAGGTCCCGTTTCCCAGGCCCAGCAAAATGGACACGTCGTTCGACAGATTATTGACTACCGCCAGGTCGGCTTTGCCATCGTGATTGAAATCGCCGGAGGTGAGCGTCACGGCGCCCAAACCGCCGGTTTCAGTCGTAATGGGTTTCGAGAACTTCCCGCCACCCTGGTTCAGAAGAACGGAAACAGTGCCCAATCCGCCCGCATTGATGACCACGATGTCCGGCCTGCTATCCCCGTTGAAGTCAATCAGGCGGACAGCCATCGGCGCGCTGCCGGCGGTGACGTTAAAAGGCGTGAAGGAAAGCGTTTGGGCGGCCAACGACCCGGCCAAGAGCGCGGACAGAAAGAGACGTGTCATGGAAATGAGGAGCGGCTACCCAGGCTTGAATTATAAGTGGATGTACATTGGGGAACAAGTTCCGGCGGACACAATGACGGTACGGATAATTCCCGGGGCAGCTCAGGCATTATTACTAGTACTGAGGCTAAAGCTTCATGCGCTCCAGCTTTCGATAGAGCGTTTTGCGCTCGATTCCCAGGATGTGCGCGGCGCGGCTTTTATTGCCCGCGGTGGCCGCCAATACCTTGCGGATTTGTTCCTCTTCGGCTCCGGCCAGCGTCTCGACCGGCTCTTCACGGGCTTCCATGGCGGAGACGGCCTGCTCCACGGCTTCCGCGTCGATGCGTGCGCTGGGGGCCAGAATGGCGAGGCGCTCCATCAGATGCTGCAACTGGCGGACGTTTCCGGGCCAGGTATACTCCTGCAAGGCTTTGAGGCCGGATTCCATCAGGCGGGTGGTGTGCTGGTAGCGGGCGTTGTACTTATTCAGGAAGAAGCGGGCCAGCAGCGGCACATCGCCGCGGCGGTCGCGCAGGGGCGGAATCGGGATGCGCACCACGTTGAGGCGGAACCAGAGATCCTCGCGGAATTTGCCGTCGTCCACCAGCTTCTGCATATCGCGGTTGGTGGCGGCGAGCACCCGCACGTCCACCTGCCTGCCGCGCGAGGCGCCCACCGGGCGGATCTCGCGCTCCTGCAGGAAACGCAGCAGCTTGAACTGGAAGTTGAGCTCGATGTCGCCGATTTCATCCAGCAGCACCGTGCCGCGGTTGGCGGATTCGATCACGCCCATGCGGTCGCGGTCGGCGCCGGTGTA
>DATGGM010000050.1:0-22952 GCA_035308525.1 Bryobacteraceae bacterium
TATTATCACAAGTTTCGGGTCGGCAGCACTCCGGTCAGTTATACGCGTGAATCAGTTCCACGGTGACGCCCCCGATCGAATCCGTCGCCATATACCCGTAACGGCCCGAACCCTTCTTGCCGACATCGCCCCAGGCGCCCGATTGCACCACTGCGTATCCCATGGCTTTGTACCTGGCAATGGCTCCGTCGAGGTCGTCCACCGGCAGGCCCAGGTGATGAATGCCTTCACCGTGAACCTTCAGGAAATCGGCATAGCAGTTGGCCGGCTCCTGCGGCGGAACGATCCACTCAAAGGTCGGCTGTGTGTACTTGTGCCAGCCGACTTCGAATGGCAATAAAAGGGGCATACCGTGGTAGCGAGAGTCTTCGCGCGGGCTGGCGTGAGCCACCGGCATGGCCGGGAACCCGATCTGCTGCCAATAATCGGAAACCGGCTGGGCATCGCGGATCACGAACGCTATATGTGAGACCAGGACTGGTCCAGTGTGCGCCGCCGCCGCGCCCGGCCAGTGGACCAGGCCGAGCACGTATTTGCCCCTTGGCTCGGTATCGAAGAACGTAAATGCGGCCGGGCCGCGATCCGTGTCCACCTGTAGGCGCTGGAGCACTTGCACGCCTGCTCCGCCCATGCGCGCGACCTCCCTGGCCATGTCATCCTTGCTCGCCATCTCGTAAACGATGGAGAAGATACCGTCTCCGTGCATCGATAAGAAGGCGTTGAAGGCACTTTCGCCCCCTTGCGGCTCCAGCATATCCACGGCCAGGCTTCCCAGGTGTCCCGAGGCCATGTGCGCGCGGCCCGTGATAGGGCGGCCCCGATACTCCCCCTGGAACGGGATCTTGCCGAAGTCATGCACATCCGAAAGGCCGAGGCTCGACCATGCGTGCAACGGCCCATCAATGGTATCGACCAGCCAGACGACGTGGCCGATGCGTGTGTAGATGTCCGGCGGCGCGCCCGGTGCGCCCGGTGCGAACGACGCAACGGAAATCAAAAGAGCGGTCAGACGAGATGTTTTCATCAAGAAAAAGCGATTGTAGCGCCATGGCGGACGGCGGGCAGAGCGTCGATGAGGCGGCGGGTGTAAGGATGGGCGGGGTCCTTAAAGATTTGCTCCACGGGCGCGAACTCCACGATCTCGCCCTCGTGCAGAATGGCCACGCGGGCGCACAGCGACGCGATCGACAGCAAATCATGCGAGATATACAGAATGGCCATGCCGAGCTGCCGGTTGAGTCGCGCGAACAGGCTCAGAACTTCGGATTGGGTGAGCGCGTCGAGGGCACTGGTGGCCTCGTCGGCGATCAGCAGAGCGGGACCGTGCAGGATGGCCATGGCGATCAGGACACGCTGCGCCTGTCCCACGCTCAACTCGCCCGGGTAGCGCCGCAGGAACGGCTTGTCCACCACCAGGCTGACGGCCTCGAGCGCCTCCAGGATGGCCGTTTCGCGGCGGGCGCGGGGTCCGTGCGCATGAGCTTTCCAGGCCTCCTCCAGTTGCACTCCGATGCGCAGCGCGGGGTTGAGCGAGGATACCGGATTCTGCAGCACCAGCGCGATCTCACGACCGCGGATGCCGCGCATCTCGCGCTCCGTGCAACCCATCAGGTCGCGGCCGCGGAACCAGATGTGCCCGTGCACCGCGCCGTTCTTCAGATGCAGCAGCCGCATGATGGCCAGGGCGATGGTGCTCTTTCCCGATCCGCTCTGGCCCGCCAGGCCGACGATCTCACCTGGCCGGATTTCGAAGGCCACGTCGCGCAGGACGCCCGCCCGCGCGCCATAATCCGCGAAGATGCTGACCGACAAGACGGGTGGACGGTTCTCCAGGCAGCCAACCAAGGTCATTTCCCCTTTCAGGATGGCCGTCTCCCCCGCGCCCGCGCAAGTAATTTCGGGAAGTTATCGAAGGTTAACATCCGCCTAGTCACTATCGCGACTAAGTGCGTGGCGATTCGCGCCAATTGATATCACCCGGTTCATAACCCTCAAGTTATCTTGGTACAGGAAGTACTTTGCTGCCGGAGTTTGTCATTGAATATAGGCCTTGTAGAGCGTATGTTACTCATATGGCGATGCCCGCAAAAGTCCATCCACTAGGTGGCGCTAATGCCAGCCGATTTAACCTGCATCGGGCTATACCTCGCCATAACCAGGCGGACCTGGGACTGGATGCGCGGTACCCACAGGACTGTCTGAAAGTCGCGCAAGCCCGCGACGAAAGCCATGTCATCGCCGGCGCGGTGGTAAAGAGCTCGCGCATGAAAGCGGTGTTTCACCTGGTGGAGAGAATCGCGCGCACCAACGCCACCGTGCTGATCTCCGGCGAGAGCGGATCGGGAAAAGAGGTGGTCGCCAATGCGTTGCATAATTTTTCGCTGCGTTGCGAGCGCCCATTGGTGGATATCAACTGCGGCGCTCTGCCGGACCATCTGATCGAAAGCGAGTTGTTCGGTTACGAAAAGGGCGCGTTTAGCGGCGCCGACGGACAGAAGGCCGGCATGTTCGAGCTGGCCAGCGGCGGCACGCTGTTCCTGGACGAGATCGGGGAGCTAGACGCCAAGATGCAGGTGAAGCTCCTGCGCGTGCTTGACGGCGTGCCCTATTACAGGCTGGGAGGCACCCGCAAAGTTGCGGTGGATGCGCGCATCGTGGCCGCTACCAACAAGAATCTGGAGCAGGCGGTGGAAGGCGGGACCTTCCGCTCGGATCTATACCACAGGCTCAATCAGGTGAGCATCCAGGTGCCGCCCCTGCGCGAGCGCGTGGAGGATATCGCGCCGTTAGCCTATCACTTTCTGCATGAGGTAGATCCCCGCCTGGACCTGGGTGAGGACGCCCTGGCCGCGCTCGAAAACTACGGCTGGCCAGGGAACGTGCGGGAACTGCGCAATGTCATCACCCGCGCCGCGGTGCTGGCCGAGAGTTGGGAGATCTCCGTAGTGGACTTGAATCTGAAGCCTTCCCCGCAGGTATCGGTGCCCAAAACCGAGCTGAAGCGCCAGTTGGGCGGCCTCGAGGAGCAGGTGATCCGGGAGGCGCTCGAAAAAGCCGAGGGAAGACAGGATCGGGCGGCGGCATTGCTCGGCATTTCCCGCCGCACTCTGCTGCGCAGGCTGAAGGAATACCGAACGCGCACTGACATGGCGGTGTATCCGCCTCAGCGATCGATATGAACGCCAAGGCGAAGATCTACGTTACGGCCGTCAGCCTGATAGGTCTGAGTTTCATCGGCATTAACTTATACCACTGGCATTCGGAGAACTTATATAGATTCTGCTTCTACCTTATCCTGGCGGCGCTGGCGGGCGGCCTGAAGGTAAATCTCCCGGGCATCCGCGGAACCATGTCGGTCTGTTTCCTGTTTGTGTTCGTCGGCATCGCGGATCTGACCGCTTCGGAAACCCTGATCATTGGCTGCGCGGGCACGCTGGTGCAGTGCTTTTGGAAGTCGAAGCAGCGCCCCAAACTATTTCAGGTGACCTTCAGCCTCGCTAACACCGGCATCGCGGTGGTAGCGGCTTACTCACTGTACCGTTGGCCTGTTCTGCTGCGCTTTGAGCGGGTGGGCCCTCTGCTGCTGATCGCCACCGGCTTGGCTTACTACGCGCTGAACACGGTTCCCATTGCCGAGGCCATCTCGCTCTCCGAGGGGAAGCGCTTCAGCGAAACCTGGCATAGCTGTTACTTCTGGTCGTTCCCGTTCTACCTGGCGGGAGCATCTGTCGCCTGGATCATCAGTACCTTCACCAAGCAGATGCACTGGCAGGGTTCCATTGTGCTGCTGCCGGTGGTTTATCTGATCTACCGTTCCTACCAGCTCTATCTGGCGCGCCTGGAGGGCGAGCGGCGGCACGTGGAATCCATCGCCGGGCTGCACATGCGCACCATCGAAGCCCTGGCGCTGGCCATCGAAGCCAAAGACAGCACCACGCACGAACATCTGCGGCGCGTGCGGGTCTACGCGGTGGAGATGGGAAAGCAACTGGGATTGTCCGGGCAGGAGCTGGAAGCCCTCAAGGCCGCCGCGCTGCTGCACGACATCGGCAAGCTGGCCGTCCCGGAGCATATCATCTCCAAACCGGGCCGGCTGACTCCGGAAGAGTTCGAGAAGATGAAGATTCATCCCGTGGTGGGCGCGGAGATTCTGGAGCGCGTGGCGTTTCCGTATCCGGTGGCGCCCATCGTGCGGGCCCATCACGAGAAGTGGGACGGTTCCGGTTATCCCTACGGATTACGCGGCGAAGACATACCCATCGGTGCGCGCATTCTGTCGGCAGTCGATTGCCTGGATGCGCTGGCATCCAACCGCCAGTACCGGCGGGCGCTGGGGTTGGCGGAGGCCATGCAAGAAGTTGTGTCCATGGCCGGCAAGAACTTCGACCCGAAGGTGGTGCGGGTCCTCGAGCAACACTACCTGGACCTGGAGCAATTAGCGCTGTCGATGCCCGAGGCCGGCGCCCGGCTCTCCACCGACGTGCGCATCGAGAAGGGCCTGGAGCCGGCCGCCGGCTTCCAGGTTTCGGCGCCGCAGGCCGCCGCGGCAAACGAATACGACTTCCTATGCTCCATCGCCGCGGCCCGGCAGGAAGTGCAATTGCTGTTCGAACTTGTGCAGGACCTGGGCAATTCCCTCAGCCTCGACGAAACCCTCTCGGTGGTCGCGGCGCGCCTGAAGAAGATCGTACCGTACGATGCCATCGCCATCTACGTGCGGCTTGACCGCAAGCTGGTCCCCCAGTATGTGAACGGCGAAGATTTCCGGCTGTTCTCCTCGCTGGAGATACCGGTGGGCGAAGGTCTTTCCGGTTGGGTGGCCGCCAACCGCAAACCCATCTTGAACGGCAATCCGTCCGTGGAACCGGCTTACCTGGCGAATCCGGAGAAGCATAGCAGTCTGAAGTCCGCGCTGGCAGTACCTCTAGAAGGTCTCAGTGGCACCATCGGAGTCATGACGCTCTACCGGGCGGAAAGTGACTCATTCTCTCGCGACCACCTCCGCATCCTGCTGGCCATCAGCAGCAAGGTGTCTTTGGCGGTAGAGAATGCCCTGATCTTCCGCCAGGTAGAAGACTCCGCCACCACCGACTATCTCTCCGGGTTGCCGAACGCGCGCTCCCTGTTTTTGCGCCTGGACAGTGAGGTGGCCCGCTGCAAGCGGAGTGGCGAGCCCCTGTGCGTGGTCGTCTGCGATCTGGATGGATTCAAACAGATCAACGACCGCTTCGGCCACCTGGAAGGCAACAAAGTGCTGCGTCTGGTAGCGGAAGCCCTGCGCAGCCGCTGCCGCGAGTACGATTATGTGGCCCGTATGGGTGGCGACGAGTTCGTGCTGCTGCTGCCCGGGGGCGACCGGCATTCCATTCAGGGCCGCATTGCCGAGATCAAACAGATCGCCATCGGTATGCCTGCCGGAAACGGCGTCTCCATGAGCCTGGGCGAAGCGTACTATCCCGAAAACGGGTCGGACGCCGAGGAACTGCTTGCCGCGGCGGACCGGCGCATGTACAAGGCGAAGCAGCTCCGCAAGAAATATCGCGCGGAGGTCTATCCGCAGTCGCCGATGGAGATCGCCGCCACCGCCTGAGTACAGCCTTGCCACACCGCTATATGAAACTACCGCCGATCCTGTTGGCCTTGACTGTCCTGCTGCCGGCCGCGCACGGCCAGTACGGCGGCGAACTGCGCTTCTGTCTGCAGGGCGAGCCCAAGACATTCAATCCGCTGTTAGTCGAAGATGATCCCTCGGAAGTGATCCGGTATCTTACGGGCGGCGTGCTGATACGGGTAAACCGGTCCACGCAGGAGATCGAGCCCGAGTTGGCCGCCTCCTGGAAGTTAGACAAGAATGGGAAGCGGATCACGTTTCAGCTCCGGCCCGGGTTGAGTTTCTCGGATGGAACTCCGTTTACAGCCGACGACGTGGCCGAGACCATGCGAATGGTGATGGATCCGAAGGTGCACGCGCCTGTGGGGGACGCGTTCCGCGCAGGGCCAGGTACGGCGGAGATCACGGTATTGGGTCCGGAGCGGGTCACCATCGCATTTCCGTTCGTGGTATCCGGCATGGAGCGCCTGTTTGACCAGGTGGCGATCATGTCGTCGAAGTCCGCCAAGAAAGAAGGGGCGGTGCTGGGACCTTTTTACGTGACGAATTATCAGGCCGGTTCCGAGGTGCTCCTGAAGAAGAACCCGCATTACTGGAAGCGCGACGCGCAGGGCCGCGGGCTGCCGTACCTGGACTCGATCCGCCTCCCGATCCAGCAGAACCGGACTATGGAGATGGTGCGATTCGAGCGGGGTGAATTGCATCTGATCAACAACGTGGCGGCCGATAACTTCGAAAAGCTGGCCGCCGGCAATCCTGCCGCGATTTCCGACGTGGGGCCCTCGCTCGAATCCGAGCTGCTGTGGTTCAATCAGGCGCCTGGCGCCCCGCTGCCCGAACCAAAGAGGGCCTGGTTCCGCTCCGCGGCATTTCGGCGGGCGATTCTGGCATCCATCAATCGCGACGATCTGTGCCGGGTGGTTTATCATGGGCACGCCGTTCCGGCCGTGGGTCCGGTTTCTCCGGCAAACCGGCACTGGTATAACACCGGTCTTAAGCCGGTGCCGTTCGACCGGGAGACCGCGCTACGGATGTTGGCCCAGGATGGATTTCAGATGAAAGGCGGCGTCTTGCGCGACCGCCAGGGCAACGTGGTGGAGTTCTCGGTTCTGACCAATGCCGGCAACTTATCCCGGGAGAAGATGGCGGCCATGATTCAACAGGACCTGGGCGCTATCGGGATCAAGCTTAACATCGTTACTTTGGACTTTGCGTCTCTCATCGAACGGCTCACCAAGACCTTCGCCTACGAGGCCTGCCTGCTGGGTACGGCGAATGTCGATCTCGATCCCAATCTGCAGATGAATGTCTGGCTCAGCTCCGCCAGCAATCACCAGTGGAATCCGAATCAGAAGACGCCGGCGACTCCCTGGGAAGCGGAGATCGACCGCCTGATGCAGGCGCAAGCTGCGGAGCGCAACGATGCACAGCGCAAGCGATACTTCGACAGCGTGCAGCAGATCGCCTGGGATCAGATGCCGTTCCTGTATCTTCTGAACAAAGATACGCTGATCGCGGTCTCACCAAATCTGCATAATGTGAAGGCCGCGCTGATCCGGCCCTATGCGTACTGGAACGTGGAGCGTCTTTCCCTTTCGACCCAGATCGCTATCACTCCGCCGCGGCAAGCCCGCTACTGATACAATTTGCGGAATGGATTTCTTCTCGGGTGATCTCTGTCCGGAGATGCCCACCGGTTGGCGATGCGCCACTCTTGCCTCTCTCATGTCGCTGCTGGAGAAGATCCCCGCCGTGGTGTGGGCGACCGATCTGGAGCCCAGGTTCACCGCGCTAACCGGTGCGGGATTACAGGCTTCCGGCGTCATCGCGCGGGATTTTAAAGACCAGCCCATCGATACGCTTTTCCCGGGTACGCAGTCCAAAGTGAGCGCCCTAGAAGCGCATAGGATCGCCCTTCAGGGAGGCGTCTGCTCTTTCGACGCGGCCCTGAACGGGCGCGATTACGTGGTTCACGTGCAGCCGTTGCGGGGCTCCGAGGGTCTGATCATCGGTGTGCTGGGTGTCGCGCTGGACGACACCGAACGGCTGGTGACGCAGCGCGCCGCGCAGGTTTCCGAAGAGAATTACCGGACCCTGCTGGATGAGGCTCCGTACGCCATCTGCCGGGCCACCGAAAGCGGTCAGATGCTCCAGGTGAATCGGGCAATGTCGGACATGTTGGGATATGTCCCGGG
The DNA here is from genome assembly GCA_035308525.1 of Bryobacteraceae bacterium. Classification (GTDB taxonomy): domain Bacteria; phylum Acidobacteriota; class Terriglobia; order Bryobacterales; family Bryobacteraceae; genus Bog-159. The sequence goes on from DATGGM010000050.1 coordinate 7,807, forward strand.
CGCGGAGGGCGATCTGCTGGCGCGCGACCTGCCCTTGGTCTTCGATTCCACGGATGCATTTTACACCTTTCGCACGGATCTGTTGAAGCGAGGCACGATTCAGGGAACCGACTGTACGTGGATCACGCAGGGCGGGCAGCGGGTGCATGTCCGGATCGGCGGGCGCGCAGTCCGCGATGGCGCCGGAAGATTGGTTTACATCGATATCCTCGCCGAAAACGTGACGGAACGTAAAGAACTGGAGGCCCGGCTTGGCCAGGCCCAGAAAATGCAGGCGATCGGACAACTGGCCGGGGGCGTCGCGCATGATTTCAATAATCTGCTCACCGTTATCCTGGGGCAGGCCGAGGGGCTTCTCGAAGGACCTCTTAGCGCCGACCAGCGGAGCCGTTTGCAGGATGTCCAACAAGCTGCTACCAGGGCCTCGGCCCTTACCCGGCAGTTGCTGGCCTTCAGCCGCCGGCAGATCCTGCAGCCGCAACTGTTGAACGTCAACACCCTGATCACACAAATGAGCGGTCTGCTTGGCCGGCTCATACGGGAGAACATCGAGCTGACCTTCGTCCCCGGAACGGATGTCGGTTTCATCAGGGCGGATCCCAACCAGATCGAACAGGTCGTCATGAACCTGACTGTCAACGCGCAAGATGCGCTGGCGCAGGGAGGCAAGATCTCGATCGAGACCGCTCGCGTGCGCATCGACTCCACCAACGGCCAGAACTCCCCGTCGGAGCCGGGAGACTACGTGCGCATTATCGTTCGCGATACCGGCGAGGGAATGGATCGCGAAACTCAGGCTCACGTTTTCGAACCCTTCTTCACGACTAAGAAGGTGGGGGAGGGATCCGGATTGGGGCTGGCCACTTCATACGGGATCGTCAAGCAGAGCGGTGGACAGATTCAGTTGGAAAGCGAACCCGGCAAAGGAACGGTTTTCAGCGTCTTCCTGCCGCGCGTGGCCGACAGTCACCAACCGGTTGCGGAACCCTTAACTGCGACGGCGCATCCCCCGCCGACGGGACGCGAAACGGTGCTGGTGGCCGAGGACGAAGCTGGTGTGAGAGAGCTGGTCACGACACAGTTACGCCGCCTGGGGTACAAGGTGCTGGCGGCAGCCAGCGGCGAGGAGGCTCTGGGAATTGCGCGGGCGCATACCGGAACCATCGACTTGCTGCTCAGTGATGTCGTGATGCCGAAGATGGGGGGACGTGAACTGGCGCTGGAGTTACAGAAAATACGGCCCGGGCTTCACGTCATGTTTGTCTCGGGCTACGCCGGCCAGACCACCGAACAGGCGCTGAAGGGGTCGGGCGCCTGCATTCTGGGGAAACCATTTTCCCTGAAAGAACTGGCAACCACGGTGCGCATCGCGCTGGAAAGCGGCGTGCAAACTTAGGGAGTCAGATCCGCGGCCGGTACGATCCGGGTGAACGGGATGCGGGCCCGTTCGTTGGCCTCGCGCACGTGTTCCGGGTTGGACGCTTCAAACAGACACATGCACGTGCCTTCACCCGGCACAAAGGTGGATCGGATGTAGCGCACATCGCGGCCTTCGGCCGTCAGCTCTTTACCTACCTGGATGGCCCTCTTCTGAGCGGCCGCGAGGTCTTCCATGGAGACCCCCGGCAGGTTTCGTTCGACCAGATAAACTGCCATAGCATCCCTCTCCTGAGATTTGATTGTCGCATTGCCGGGTGGCCCAGGTCCAGTGGATCTGCGCGAAAGGCAGCCGGCGTTGTACGATGATGCGAAGGGCATTCGAGGGAATCATGACCGCTACCGAAACCGCAGTTCGTACCGTCAAGTTCTACACCAACGGCAACTGGGAAGAGCCGCAGGGCTGCGCGCTTCACCCGATCACCAATCCGGCGACGGGGCAGGTCATCGCACAAGTGCCCTACGCCACAGCGGACGACGTGGACCGTGCCGCGCGCGCCGCCCATGCGGCTTTTCTGAAGTGGCGGGAGGTGCCCGTAGTCGAGCGCGTACAGGTTTTCTACCGTTACAAGGATCTGCTGGAGAAGCACACCCCCGAAATTGCCCGCATTCTCTCCTCGGAAAACGGCAAGACCCTGGAAGATTCCCTCGGCAGCGTGCGCCGCGGTATCCAGATGGTCGAAGTGGCCTGCGGCATGCCCAGCCTCATGATGGGCCAGTCGCTCGAAAATGTCTCCCGAGGCATCGATTGCCAGAGCATCCGCCAGCCTGTAGGCGTGTGCGCGGGCATCACGCCCTTCAATTTCCCCGCCATGGTGCCCATGTGGATGTTTCCCTTCGCCATCGCTTGCGGCAACACCTTCATCCTGAAGCCCTCCGAGAAAGTGCCGCTTACGCCCACGCGCACCGCTGAACTGCTGCACGATGCCGGTCTGCCGGCGGGCGTCTACAATTTGCTGCACGGCGGCCGCGAAGCGGTGGACGCGCTGCTGGCCCACCCGCTGGTGCGCGCCATCTCGTTCGTGGGTTCCAGCCCGGTGGCCAAGTACGTCTACCAGACCGCCGCCGCGCACGGCAAGCGCGTGCAGGCGCTGGGCGGAGCTAAGAACCACCTGGTGGTGATGCCGGATGCGGATATCCCGAAGAGCGTCGAGGCCATCATGGGTTCGGCATTCGGCGCGGCGGGCGAGCGCTGTCTGGCCGGCAGCGTCCTGGTAGCGGTGAGCGAATCCGCCCCGCTCCTGGAAGCGCTGCTTCACAAGGTGCGCGGCCTGCGCGTCGGCGACGGAGCCGAGCCGGGCATCGAGATGGGACCGCTGGTCACCGCCGAACACCGCGCGCGCGTGCTGGGCTACATCGAAAAAGGCGTGGCCGAAGGTGCGCAATTGCTGGTCGACGGGCGCGAGCGCGCGGCAGACCACGACGGCGGCTTCTTTGTGGGTCCCACGGTCTTCGATGGCGTGCAGCCCGGCATGACCATAGCCCGCGAGGAAATCTTCGGCCCGGTGCTGAGCGTAATTCACGTTAAGGATCTGGACGAAGCCATCCGCCTGGTGAACAGGTCGGCGTTCGGAAATACTACGTCGATCTTCACGTCCGACGGCAAATCCGCGCGCGAATACGCTTCCCGCGTCGAAGTCGGAATGGTGGGGGTGAACATCGGAGTCGCCGCGCCCATGGCGTTCTTCCCGTTCTCCGGCTGGAAGAACTCCTTCTACGGTGACCTGCACGCGCACGGCCGCGACGCCATCGCGTTCTACACCGACCAGAAGGTTATCATGAGCCGCTGGTTCTGAGCCGGCCCATGTCCGGCCTGGCAGCCATCCTCGGCGCAATCATTCTCGTCATCATCCTGTGGGACGGCTTCGAGGTGATCGTCCTGCCTCGCCGGGTGGCCCGGCGTGTGCGCCTCAGCCGGATCTTTTATCTCTCCACCTGGGCGGTGTGGCGGTGGCTGGCAATGCGAGTCCACACCAACAGACGCCGCGAGCGTTATCTCAGTTTCTACGGGCCGCTCTCTCTGCTGTTCCTCGTCGTGGTATGGGCCATCGGAATGATCGCGGCATTTGCCATGGTGCAGTGGTCCGTGGGGCCGCCCGGGATGGGGTTTCTCGAGAGCCTCTACCTCAGCGGCACCACGTTCATCACCTTGGGCATGGGCGTTCCCCACACGCGCCTGGCGCGCGCCGTGCTCGTGCTGGAAGCGGGCGTCGGGTTCGGTTTTCTGGCGATGGTCATCAGCTATCTGCCGGTGCTGTACCAGTCGTTCGCCAAACGGGAGACCAATATCCTGCTGCTGGACGCGCGCGCGGGATCGCCGCCCACCGTCGCCGAGTTGTTCCGGCGCTACGCCAAGGGCCACGGCCTGGCGGCCATCGATCCGCTGCTCCAGGAGTGGGAGATCTGGTCGGCCGATCTGCTGGAAACGTATATCTCGTACCCGGTGCTGGCGTACTTCCGCTCGCAGCACGACAACCAGTCGTGGCTAGCCGCGCTGACCACCATCCTGGACGTGTGCGCGGTGGTCATCGCCGGTATCGATGGGCTGACCCCCTGGCAGGCCCGCCTCACATTCGCCATGGCGCGCCACACCGTGGTGGACCTGGCGCAGATTGTAAATGCGCCGCCCCGGTCCCCGGTAGCCGATCGCCTTCCCCCAACGGCACTGGCGGAGTTCAAGGCCGGACTGGCGGCGGCTGGAGTGGCGCCCAACAACCCCGCGGAGTTCGATGCCAAGCTCGCCGAGTTGCGGCGCATGTACGAGCCTTATGTTTTCGCGCTGTCGCAGCGATTCCTGCTGAATCCGGCCACCTGGATGCGCGTCTCCAAGACCTTCGACAACTGGCGCACCAGCGCCTGGGAACACAGTTCCAGCGGCCTGCCGCAATCGCTGTTCGACGATGGCGGCGACGTACATACTTGATAAGAAAGCCGCGGGAATTCATATTTGACAAATTCCGCGCACGCGCTATTATTTGATTTACTCCCCCGATAGCGATCCCGGAAAACCCGTGACACTCGAAACCGTTATCCTCAATACCGATCTGCCCGGCGTCACCAAACACGCGCAAGGCAAAGTGCGCGACGTGTATCGCGTGGACGGACAATTGCTCATCGTCGCCACCGACCGCATCTCGGCATTCGACTACATCCTGCCCACCGGCATCCCCGATAAGGGGAAGGTGCTGACGCAGCTCTCCATCTTCTGGTTCGATTTCCTGCGGCCCGTGACGGCCACCCATTTCCTGACCGCCAACATGGACGAGTATCCGGCTGCGCTGCGGCCGTTTCGCGCCCAGCTCGAAGGCCGCTCCATGCTCGTGAAGCGCGCGCAAATGGTAGAGATCGAGTGCGTGGCGCGCGGCTACCTGGCAGGCTCCGGATGGAAGGAGTACCAGGCGCATGGCACCGTCTGCGGCATTCCGCTGCCCGCCGGCCTGCGCGAAAGCGATCGCCTGCCGGCGCCCATCTTCACGCCTTCCACCAAGGCGACGTCCGGCCACGATGAGAACATTTCGTTCGACGCCATGTGCTCGGTGGTGGGCGCGGACCTGGGCGCCCGCCTGCGCGATCTCACGCTGCGCATCTATTCGAGCGCCGCGGCTTACGCCGAAACCAAGGGCGTCATCATCGCCGACACCAAGTTCGAATTCGGTTTCGTGGACGGCGAGCTGGTGCTGGGCGATGAGGTGCTCACGCCGGATTCGTCGCGCTTCTGGCCCGCGGAGACTTACCGGCCGGGCGGCCCGCAATTCTCCTACGACAAGCAGTACGTGCGCGATTATCTGGAATCTATCCGCTGGGACAAAAAGCCGCCCGCGCCGCCATTGCCCGATGAAGTGGCCGGCAAGACCAGCGAGAAATACCGGCAGGCCTACCGGGTGCTCACGGGCAAGCCGTTATGAACTGGCTGGACATCGTATTGCTGATCGTGTTGGTGTTGTCGGTGGTCACCAGTTTCTCCACCGGTCTGGCGCGCGAAGTGGTGGGGCTGGTTTCGATGATCGCCGCCCTGGTGCTGGCCATCTGGTTCTACGGCACCGCTGGTTCGTTGATGCTGCCGTTTGTCAGCTCGCCGGGAGTGGCGCATTTTTGCGGATTCCTGATTGTGTTCTTCGGCGTGCTGATCCTGGGTGGCATCGTCGGCCGGTTGTTGGGACGCATGATGAAAGCCGTGGGCTTATCGTTCTTCGATCGGCTGCTGGGTGCGGGTTTCGGCCTGGTGCGCGGGTTGCTGATCTCGATCTCCGTGGTGCTGGCGCTGCTGGCGTTCACGCCAGGCAAGTCTCCGCCGGATGCCGTCGTGCATTCCAGGGTGGCGCCGTACGTGATCGACGCCGCGCGCGTGTTCGCCGCCATGGCGCCGCGCGAGTTGAAAGACGGGTTCCGCAAGAGTTACGGCCAAGTGAAAACGATTTGGGGCAACGCGCTGAAAAAGGGCATTCGGGAACTGCCGGATGCGGGGAAGGCATGAGATGAAGGAGAAATTCGAAGCGCTGGTGGAGCATCTGGTCGGCAACGGGTTCTTTCTCGAAGAGGTGGTCGAACTTCTCGAGCGGACCCTGATCGAGAGGACCCTCGAGCGCACCGGCGGAAACCGCTCCGCCGCCAGCAAACTGCTGGGCATTCACCGCAATACCCTGCAGCGCAAGATGGCCGAGTACCACTTGGGAGCCCGCAAAGCCAGGCGCAAGCCCGTACGGAGAGAAGCGCGCGCGCGGCGCAAAATCGCCACGGCGTAAGACGGAATCGGAGCTACCGGCGCGACCAGATTGCCAGGGTATACTTCCCGCCGCCCATCAGCAGCAGCGCCACGCCGATCAGCAACTGTGCGAGGGCATATTCGTAGCCGCCCTTACCGATATCGAAGCCGTGTGGCAGGTGCACCAGATAAATGGCGCCCAGCATGACGACGATGACGCACGCCGCTCCCACGCGAGTCAGGATGCCCGTCAGAATCGCCAGCCCCCCGAAGAACTGCGCTATCCCTACCAGGTAACCCACGGCAGCCGGCATGTGCAGGAACGCTGCGAACGGTCGCGGACCCGGGCCGCCGAAGACGCCGAACAGAATCGCGCTACCGTGATAAAGGAAAGCCGCGGCACTGGCGATTCTCAGGGCGAGAAGCGCCAGGTCGATGCGTGAAACCATCCGCACGTCCTCCTGGTAGTCTCAGTCTAACAGCACTTCACACCCGATTGCTCCGCGCACCCGCCGGGGCGTATAATCCGTGAGCACACCAGATTCCGAATAACGAGGCTAATACCATGTGGATTCGAAAAGGGCAGCGCGACCGCCTGAAAGGCGTCGAGTCGCCCGTGCCCACGCAACTGGTTTCGAACGAAGAGTACATCCCGCGCCGCCAATCCCAGAAGCAGCAGGAAGTCGAATACTGGACCGGCCAGATCGCCGAAGAGAAATCCCGCAAGCTGGGCATGGATCGCCGCAAATTCATGACTACTCCCATGGGCCTGGCCGCCTGCTTCCTGGCATCCAACAAAGTGTGGGGGAAAGTGTGGGACGTGGATGAAGATGAAGCCGCCGACCAGGGCGCGTACGAAGAGAAGCTGCCCAAGGGCGAGTACTTCGTGCTGGACGTGCAGTCGCACTTCACCAACGGCATTCCCATCGGATTGCGGCGCGATATCGGCAACCTGGAATTCTTCCGGAACATGGGATTCAAGCTCAAGGAAGACAAGGACGCCTACAGCTTCCACAATTTCATCAAGGAGATGTTCTTCGACAGCGAGACCGACATGATCGTGATCTCGGGCGTCCCTGGGAAGGAGTTGCAGCGCGATAAAGATGGCAAGGTGCTGGAAGGGCAGGCGCGCACGCCAGGACTCAATATTCTGCCGAGCTGGCTGATGGCGCAGGCGCGCGACGAAATCAACGGCCTGGCGCAATCCAGGCGGTCGCTCAGCCAGGGCAACCTAGCGCCCAACCACTACTGGGACAAGGCCGCGAATAAGCCGGATAAGGCCGCCACCATCGAACAGATGGAGCGCGAGCTAAACCTGTATAAGATCGCTTCCTGGAAATGGTATTGCCATACAGATCCGGGCCGTTCCGGCGGGGGTTTCCAGTGCGACGATGAGAACGCGCAGTGGTTCATCGACGAGTCCCGCAAGCGCGGCATGAAGATCTTCAGCGTGCACAAAGGCTACTCTTACCAGTCGCGTATTCTGGGCCATCTTGCGAATCCCAAAGACATTGAGCAGGCCGCGCTCCGCAATCCCGATATCACCTGGGTGATCTATCATTCCGCGATCCAGCACGGCCCGACCGAGCCGAACTGGGAAGAGGCCAATAAATACGATCCGGTGACCGGAGACTTCGCCTGGCACAACATCCTGATGGATATCAAGCGCCGCAATCCGAAGATCGATAACGTGTATCCGGAGATCGGCAGTTTCTTTGGCCCGCTGGCGATCTCGAACCCCACGATGGCCATGCACGGCATCGGCAAGAACATCAAGTACTACGGAGTGGATCACGTGATCTGGGGAACCGATTGCCTGTGGTGGGGATCCCCGCAATGGGTGATCGATGCCTTCAAGCGCTTCCAGATCAGCGATGAGCTGTGCGAGAAATTCGGATATAAGAAGCTCAGTAAAGAAGACAAGGCCAAGATCTTCGGGTTGAATGCGTCCAGGATCTATAAGATCGACGTGGACGCCAAGCGCAATCCGTTGCCTGCCGACGCCCTGTCGCGTCTGAAGACCGCGTATGTGGACCGCGGCGGCGAGCGGTCGAATGAGGCTTTCGGGTGGGTGCGCGCCGACGATTAGTGGCGGCGTTGGCGACCTGCGGTCCGCTCTTCGCGCAAAGCCACGTCAATCAGCCCATACCCAAATACGTTACCGGTGATGAGTGTCTGTTCTGTCACCGCGTGAAAGTCGCCGACACATGGGAACAGAACCCGCACGCACGCACGGTGCACCCGCGCGAGGATAGCGACCGGGTTCCGGCGGACGGGCCGTTTGTACTGGGCGCGCACCCGCCGCAGCGCGGACTGAAGCCGGATGGCTACGGCAAGTATGACTTGTTATCGCGCGACGGCAAGTCTTGGGATAAGGAGGCGTTCGCACTGCGCTGCGCGGGCTGTCACACTACGGCGGTTGACCCTCAGACCCACGCTTTCTCGGCGTCCTCGCTCGATTGCTATACGTGCCACGGCGTAGCGCCCGAGAATCACCCCAACGATCCGTCGCTCATCTGGTTCTCCAAAAAGCATTCCAGGGATCCCAAACAAATTGTTTCCATCTGCGGCCAGTGCCATCTGCGCGGCGGCAAGGCCAAATCGAACGGCCTGCCTTACCCCAACAACTTCGTGGCCGGCGACGACCTGTTCGCCGATTTCCAGGTGAACTTCACGCTCGAAGGCGGCGACCGCCACATCTTTCGCAATGCGCGTGATATTATCCGGGACGGCGGCGACATGACTTGCGTCAGTTGTCACAACATTCACGGCCGGAGCACCACCAAACACCGGCTGGTGCTGAGCGGGCCGGTCTGCCTGGATTGCCATAACGAGGAAGGTCCCAAGAAGATAGTGAAGCAGTACACGGTGCACAGCGACTTATGCGAATACTGATCCTGTTGGCCCTGGCGCTCGCCGCCGCGGCGCAAGACTTGCCCAAGGCCCATTTTCACCACATCCATCTCAACGCCACCGATCCCGGCGCGGCCATTGACTTCTACACCCGGAAGTTCGATTGCGAAAAAGGGAAGTTCCAGGGTCAGGATGCGGTGTGGGCTCAGAAATCCTGGATCCTGTTCAACAAGGTGAAGGATCCACCGCCGTCCGAGATTGTCTCCCCGATCTGGCATTTCGGCTGGGGCGCTGAAGACATGCCGTCCGCCTACCAGAAGCAACTCGACTCGGGCAGCAAGTTTCAGACTCCCATCACCGACATCAGCGACCTGGTGGGCAAGCCGGCGGGAAGTTTCTACTTTGCCTACGTGGATGGCCCGGACCATGCACTGATTGAACTGAACACCGCCGCGCATCATCGCTTCGGACACATCCACCTGCTGAGTGAAGACCCCATCGCGGCCGGCCAGTGGTACAAGAGGCACTTCGGTCTGGCCGGGTATATCGGGCCTCCCAGCGCGCGCGTCTATCGCGGGGTGCACGTCGCGCCGCTGGCCTCGCTGACCGCGGACAACGTCAACATCATCATCTACCCGGTGGAATACGCCAGGGATGCCATGCCCGATCTTTGGAAAGGCCGCAAGGGATTTGAGCCGACCAAAGGCCGTGTGGCCGATCACATCGCGTTCAGCGTGGATGACCTACCCCAAACGCTGGACCGTTTCCGCAAGGACGGCATCCAAGTTACCGACGGCGCATTCATTGAAGGGCCGGATCATATTCGCATCGAGCTGATGAAGAGCCCGGCTGCAAAGGAATAACTATGGAACAGCCGGTTTGGAACTTCGAGCAGGAACCCTGGATCGACGAGAGTCCCGACGAAACCAGCATCAACCTGCGGGCCTATTTCGACCGCATGCCGGACGAGAAGCTGCGGCAGTACTCCGCGGATTGGAGCGACGAACAGGTGATCGACTGGGACGGCAACTTCCGGGATGACGGCGCGCTGATGATGGCCTGTTGCGAGCGCGATGTGGACGTGGCGGAATACCGGCGGGTGCTGGAACAGGAGTGCCGCTATCGCGACCGGGTGCGCGCGGAATTGCCCGGCGGGCAGGAATTGAGAAACGCAACGACGAAACGCTGAATGTCGTCTTCCGTGTTGTAGAGCGGCATGGGCGCCACGCGCAGGATGTCGGGCTCCCGCCAGTCGCACAGGATGCCGGCGGCCTTCAGGCCCTCCCAGAGAGTGCGCACCGATCCTTTGACGCGGATCGACAACTGCGCGCCGCGGCGCTGGGGATCGCGCGGCGTGATGATGGAATACCAGCCGCCCGCATGACTGTCAAGCAGCGATTCCAGATACCCGGTCAATGCCACGCTGCGCGCCCGCAGTTGAGGCATGCCGGCTTCATCGAACAGATCCATGGAAGCACGCAGTGCAGCCAGCGCGATGACCGGCGGGTTGCTCACCTGCCAACCTTCCGCGCCGGGCGAGGCGTCGAAGTCCGGCCCCATGCGGAACCGTGTTTCGAGTCGGTTGCCCCACCATCCGGTGAATCGCGGCAGGCTTTCGTCGTTGGCGTAGCGCTGGTGCACGAAGCAGCCGGCAATGCTGCCCGGACCGGCATTGAGATATTTGTAAGTGCACCACACGGAGAAGTCCGCATCCCAATCATGCAGGTTCAGAATCAGATTTCCGGCGGCATGCGCCAGGTCGAGACCAACTATGCAGCCGCGGGCATGGCCGGCCTGAGTGACACGCGCCATATCAAACGCCCGGCCATTTGAGTAATTGACACCGGCCAACAAGATCAGCGCGACTGACTCACCTTCGCGGTCGAGTAACTCCTGTAACTGGTCCTCATCCGCCACCGTAACCAGCGCATCCGCGGGGTCGAATCCATGAAACCGAATCTGTGACCTGACGGCGTACTGATCGGAGGGAAACGCGTGTTCCTCGATGATGATCCGGTATCGCCGCGGGGAGGGCCGGTAGAACGAGACCATCATCAGATGGAGATTCACCGTGAGTGAGTTCATGGAGACTACTTCAGCCGGGTGAGCACCCACCAGGCGCGCGGTCTGTTCGCGCAGCAGATCCTGATACCGGACCCAGGGGTGCCGCGCGTGAAAGTGGCCCTCCACTCCCAGCAGTTCCCACTCCTTCAGCTCCCGCTCTACGTAGCCGCGCAGGCTTTTCGGCTGCAGGCCGAGCGAGTGACCGCACAGATAGACGCACTCGCTGCCGTCCGCTTTCCTGGGAATATGGAAGCGATCCCGGTAACCGGTCACCCGCGCCCCACAAAAGGCATCTGAGTCGCCATTACGGTGATGAACTGAACATTCGCATCCAGCGGCAGATTGGCCATGTAGAGAACCGCGTCGGCCACGTGCCGCACGTCCATCACCGGCTCCGCTTTGCGCGTGCCATCCGCCTGGGGAACGCCCGACGCCATGCGCGCGGTCATCTCCGTAGAAGCATTGCCGATGTCGATCTGCCCGCAGGCGATATCATGCTTGCGGCCATCGAGCGAAATGCACTTAGTCAATCCGGTAATGGCATGCTTGGTGGCCGTATAAGGCGCCGAGTTGGGCCGCGGCGCGTGCGCCGAGATGGAGCCGTTATTGATGATGCGGCCGCCCCGCGGCTGCTGCTCCTTCATCAGCTTGATGGCTTCCTGCGCGCACAGAAACGCGCCCGTCAGATTCACGCCCACGACGCGGCTCCATTGCTCGTAAGTCAAGTCTTCCATGGGAACGCCGGGCGCGCCGATGCCCGCGTTATTGAAGAGCAGGTCCAGCCGTCCGAAGGCTCGCTTCGTTTCGGCAAACATTGCCCGCACGGCGTCGGGCTGACTTACGTCGGTGGGCACCGGGAGCGTGCGGCCGCCGTCCGGCTGCGCCATGGCCGCCGTCCGGTCGAGCTCCTGAGCACGCCGTCCCGCCAGCACCACGGCGTATCCGGCACGCTGGAGAGCCAGGCTGACCGCGCGCCCGATGCCGCTGCCCGCGCCGGTCACCAGAGCGATTTTGCTATTTTGCATATCCCGCCAAACGCCCGTGCAGGGCCGCCTGCTGCATCGCCAGCAGCAGAAAGAACACGCAGTTGTACGACGCGTGCATCACCGCGGCGCTCCTGGTGGAGCCGCTGCGCTGGCGCATCCAGCCGAAGGACGCTCCGGCCAGCGAAATCAACAGGGCGTGCCGCCAGGAGTAGCCGTACTCCTGCAAGTGGAGGAGGCCGAATGGCACGGCGGCCAGCAGAACGCCGCCAACCGCGCCCAGCGAGCGCACCAGCAGCGGCTGCAGGAACCCACGAAACAGGATCTCCTCGCACATAGGCGCCAGGGTGGTGCCCAGCACCGCCAGCAGCACGATGGACTTCGGATCCGAGAGCAGCTTCTTCATGGGGCTGTCGATGTCCGGAGTGCGCAGCAGCAGGCTGCCCGCCACCACGCCAACGGCTGCCAGTACGCCGCGGCTGGCGGCAAATGAATTGGTCACCGTCGCGGGTATCCAGCCGAGCGATCGCCAGAATGGCCGGCCATAATAGCGGTGAAAGATCAGGGCCAGAGTGCCCAGCAGGAACCCGTACAGCAGGAACTGCGCGGGCAGCAGGACGTAGATCTTCTCGATTTCCGCCGCCGGAATGAGCACCCTCAGCAACAACGATTCAGCCACCAATCCGAGCAGCCCGATCGTCACGAAGGCCAGCAGATCCAAATAGCCCCAGAACGGATAGCTCTCCGGGGGGCTTGCCGCGGGCGGGGCAGGCGCGGGCGGGGCGATTATTTCCGGTGGCGGCGGTTCCGGGGTCATGGCTCCTTCTCGATCAGGCAGGCGGCCAACAGCGGCACCAACAGCTCATGATGCCCGGTCAACGCATACCCGGCGCCGCCGGATTGGGCGTGCGGCCGTTCGACCACATTCACTTTCGGGCGGTAGTGCTGGAAAAAGTCCAGGTTGACTGTCGTGAAATCTGCCAGGGGACGGCCCAGGTTGCGCACCGCGGAGACAGCCTTCAGAAATACTTCGGGCAGCACTACGGCAGAACCGACGTTGAGATACACGCCGCCGCCGTCGAGATCCGCCACCAATGCGCAGAGCAGCCGGAAATCGCGGTGGGTGGCACTGCCGAGCGCCGCCGCATTCACCGCCGGGTGCATGTGCGGCGTATCGGTGCCCACGGCAACGTGCACGGTGACAGGCGTGGCGGCGCGCCAGGATTCCAGCAGCAGGCTGGCGCCGGCAAATTCGGGGCGAGCGATCTCGTCGAGGCGCCGCCCCAGCGCTTCGCCCATGCCCAGCGCGTCGCGGTCTCCGGCGGAGGTGGCGTCGTTCATTTCGCGTCCGGTCTCTTCGGCCGCGCCGAATCGTCCGTCGGGCAGCACGGCTTCCACGTCTTCGCTGGTGTGGCCTGCCAGGGCGATCTCGAAATCGTGGATGGCGGCCGCGCCGTTCATGGCGAATCCGGTGGCGTATCCGCGGCGCATCAGGTCGGCGAGCACGGGGGCCAGGCCGCACTTGATGACGTGGCCGCCCAGTCCCCAGATGATGGCGCGCTTCCGGGAGCGGGCGGCGGCGATGGCGGCGACGACGGCGCGCAGAGAATCGCCGGCCAGGATGTGGGGCAGGGAATCGAGCCACGCGGCGATGCCCATGCCCCGGGTATACGGCGCCGCAAAATCGGCCACGCGGACTTTGCCGCCGCGGGCTTGCAGGGGGACGGTTTTGAGCTTGGAGAGGTCCACCGGGCGGGCTGTGTATTTGGTCATGTGCTTACCTGCAATGAGCTACAGGAAAAATTGGGTTCGTTTCGTAAATTCGTCTCACAGCCGACGCTTGTGCATCATTGTGCATAAATGTGCACGATTCCGCGGATTCCGGACATCATTGGGCGGCGAAATCTCAACCCGCCATGATGACGATAGCACGTCAGCGAGCGGGCGGGACCGGGGTGGTTACGGCGTGGCGTTTGTTTTCATGGGGTAGAGCGGTTTTGAATGGAGGTGACCGGCGGGCCGCCAACATTCCTATAACTGGCTGCAAGGCAGGAGCAATCCCGACACCGCGGCGCGCGCCGGTTTGCCCTCATTGTGCGACTGGAACTTGAGACGGCGGAGCCCCTGAGTGTACAAGGCCCGCCAGAATTCTCAGAACTTACCCTTTGTGAGACGCGCTCGCTGACATTGGTCTCCTTCTTCGCTACTCCGGCGGCTCTCCGCGAGGGCGTGGGCATCTATGGCGCAATCTCCTTTCCGTCGCTCAGCGCACGCGCGAGTTCGGACCGCGGATCGCGCTCAGCGCCGGGAGCCGGGCGATTATCCAGATGACGCCGGCGCACACTGCCAGGCTGGCGCTTTCCGGGCTTGGCGTTGATGCTGCGGCGCTTTTCAAGACCGCTTTGTACCTGGCACCGGGATAACATGCCGGCGTGCTCGTAAGCGCGGCGACGCCGTTCACGCCCGAGGATTTGCACGACCTCAACGGGCATGGAGCAAACTTCATATCCGGTCAAGTAGGAGATGCCTTTTTGCCTTTGGACAGTCGCGGTGTAGTCTAAGCGGCCATTTGGCCGTCTTAGAATGGATTGAGAATATTTTCAATGCTCCTACGTCCCATGCAACTGGCCACGCGAAGTTTTTGCGATCTCCGCCACGGCCTGCGGTTGCTGGCTCGCCGGCCCGTTTTTGCCGCTGCAGCCGTGCTGACACTCGCGATTGGCGCCGGGGCCAGTTCAGCCGTTTTCAGCGCGGTCCGCACCGTTCTGCTCGCGCCGCTGCCTTTCAGGGATCCCGGCAGGCTGGTCACTGTCTGGGATCAGAACCTGGCAGCGCGAATTGCGCGTTCGCCGGTTTCCGACGCAAACTACGCGGATTGGAAGCGTTTGAATCGATGCTTTTCGGCGATGGCGGCCTACGATACTTGGGCGCCCACTCTCGTTTCCGGCGGCGACCCGGAAACTCTTACCGGAGCAGTCGTCGATAGTGATTTCTTCGCTGTACTCGGTGTTCAACCGCTCATCGGCCACGGGTTCGATCGGCGGGAAATCGCCTCCGGCGCCCGGCCCGTAATTCTCAGCTACGGATTGTGGCAGCGACGATTTGGT
>DATGGM010000051.1:0-29386 GCA_035308525.1 Bryobacteraceae bacterium
GGTTTCGGGCCGGCAGATGGAGCGCATCCTGGATTACATCCAGTCCGGCAAGGAGGAAGGCGCGAAACTGCTGTGCGGCGGCGAGCGCGACACGGAAGGCGCCAAGGCCAAGGGCTTTTTCGTCAAACCCACCATATTTTCGGAAGTGACACCGCAGATGAAGATCGCGCAGGAAGAGATTTTCGGACCGGTGCTATGCGCGCTGAGATTCCGCGACGCGGATGAAGCGGTGGAGATCGCCAACTGCACCATCTATGGATTGGTGTCGGCGGTCTGGACGCGGGATATCAAGCTGGCGCATCGCATGGCGGCGGATATCAAGGCCGGCTCGGTGTGGATCAATACTTATAACGGGTTCGACACGGCGTCGCCTTTCGGCGGCTATAAGCAAAGCGGTTTCGGCCGCGATCTGGGCTCGTACGCCCTGGAGCAGTACACCAATATCAAGTCCGTTTGGGTGGCGCTCTGATGGACCGGGAGTCGATCCGGCGGCGCTTTGAAGACAACCATATCCGGCGCGTGAAGGTAGGCGCGTTCGATATCGACGCCACGCTGCGCGGAAAATACATCAGCCTGGAGAAGTTCTGGTCGGCGGTGGAGTCCGGCCTGGGATTCTGCGATGTGATCTTCGGCTGGGATATCGGGGACGTACTGTACGACAACGTGAAGTTCACGGGATGGCACACGGGCTACCCCGATGCGCATTGCCGCATCGATCTGGCAAGCTACCGGCTGGTGCCGTGGGAGCCGGGCACTGCGTTTTTTTTGCTCGATTTCCGCCGCCCCAATGGCGATCCGCTGGAAGAAGCGCCGCGGCAGGTATTCGAGCGAGTGCTGGCGCGGGCCGCGGATCGCGGATACGGCGCAAATTTTTCCGCCGAATACGAATTTTTCATCTTTCGGGAAACGGCGCAAAGCCTGCGCGACAAGCATTTCAGCGGACTGACGCCGCTGACGCCCGGCATGTTCGGCTATAGCGTGCTACGCGCGTCCTCCAATGCGGACCTGGTGCTGGAGATTCTGGAAGGGCTGGCGGCTTTCGACGTGCCGCTGGAGGGCTTCCATACCGAGACGGGACCGGGAGTTTATGAAGCGGCTATCGCGGTGGCGCCGGGCCTGGCGGCGGCCGACCGCGCGGCGCTGTTCAAGATTGCGGTGAAGGAGATCGCCGCGAAGCACAGCCTGACTCCGACTTTCATGGCCAAATGGAATGCGGCGCTGCCGGGTTCCAGCGGACACCTGCATCAGAGCCTCAGTCCGGCAGGCGAGGCCGGAAATCTCTTTTACGGCGAAACCGGATTGCCCGATCTGCTCAAGCAATACATCGCCGGGCTGGTGACGAATATGCCGGAATTGATGGCGGTATTCTGTCCCACCGTCAATTCCTACAAGCGCACCGTGCCCGGCGCGTGGGCGCCGGTGAATGCCACCTGGGGACTGGATAACCGCACGACGGCGGTGCGGGTGATTCCGGGCAGCAAGAAATCGACGCGCGCGGAACTGCGGATTACCGGCGCGGATATCAATCCTTACCTGGCGATGGCCGCGTCGCTGGCGGCTGGGCTGGACGGAATCGAACGCCAGCTCGAACTACCTCATCCCACGGTAAACGCCTACTCGGGCGATGCGCCGGCGCTGCCGCGCACGCTGGGGGATGCCACACGCCTGTTCCGCGGGAGCCGCGTGGCACGCGAATGGCTGGGCGAGGAGTTCGTGGATCACTACGCGTCCACACGCGAGTGGGAAGTCCGGCAGTACGAGAAAGCGGTTACCGACTGGGAACTGGCGCGGTATTTCGAATCGGTGTGACGCCAGCCGTGTCAGATTTGAACAGGGCGTGTCTTACCTGCCGATAGACGGTGGGCTCGAGACCATCGACAACAGCAAGCCAAATATAACCATAACGGCCAGGCCACCCGCGATCCACATATACCGCACGACGCTCCGTAAAGGATGAGAGCAATTCGATGGCCATCAACTCTTGGCCGCGTTTCTACATACTTACGTAGTGACGTGTTTCGACTGGCGTGGGAGCATCGGGCGATAAGGAGAAAGTTTATGCAGAATTGCTTGCAACATAAAGCCCGATTTATCGCCGCCATGACGCTGGCGTGCTCCACAGGATTGCTTCTGCCGGCTCTTCACGGAGCCCAGCCGGATCTGAAGCCACCGGTGGTACCCGCAGCCATACAGGTACCCGCCGGGAACACCGCATACATTCTGGGCCACGCCACAGGCACACAAGGCTACATCTGCCTGCCCACCAGCACGGGATCGTACGCCTGGTCCAAGACGGGATCTTTATCCGGGCCCAGTAATAATTCGCGGCCTGAAGCGATCCTGATTGGCGCCAACAACAAGGAGATTATCACCCATTTTCTGAGCCCCAACCCGCAGGAAACGTCACCCAACCCGTCGGAGAATGGGCAGCCCCGACCGACCTGGCAGAGTGTCGTGGACAACAGCATGGTGTGGGGCAACAAGCTCGGAAGCATCACTGCCGGGACAGATCCAAGCTGCCCCAACACGGGCGCGATCTCCTGCCTGCTGCTGCAAACGGTCGGATCGCAGGCCGGAAACACCGGTGGGACGCGACTGTCGATGACCACCTACATTCAGCGGCTGAACACCAACGGCGGCAGTGCGCCGGCGTCTCCCCAAAGCGGTTGCGCGGAGTGCTGCGCGGTATCCACGGATGTGGGGAATCAACTGCTGGTGCCCTACACGGCGGATTACTGGTTCTATCAGCTGGAGCAGTAGCAAGGCATCACCCAAGCAAGGCGGCCGGCACGGCGCGACAATCGTATTGATGATCGATACGGGTTTGGCGCTGCTGCGATTGTCGGCCGCCGTCATGCTGGCCGGGCAGGGTGGCGCGCTGGCGGTCTCGGCGACAAGCGTCACCCTCATCAATCCAGGCTTTGAAAGCCCCTATTTCGGGCTGTCCGGGAACAGCCAGATCACCGGCGTGATCGCCACCGGCTGGTCGGACAACTCGGCGTGGTCCAATTCCACGGTCCAATACGCCCAGGAATTCAATAACCCGCACAGCGGGGCAACCTGCCAGAAGATGACGGTAGCCGCCGTGCCGAACGGGGAGGCGCAGTTCCTGCAAAGCATCCCGGTGGTGGCGGGATCCTTGTACACGGCTTCGGTCTGGATGCGCGGGGCGCCGGGCACGCAGGTCATTCTCCGCATCCAGGACGGCTCGGCGCCTTACGAATCGTACCTGGATACCTACACGAACCTGTCGTCGAACTGGCAGGAGGTGACCATTCAGGGCTATATCGTGGTCAACGCCAACGCGTACCTGATGGTGGCTCTGCGCACGCCGGGCACGGTCTGGATGGACGATGCCAGCGTTTCGTACACCACGGGCGGGGCGCCCCCTACGCCCAAGCTGGGGCCGATTCCAACGTCTTTCTTCGGAATCCATGTCGCGAATTATCTGCAGAGCGCGCTGTCGAACGCCGGCTTCGAGCCGCCGTTTGTTTCGGCCGGCCAGAATAATCCGATCTCCGGCAACATCGCTTACGGCTGGAACGATAATTCGTCCTGGGCCAAGGTGACGGTCACGTATTCGGAAGACACCGCCAGCCCGCACGGCGGAACCTCGGCGCAGATGGTGAACGTGCAGGCAGTCCAAAGCGGCGCCGTGCAGTTAACGCAGGGGGTCACGGTGATTCCGGGCGCCAAATATACGTTCAGCGTCTGGCTGCGAGGCCAACCGGGGATGACCGTCAACGTCATTCTGCAAGATCAAAACGCGCCGTACGCCTACTATGCCCTGACGGCGGCGGCCCTCACCGCGTCGTGGCAACGGTTCTCGGTCACCGGCCAGGTGGAAGACACGGGCGCGGTGCTGCTGATGATCCAGGCCAGCACGCCTGGAACATTTTCCGCGGATGATGTCTCGTTCACGGACGCCAACGGGCAGCCGGTATCGGGCGGCGTGCCCTGGCCCGTAGCGCGGTTCGGCACGCTGCGTTTGTGGGATTCAGGCACCGCGTGGACCGCGCTCGAACCGCTGCGGGGCGTCTGGAACTTCGCGCCGCTGGATACCTGGGTGGCGGCCGCCGAGGCCAACGGCATACCGGACATTATCCTGACGCTGGGCCAGACGCCGGCCTGGGCTTCCTCGAATCCCGACGACGTGAACTACGTGGGCGCGGGCGCTCCAGCGCCGCCTAACAGCATACAGGACTGGCGCGATTACATCACCGCCGTAGCGCAGCGTTATCAGGGCCGCATCCGTTATTACGAGGTCTGGAACGAACCCAACGACAACACGTACTTCACCGGCACCGTGGCGCAACTGGCGCAACTCACCCAGGAGGCCTATCAGATCATCAAGAGCGTGGATCCGAACAACACCGTGATCTCACCCGCCGCTTATTCCGCAGGCTACCTGGATACGTTCCTGGCGACGGGAGCGGGCCAGTATGCGGACGTCATCGGCCACCACTTCTACACCACGCCGCCCGAAGCCACCGGCGCGCAGATCGCCAACGTCCGGCTGGTGATGAATAAATACGGTATGAGTTCGAAGCCGCTGTGGGATACCGAAGGCGCATCCGGCGACACCACCACGCCCCCGGACCAGGCGGCCGCCTACATTGTGCGGAAGTATCTAACCGATCTGGCGTACGGCGCGGCTCGTTACGACTGGTATACCTGGGGGCGGGCCACGTCGTTTTGTGTGGGCGCGGAGCAGAACGATCCTCGGGCGCTGACGGAGGCGGGCCAGGCATATCGCTACATGTTCGACTGGCTGCTGGGCGCGTCACTCAGCGGCGCGGCGATGGATGCGTCGGGCACATGGCAGATCGGGCTCACCCTGGCGACCGGCGACGCGGCGGTGATCGTCTGGAATCCGGCGGGCAGCGCGCAGTTCGCGATACCGTCTGCAATTCAGGCGCGCACTGTGCGCGACATCTTCGGCGGCGCGACGCCGGTCACGGGGACCAGCATCACGGTGACGGATTCGCCCGTGCTGGTTTCGTCCTGCTGCCAGACGACGCCCACCGTCAACGGCGTGACCAATGCGGCCAGCTTCACCGGCGCGGTCTCCCCCGGCAGCCTGGCAAGCATATTCGGCGCCGGTTTCGCAGCGCAGCGCGCGGAGGCCGGATCATTGCCCCTGGCGGACGATTTGGGCAATGTCAGCGTTACCGTCGACGGCGTCTACGGCCCGATGCTCTATGCCGATTCCGGGCAGATCAATTTCCAGGTGCCGTTCGAAGCGCAGGCCGGCAGTGCCACGCTGGTGGTGCGATCGCCGGCGGGAATAAGCCTCGAATACCCGTTGACCATAGGCTCCGCCGCGCCCGGTATCTTTCTGTACGATACAAACCGCGCCGTGGCGACGGACCCGCACGGGACTCTGCTCACAGCCGCGAACCCGGCGCCGGCGGGATCGGTGATTGTGGTGTACCTGACGGGCATCGGCAGTCTGACCGTCACGCCGCTCGATGGCGTGGGCGCGCCCGCGGCAACCCTGGCTCGCGCGGTGCTACCTTTCAGCGCCACAATCGGTGGAGTGGACGCACCGATTCAGTTTCTGGGGCTGACGCCTTACTTCGTAGGGCTCGCGCAGGCGAATATCCAGGTGCCGCAGCTTGCCGCGGGAGAATATCCGCTGGTGATCACCGTTGATGGAGTGGCCAGCGCGGCGGCCCAGCTTTCAGTGAGCCAATGACGCGGCGGCGGCCTCAGGCCAAGGCTGCCGGTCGACCAGATCGCGCACCGGGATGGCTCCCGTCTGGATTACACCGGTAGCGGCGTCCGCGATGCTCCAGGCCAAATCCGGCTTGCCCATGGGCTGTGATTCCACGAAGACGCAGCGCAGCTCGCCGGGCTCAAACCGGCACCGGCGTTGAATGGCGCGCAGCAATTGCAGATGGTGCAGGTGGCCGTCGCCGAAGTTCCACCCGAGCGCCAGGCCCGCCACGATCTCTCCGTCCATGTACTCGTATTCATCAATGTCGGTAACGGCTTTCGGCAGCAGCGTCTGCAGCGTGCGTCCGTGCAGATGCATGGCGCGGAAGGCCATGATCTTGGAGATGACCGCGATGGTGGTTTCTTCGTCGTAGAATTTGCGCAACTGGTGCTTTAGGCAGGGGGCGGCTTTGGTGAGATGCGCATCCAGCTTGCGCGCGCCGGCGCCCCGGAACAGCCAGACGCTATACGCCCAATTCCCCGCGTAATAGCGCATGGCGTAGAGAAACGAGATTCGCGAAGGCGCCAGGTTGCCGATCAACTGCACCAGGAAACAGGCGCACACCAGGAAAGCGATCAGCAGCGGCGAGTGGATCTGCAGGATGCCGGCGCCGGCGTGTTCGCCGAACAGGAAGAAGCCGCCGTATACCATCATGAAGTTCCACTCGATAGGAACGCCCATGGGGACGGAAGTGGTGATGAAGGCATGGAATGCCACCATGACGGCGAGAGCTGCGGTGGCCGGCCAGCCTCCGTGCGAGAGCAGTAGAATCAGGGGAAACGTGTATTCGACGGCCGTTCCCGCGTGTGCCATGCGATGGACCAGCGCCGACGGCCGCAGATCGCGCGGGTAATCGCGATACAGAAGTCGCCGCACGCCGCCGATAGCAGTGACAGGGCTGTTGCTTTGCATGACCGCTACCACCCACGGAAAATGCCGGTTGAGTTTGGAGGTGGCGGCCCACAGCCAGACCGCGATCCATACGACCTTCGTGGCGGGAATCCACTCGCCCGGAAACAGGAAGCAGATGAGCGCGGCGTAATAATGTTCGCCGCGCGCGGCCAGGAACAGGGTCTTGTCGGTGAGGCCGAGCAGCGGCAGGAGAATGACGGCCGGCAACAGCAACGAAGGAGTGAGCGCGGGAGCCAGCAGGGCGCGCAGCAGGAAGATGTAATGCGCCAGGTATAGGGCAGCATCGAAGAATGTACGGCGGTCGCCGCCGATCAGCGGCAACGCGGGAAACAGCGGCAGCTTGATAGTGCCGGCCCGCAGGAAGTGCAGAAATCCGGCGATCGGCGGAGAGTAACGGCCCGTGAGCGGACCACTGCTGCACCCGAGTCCCAGCCCCTCGAACGCCATGCTCCACAGAACCGCTTTCTGGAAGGCGTC
Organism: Bryobacteraceae bacterium; assembly: GCA_035308525.1. Taxonomy (GTDB): domain Bacteria; phylum Acidobacteriota; class Terriglobia; order Bryobacterales; family Bryobacteraceae; genus Bog-159. The sequence goes on from DATGGM010000051.1 coordinate 7,109, forward strand.
CGGCGCGGCGGACGGCCCGCGCGAAAACGAGCAGAAGAAAAGCCACATCCCCGCATAGAACACCACTTTAAGAATGTAGAGAACGTACACCGGCCATGGAGTGCCATAGCCTTGTGTAGCCCAGCACTGGCAGACCATTCTCAGGCGCTCGGCGAAGGGCCGGCGCTGCCAGTCGCGTATGTCGTACGGGGGCATCAGCGGCTTGGGCAAAGCCATAACAGGGAATACTATCAGATGCGGACCACGCAAAAACCTCCCTAAATCGCGTTCGTCGTAACCTATAGCACTGCATATAGATAAAATTCTTGACGAACTACTACCTATTGGGCCATTATTACGAATGCGCGACAATATAAGGAGGGCGCCCAGATGGGACAGCTTACCGTAGACCTGAGTGCAAAAATGGAAATGTTGAAAACAAAGGAGCAAAAGCTCAACCGGACAGGCGTAGCCTTTCCCCGGTATTTCACGGCTCGGCAGGAGGCTGGCAAGACGCCCTACGACGAGGTCCGTTGGGAGACGCGCACCGCCTCTATCGGCAACGATAAGGGCGCGGTCATCTTCGAGCAGCGCGACATCGAAGTGCCGGTGGACTGGTCGCAGACTGCCACCAACATTGTCGCGAGCAAATATTTCCACGGCAAGCTGGGTTCTCCGGAGCGCGAGACCAGTGTGGCGCAACTGGTGCAGCGGGTAGTGGACACCATCGCCGGCTGGGGCGGCAAGGACGGCTACTTCGCCACGGAGGAGGACAACCAGAACTTCCGCGACGAACTGGCCCACCTGATGCTGTCGCAGAAGGCCTGTTTCAATTCGCCGGTATGGTTCAACGTGGGCGTGAAGGAAGCGCGCGGCTACGGCTGGGTCTACGACGAAACCGCGGGCGCCATCGCCAAGCTGGAGCAAGGCGCTACGCGGCCGCAATGCTCGGCCTGCTTCATCGTGTCGGTGAAGGATTCGCTCGAATCCATCCTGGATCTGGCCAAGACGGAGGGCATGCTGTTCAAGTGGGGTTCGGGCACGGGCTCCAACCTATCGTCACTGCGCGAAGAAGACGCTATCCTGTCGGGCGGCGGCCGCGCCTCGGGGCCGCTATCGTTTATGAAGGGCTTCGACGCATTCGCGGGCGTCATCAAGTCCGGCGGCAAGACCCGCCGCGCGGCCAAGATGGTGATCCTGAATTGCGATCACCCGGATATCGAAAAATTCGTCTGGTGCAAGGCCAAGGAAGAGAAGAAAGCGCACACGCTGGTGGAAGCGGGCTACGATTCGTCGCTCGACGGCGACGCTTACAGCTCGATCTTCTTCCAGAACGCCAACAACTCCGTGCGCGTGACCGATGAGTTCATGGAAGCCGTCACCCAGGACCGCGACTGGTGGACCAAGTCCGTGGTGGGCAGCCAGCCCAAGGACCGCTACAAGGCGCGCGACCTGATGCACCAGATTGCCGAAGCCACGCACCAGTGCGGCGACCCCGGCATGCAGTTCGACACCACGGTGAACCGCTGGCATCCCTGCAAGAATACGGCGCGCATCAACGCCTCGAATCCCTGCTCGGAATACATGTTCCTGGACGATTCGGCTTGCAACCTGTCGTCGCTGAACCTGATGAAATTCGTGGGTCCGGACGGCCAGTTCGACGTGGAGGCATTCCGCCACGCGGTGGACACCCTGATCATGGCGCAGGAAATCATCGTGGATAACGCCAGCTATCCGACCGAGAAGATCGCGGGTAATTCGCACGACTATCGCCCGCTGGGGTTGGGCTTCGCCAACCTGGGGGCGCTGCTGATGTCGTTCGGCATTCCGTACGACAGCGACCAGGGCCGCGATTATGCCGGCGCCATCACGGCCGTGATGTGCGGCCAGGCTTATTTGACCAGCGCGCGCATGGCCGGCAGCACCGGACCGTTCCCCGGCTACGCGCGCAATACCGAAGCGTTCCTGGAAGTGATCCGCATGCACCGCGACGCGGCGCACAAGCTGAACAGTCACCAGATTCCACAGGATCTCTATCAGGGGGCCAAGGAGTGCTGGGACCACGCGCTGGAGACGGGCCGCCGCAACGGGTATCGCAACGCGCAGGTGACCGTCATCGCGCCCACCGGCACCATCGGCTTCATGATGGATTGCGACACCACCGGCATCGAGCCGGACCTGGCGCTGGTGAAATACAAGAGACTGGTGGGCGGCGGCGTGATCAAGATCGTCAACAACACGGTGCCGCAGGCGCTGATCAAGCTGGGCTACACGCCGGCGCAGGCCGACCAGATCGTGAGCCACATCGACGCCACCGGCACCATCGAGGGCGCGCCGCATCTGAAGCCCGAGCACCTGGCCTGCTTCGATTGCAGTTTCCGGCCGGCCAACGGGACGCGGTCCATCCATTACATGGGGCACTTAAAGATGATGGGAGCTGTGCAGCCGTTCATCTCCGGCGCGATTTCGAAGACCATCAACATGCCGGAAGAGGCCACCGTGGACGAGGTGATGGATGCCTACGTCGAGAGCTGGAAGCTGGGCCTGAAGGCGGTGGCGATTTACCGCGACAACTCGAAGCGCGTGCAGCCGCTGAGCTCGGGCGCGGGGGCAAAGTCCGAGAAGGCTGCCGCCGCGGCGGCCCTGGCGCCCGCCACCCAGACGGTGGAGAAGGTGGTCTACCGGCCCGTGCGGCGTAAGCTCGACGACACACGCACGGCCATCACACACAAGTTCTCGATCGGCGGCCATGAGGGCTACATCACGGTAGGCATGTACTCTGACGGCTCCCCCGGCGAGATCTTCATCACCATGGCGAAGGAAGGCTCGACCATTTCCGGCCTGATGGACGCGTTCGCCACGGCCATCAGCTTCAACCTGCAGTACGGCGTGCCGCTACGGTTCCTGGTGGACAAGTTCGCGCATGTGCGTTTCGAGCCCAGCGGATGGACGGGCAACCAGCAGATCCCCTACGCCAAGTCGACCATGGATTACATTTTCCGCTGGCTGGGCGCGCGCTTCCTGGGGCCGGAGTACGCGGTGAGCGAAGCGGGCGAGACCGCCACGCTACGTCCGACGGAGCCGAGCCCGCAGCAGGAGCTGCCGTTTGCGCCGATGACCGCGGATGCGCCGCTGTGCGCGGAGTGCGGGTCGATTATGACGCGCAACGGCAGTTGCTATAAGTGCGGCAATTGCGGGGGGACCAGCGGCTGCAGCTAACCCTGTTCGGAATCCCTTCCGATTTATCGGACACGGGATCCCGAGAGAGGCCGGCTGCGGCCCAGCGGCATGGTCTATTGGATGCGAAACAGCAGTGTGGAATCGTTTGACGTGTGGAGCTGCTAGGCGGCAGCGGGATGCGGCACGAAGTCACGCCAACTCTCGCAAGTCACCTACCCAATAATCCGGCGACCACTTGGCCAGTTCCTCCGGCTTCCCGTACCCGTACCTGACCGCGCAGGTACGGACTCCCGCGCGGCGGCCGGCTTCCATGTCGGCGGGAGAGTCGCCCACGAACAGGCAGTCCTCCGGCTTAGCGTCGAGCGCGGCCAGCGCGGCGCGCAGCACGTCGGGCGCGGGTTTGCACGGGAAGCCGTCGGTGCCCTGCACGTGGTCGAAGTAGCGGATCAGGCCGAACTGCTCGAGCACGGCGCGGGTGGTCGGAGAGCCCTTGGTGGTGGCCGTGGATTTGCGCCCGCCCAGCGCCGCCAGACCTTCGGGTACGCCCGGATAAACTCTGGTTCTCAGGTGGCCGCGGGCGAGATAATTCGTGCGATATTCCTGAATCAGGCCGTCGATTTCAGCGGCGGAGAAGCCGGGAAAGACTTCCGTAAAGACCGCGATCAGGTGCAGACCGATGAAGCCCTTCAGATATTCAAACGACACCTTCGGCGCGCCCGGCCGGAGGGCGATCACGTACTCCACAGCGGCACAGATATCCTCGGCGCTATCGAGCAGCGTGCCGTCGATATCGAAGAGATAAACGGGAAAGCGCGGGATCACGCGGGCTGCGGCCGTTCGCCTTCCGAAAGACCTGGCAGGCGGCGGTCCGGCGCGGGGCGCAGTACCTGCTGCGTGCCATCGCCGGTATCCTTGGGCGGCTTGGCCGCGATCTGCGGCAACGTGTCGCCGTTGATGATCTGCAGCACTTCGCTTCCGTCGAGAATCTCGCGCTCGAGCAAGGCTTCGGCAATGCGGACCAATGCGTCGGAATGCTCCTCGATGACCTTCACCGCAGTGTCATAACCCTTCTGCACCAGCTTCCTGACCTGTTCGTCGATGCGGATAGCGGTCTCTTCGCTGTAGTCCCGGTGCTGGGCGATCTCGCGGCCCAGGAAGATCTGCTCTTCCTTCTTGCCGAAGCTCAGCGGGCCGAGCTCGCTCATGCCCCACTCGCAGACCATCTTGCGGGCCATATCGGTAGCGCGCTCGATGTCGTTGCCCGCGCCGGTGGTCATGTGATGCATGTAGCGTTCTTCCGCGATGCGCCCGGCCATCAGGATGGTGAGGCGGGCCTCCAGATATTCCTTGTTGTAGGAATGCTTGTCGTCGATGGGCAATTGCATGGTGATGCCCAGCGCCATGCCGCGCGGAATGATGGTGACCTTGTGCAACGGATCGGCATCCGGGATGATCGCCGCCACCAGCGCATGGCCGGCCTCGTGATAGGCCGTGTTACGTTTCTCAGCGTCGCTGAGGATCATGGACTTGCGCTCGGCGCCCATGAGGATCTTGTCCTTGGCCAGCTCGAAGTCGATCATCATGACGACTTTCCGGTTCTGCCTGGCGGCGTTCAAGGCGGCCTCATTGACCAGATTGGCGAGGTCCGCGCCGGCCAGTCCCGGAGTGCCGCGGCCCAGCACGGAGAGGTCGACGTTGTCGCCCAAAGGAATCTTCTTGGTGTGCACGCGCAGGATGGCTTCGCGGCCGCCCACGTCGGGGAGGCCCACCACCACACGGCGGTCAAAACGGCCGGGACGGAGCAGCGCGGGATCCAGCACGTCGGGCCGGTTGGTGGCGGCCACCAGGATCACGCCCTCGTTGGATTCAAAACCGTCCATTTCGACCAGCAACTGGTTCAAGGTCTGTTCGCGCTCGTCGTGTCCGCCGCCCAGGCCCGCGCCGCGATGGCGGCCGACGGCGTCGATCTCATCGATGAAGATGATGCACGGTGCGTTCTTCTTGCCCTGCTCGAAGAGATCGCGCACGCGGCTGGCGCCCACGCCGACGAACATCTCGACGAAATCCGAACCGGAGATGGAGAAGAACGGCACACTGGCCTCGCCGGCGATGGCGCGCGCCAGCAAAGTCTTGCCGGTGCCGGGAGGGCCGATCAAGAGTACGCCCTTGGGGATGCGGCCGCCGAGCTTCTGGAATTTCTGCGGCTCGCGCAGGAATTCGATGATCTCCTGCAGCTCTTCCTTGGCTTCCTCGACGCCGGCAACGTCCTTGAACGTTACCTTCTTCTGTTGCGTGGAATGCAGCCGGGCACGGCTCTTCCCGAAGCTGAGGGCCTTGTTGCCGCCGCTCTGCATCTGCCGCATCATGAAGATCCAGAAAGCCAGCAGCAAGATAAATGGGGATGCCTGCACTAACAGCGAGAACCAGGGATTGGAGTTGGTGTCCTTGATTTCAACCTTGACGCCGTTCTGCTGCAGCAGATCGTAGACGGCCGGGTAATTGGAGGGGATCAGAGTGCGCAGACCGCGGTCGCCGCCTTGATAAACGCCGTGCACCTCGATCCCGCTGATATTGACCTCTTTGATTTTCTTGTCCTTGACCTGTTCGAGGAAGTCGGTGAAGGCAATCTGCTCCTCCGCCGGGTGTTTACCCTGGCGCATGATAGTCCACAAGAGAACGCCGAGGCAGATAAGAACCACCCAAAAAATTGCTGTCTTGATATTAGAATTCACGAAACCTCCCACCGCACTTTCCCATGAGGTCAGCCGCTATACGTATAGACGTAAGAAGCATCCCACTCGATTCCAAATACGTTACAGGCCAGTCTCCCGGATGCCGAGGACCGGGCCTGCGCCGGAACGGGCGGCCATGCCGGCTGACGGGCCGAAGCGCCTGGCCCAAAGGATCTGATCGCCCACAGTCACGATCGGCCAACCGCGGCGTTCCCACAATGGAACGCGCCCCTCGTGGAATAGGGCTTTAATCTTCTCCGCTCCCGAGCGGTCCGCGGGTTGGTACTGATCGCCGGGCCGCCAATTCCGAACTTCCAGGGGACCGGAGATCCGACACCAGTCCAAATATCCCACGCCTCCATTATATACGCCTCCGGACGTTTCCGTTACGTTCGTATTATCAAATAGTTCCGTGTGTAGTACCCGCTTTTGGCCAGGCAGGCGGACGGCGCCGGGCACGGGCAGCGGAAAGCGATAGTTGCGGGTTTCCAGATTATCCGCGGTGGGCGGGGCGATGCGCAGCCACTCGAACGAGCGGAAGATGTCGAGTGAGGGAATCTGCAGGCGGCCGTGCCCTTCGCTCGATGTAGCCAGCTCCAGGATGCCCGCGAGGTGCTCGAAGGCTACACCACGCAGATCGCCTTTGGCCAGTTCGACCGCCCGGCGGATCAGCCGGCGGGCTACGGCTGTCCGCAGACCGGCGAGGACTTTGGTGCGGATCAGGATGGCGGGCGGGTCAAAGACGAAATGCTCCGGGACCAGGCGGGCTAGTTCAACATCCCAATAGGCTTCCTCGGCCTGAGCCCAATCGGCGGTGTGCGCCAGGGTCCCGGTGAGGGCCGGATTCCAATCCTCGGTTAATTGCGGCAGCAGGTGACGGCGGATGCGATTGCGGGCAAAGGCGTCGCTAGCGTTGGTGGAATCGGTGCGCCAGGTAATGCCGCGCTCACGGAGGTATTGCTCGATTTCCGGGCGATCGATTTCGATCAGCGGGCGGACCACGCCTTCGGCGGTGACCGGCCGGATGCCGGCCAACCCGGCGGTGCCGGAGCCGCGCAGGAAGCGGAACAGCACGGTCTCCGCCTGATCGGAGCGGGTGTGGCCAGTGGCGATGCGGTCGATTGCGCCGGACTGCCGCACGCGCGCGAAGAACCGCAGACGCGCGGCGCGCGCGGCCTGCTCGAGATTGTCGCCGGAATCACGGCAGAGAGCCGCCACGTCGGCTTCCTGCACCTCGCACGGGAGATCCAGTGCGGCGGCCAGCTCACGCACGAACTCCGCATCCTGGCGGGATTCGCCGCCACGCAGCCGATGGTCGAGGTGCAGGGCGGTGAGGCGCAGATCCCAGCGCGGCGCCAGCTCATGCAGAACATACAGCAGGCACACGGAATCAGCGCCGCCGGAAACCGCCACGCCGACGCGTTGACGCGGCTGAAACATGCTATAACGGGTGATCGTTTTCGCGATTCGTTCGAGCATTTCTGAGCCGATATCCAATATTCTAAGCCTCGCCGAGGGGGCGCCTACCGCGTGACTACTGAAACGATCCAGATGGCCTCCAAGATCCGTCTGCTATTGATGGACGTGGATGGCGTGCTGACGGACGGCAAGCTACTTAACGTACCGGATGCACTAAACCAGGGAAACATGGTAGAGACAAAAGGGTTCGACTCACAGGACGGGATCGGCCTGCAATGGTTAAGTTGGAAGGGAATCGCCACCGGACTCATCAGCGGGCGGGTGTCTCCGGCGACCATCGAGCGGGCGAAGCAATGCAAGTTCCGCTACGTTTACCAGGGACACATCGAGAAGATTCCGATTCTGGAAGAGATTATGGCCGACGCGGGAGTCGTCCGGGAGCAGGTAGCGTATATCGGCGACGATCTGACGGATGTGGTGGTGATGCACCGCGTCGGTTTCGCCATCGCCACGGCCAACGCGCGTACGGAAGTGAAGGCGCAGGCGCATTACGTGACCGCTGCGCCGGGAGGTAGCGGCGCGGTGCGCGAGGTGGTGGAGATCATTTTGCAGTCGCAGGGGTATTGGGACGAGATTTTGCGGAAGTACGAGCTGACCTGAGGCGTCCCTCGAGGCGGCGTGGCTGCAGCTCGCGCAGGGCGTCGCGACCGATCCAGCGGGCTGAGGGCGACCGGCTGGCGGCCAGGGATTCCGCCAGCTCAATGGCCGCATCGCACAACTGCATGTTGCGCTTGCCAATCTGGCGTAGCGCCCAGTTGACCGCCTTCTTCACAAAATTGCGCTCATCGGTGGCGGCCCGGCGGATGAGCGGCAACGCCGCACGGAACTGCGGGTCGGCGGCGTTCTTGTCGTGAACGGCCAATCCGGCGAGAAGGGCGAAGGCGGCGCGGCGTTCGTATTCAGGCTGGCGCCGGGACCATTCACGCACCTTGCGCCAGGCGAAGGGAGTCCGCCAAAGCAGGCAAATGCAGGCGGAATCGCAGACGGACCAGCAGTCGAACCGGCCGACCCAGCGCTCCACTTCTTCTTCGGAAATCCGCAGCGGGTCGGCGACCATAGTAGCCAACATGCGGGCTTCGAGGACGCCGGTGGACCACAGGGCGGGGGCAAGTTCGTGGTTGCCGCGCAGCTCCCTGGCAATGGCGCGGATGGCGGGCGTGGCCACGCCATAGGCTTTCGCGGGCCGGATGCCGTACCGGGCCATGCCGGCTACGTTGACGGCGCTGCCGGCGGCGCGGAGGCGGCGGAGGATGCTACTGGTCGAAGTCGACCTTGTCATAGACTTCGGCTAGAGGAAGGATGGCGCCAACGGAGTCCAGCCTGATCGTCTGACTGATGTCGCCATATTCCACGAGGCTGCTACCGGTCTCCCGCCGGTTCCAGTATTCAATGTGCGGGCGGTCCTGGGCGACGGTCAGGTAGTCGGTGAGTGATGGCAGCGTGCGATAGTGCTCAAATTTGCATCCACGATCGTTTTCGGCCCGACGTTCCAGCTCCAGGTACTCGGCGGGAGTCAGAAAGTCAGCGCGTTGCAAGGACATTACCTACTCACTATAGCTGACTTCCAATTTGCGCGATCTGACGGCCGCGTACGCCAGCACGAGAGTGGAGACAACCAGCAGGCCGGGAATAGCGAGCCAGGCGGGGGTGGGATCCGTGGTGGTGACCAGGAGGGCCGCGGGACCTTCGAAGTTATCGGCCGCCGGGCACAGCGATTTCAGGTAGAAGATGATGCTGATTTTCTTCAGCAACGACGGCAGGAACGGATTCAGATTCTCCCACACAAACACGACGGCCGCGGGGATCAGCGGATTGCGGATGATGATCCCGGTGAGCAGGAATACCGACCCATAACCGATGCAGGCCAGCGCGGCGGTGAACGTGTACCAGCCCAACTGGGCCAGGCCGGGTCCGTGAAAAAGATATTGCTGAAACACAGGGCCCCAGTGGGCGCTGATGAACAGGAAACTCACGGCCACGCTGCCGGCGAAGTAGACGATGGCCGCGATCAATCCCGCAAGGTACTTACTGACGGCCAGCACTTCACGGCGCACAGGCGACATGAAGTAATAATGCAGCGTGCGCTCCAGCACCTCGGCGCGGAACAGGTTCGAAAAGATGCCGAGACAGCCGAAGAAGATACCCAGGCGCAGAAAGTAGACCTGAAAAATGCCGGCGAAGATCATGTTGTCTTCCGCCAGAGTGTGGTGCATGTTGCTGCTGAAGACCGAATGCAGGCCGGTGATGACGACGGGGCCGAGCGTGAGGATGTAGATCCACCAGGCGCGTTTCGAAAACAGGCTCTTCTTCAGTTCCAGGCGCAGGATAGCGGCGACCTGGCGCCGCCACAGCATCCAGGGCATAGCAGTAATCTGGCTCCAGGTCATGTGGTGCCTCCTTCGCCGCCGATCAGGTATTGGTAGACCGAATTCACATCGTCGTCCGCGGGCGCCACGGCATCGACGTCGAGGCCGCTATCGAGGACGATGCGGTTGAGCATCAGATATAAGTTGTCGGCGTCGCGCGTGCGCACCAGCAGGCCGCGGCCGTCGCTATTGACCTTGGCTTCCACCACGTTGTCCTTTTCAAAGAGCCGCGCGGCCAGCACGCCGGGCTTGTCGCAGCGCACCAGGATCTGCATGGGCTGATCCTTGACTTCGCTGCGCACGTCGTGAATCTGGCCCTCCGCGACCACGTAGCCGTGGCTGAGCAGGATGACCTGATCGGAGATGCGATCGACCTCGTGCAGGATGTGGCTAGAGACGATCACGTGGCGGCCTTCCCCGCCCCACTGCTTGAACAGCGCGATGGTTTCGTTGCGCGCCATGGGATCGAGCCCGTTCAGAGGCTCGTCCAGCACCAGCACCGTCGGGCGGTGGGCGATGGCCTGCGCCAGCTTGATGCGCTGCCGCATGCCCTTGCTATAGGCGGCCACGGGGCGGCCGGCGGCTGCCGTCATGGAGACGCGCTCGAGGGCCTCTTCAGTCAGCCGGACAGCTTCGGACTCGACCATGCCATGCACCAGCAGGAACGAATAGATGAACTGGTAGCCGGTGAGCCCTTTGGGAAAGGCATCGAACTGCGTGCAATATCCCATCTTGCGAAACAGCTCTTCGGGGCGCCCGGTTGGAATGCCCAGGATCGTGACAGAGCCGCGCGTGGGATGAATGAGCCCGGTCATCAGGTTCATCAGGGTGGTTTTACCGGAACCGTTGGGACCGACCAGACTGGTGATGCCGGGCGGGATGGCGAGATTCACGCGATTGACGCCCAGCACCTCGCCATAGAAGCGCGAGACGTTATCGAAGACGATGCGCGGGTCGCTCACCGGACCACCTCCGCGCCGCGGATCTTGTGCGAGAGCAGATACAGGCAGCCGGCGCAAATCAACACCAGCGCCATCCAGCAGCACCAGGTGGGAACGTCGCCGCCATGTACGCGGAAGAAAAAGGCGCCGGAGCCGCGATGCATGGGCCGCTCGAAGAGGGAGGTCCAGACGGTGCCGATCAGATGGCTGATGTTGATCAGATTGCCCCAGCTCGTGCGCAGGATGGCGTTGATGGCGCCGCCAAAGCCAGCGGCCACAAAGAATGACCCGAAGAGCAGGCCGCCCGCCATGGGCTTCCACTTCACCCAGGCGGAGAGCGCCAGGGACAGCAAGGATAAAAACAGAATCCAGATCCAGGAACCCAGAAAAATAGCGCCGGCGATGCGCAGATTCTGTCCGAACCAGCCGTTGCCTTCAAGCGATGCTTGCAGGATGAACAGCAGCAGGCCGGGAATCCAGGTCATGATGGACATCAGGATCAACAGGACGGACATCTTTCCGAGCACGTATTCGGCGCGTGAAAAGGGCCGCGACAGATACAGCGGGAGCGCGTTGTTGGCCAAGTCGGGCGAGATCTGGCCGGGGCCCACGAAGGCAGCCAGGAACAGAGTCATCATGCTCTGCCAGCCCAGCAGGTTCATGAAGAAGGCGGCGTTCACGGTGATCAGATTGCTCGAACCAATCTGCAACAGCTTCATGGCGCTCAGACTGTGCTGCACGTAGATCAGCAGCGCGAAGATGAGCGGCGCCAGAATGCTGACCAGGAAAAACAGGCTGAAGAAGCGAGAGCGGCGCTTCTCCGCGAAGGCATATCGCGGCAGGATGAGGAAGCGCGACCAGGCGGGCGTGAGGGCCCCTTCGTAGCCCTTGTAGGCGTGCTTAAACACCGCCATTGGGCACCTCCATGGCTTTCAGGAAAATATCTTCCAGGGAATCGCGCTTGTGATTCAGGCGCCGGATCTGCACGTTCTGCTCAGCGGCCAGCGCATAGAGCTGGCGGATCTCGACGCCGTCGGGCATAACCAGTTTCATGCGGCCGTCGGGGAACGAAGCCGCTTCACAGCCTAGCCGCTCGATGCCGGCAGTGAAAGTGCCGTTGGCGCCGCGGGTTTCCAGCTCCAGGAATTTGCGGTTGGCGCGGCGTTCTTCTTCCAGGTTGCAGGACGCGGCGATGCGGCCGTCTTTGAGGATGAGGACTTCATCGCAGCACTCGTCGACGTCGCGCAGCAGGTGCGAGGAGAGGATCAGGCGCAGATCGCCGCGGTCGCGGATTTCCTGAATGAGCTGGATCATGCGGGCGCGGGCCGGCGGATCGAGGCCGTTGGTGGGTTCGTCGAGGAACAGCAGCTTGGGGCCGTGGGCGATGGCTTGGGCCAGCTTGGCCATCTGTTTCATGCCCAGCGAGTAAGTGCCCAGATTGCGATAACGCGCCTCGCCCAGGCCCACCCAGAAGAACGCCTCGTGGGCGCGCTCCATGGCCTGCTGGGGCGGCAGGCCGGAGAGTTCAGCCATCAGGCGCACGAAGTGGACGCCGGTCATGCCGGCGATGAAGGAATCGTTTTCCGGCATGTAGCCCAGCAGCGCGCGGACAGCCTTGGCGTCAGTGCGAATATCCTTGCCGAAGATGCGCGCGGTGCCTGCGAACGGCTGGTGGAAGCCGAGGAGGGTGTTGATCAGGGTCGACTTGCCGGCTCCGTTGGGGCCTAAAAGACCGATGGCGCGGCCGGTGAGCGCGCCATTCAGTTTTTTCAGAATGGGCCGCTCGCCGAACCGGACCTCGAGATTATCAAGCTCAATGACAGGTTGCATTGCATCTCAGGGAGAGCCGCTTAAAAAGCGGCGGCGGGCAGGACTGCCTGCCCCTCCCATGATACGCACTCTAGTGTAACTGTGTTCCAGGCTTTTCAAATAAATGCAGCAGGCTCATATTACCAATGGTGGTGAAGAGGCTGCCGCTGGTGGCGAATGTGATGCGGTCGTTCTCGCCGTAGGCCGCGATCAACGTGGGCTTCAGATTGGCGGCCAGCTCCTGCGCGAACTGCTGTTGATTGAACTGCTCCAGGAGCGGCGCAAGCGACGAGCCGACGTTGTAATACACCATGGCGGAGAAGTTGGTGTACTGATCGTGCGGGATCAACCCCATAAAGGTCGACGAGCGCGGCAGCGTGTAGCCGCCGGCGCGGTTCTGAATGGCGGTGTCGAGCAGCGCCTGACTGGAGGAGGCCAGCAGATAGCCATCCGTGTAGACGTAGTGAACCAGCGGGAACTGCGGCGTGTTCTGGCCGGCCAGCGCATAGTAGGTCCGGCCGTTGGCGGTGGTTTGCTGGATTTGGACGGTCTTGGCGGCGGCCACCAGTTTCTCGATGGTGGCTTGCAGCTTGACTTGATCGTAGACTTCGATGGCCACCTTCCAGGACGGCAGCGGCAGTACCGGTCCATCCTGCGCCATGGCGACTTCGCCGCCGAGCGCGGCCGCCAGGTCGTTGCGGATATCCACACCGAGCAGCGCCTGCACTTCGGCCAGATGCTGCTGGAAGGCCGGGTTGGACTGCTGCATGGTCATGATCTCATCGATGATGGCGGCGGGCTGCTTGACTGCGGCGGCCCAGGCCAGAGTAGCTTGCGGCGAAATAAAATCCAGCGCTCCGAGCGATGCCGGCGCGGCCAGCCAGGAGGCGACGCCCGTACGCTGCCCGTTGAAGATCAGGGCGGCGCGGGTCTCGGTGGCGCCGGCATTGCCGGTCTGCTGCACCATCAGATACTGGACGTTGGGCGCGTGGCCATGGCCGGCGGGCGCCATCGCCTGCACATCGGCGGCGAACAGCAAGCCCACTCCCGAGCTATAGGAGCCCACGATCTGCTGCCCGAATTCCGTGGTAGCGAATTGGGTGGGGGCGCCGGCGGCGACCTGCTGCAGCGTGGCGGCATCCGGCGACAGTGCCACCAGGTTCGGCAGAATCAACAGAACGCATTGGCCTTGCGGAATGGTCCCGATGGCAGAAGGATCCGTGACGATGCGCAGGTGCTGGGCATTCGCGCCGGTGGACAGTTTGGCCGCTTCACTTTGCGCGAAGGACTCGAAACCGGACTTGGTCAACTCAGCCAGGATCACCGGCTGGCCGGGACGGCCACCCGCGCTCAACGGGGCCGCCACTACCATCTCATTGCCCAGATAGCCGCTCATGGCGCTCATATCGGCGATGACCTGGTCGAGCTTATTCTGCTGCCACCATTGGGCGAGAGTGGGGTTCTGATTGATCTTCGGAACAAAGACCTGCTGCACTTCGGTCAGCGCCTGGCTGAGATTCGGGATGCTGGCGTAGACCACCGTCTGGGCAGGCACCAGCGTCAGCAGGTTGCTCGAAAAACGCAGCGCCGGGAAATGGTCGCTATCGAGTTTAGCGTTGAGGGCGGTCACGGCATTGAGCATCGCGATGTAGGCGGCCGAGTCGTGGCTCCAGGAGATTTCCGCCTTCACGGGCGTGGCGCCCATGGCGGGGCTGGTGGCCACCTGATCGCCGGCATGCAGCACTTGCTGGTGACGGTCCTGGGCCACCAGCACGGTACCCTCGATCACCGTAACACGCGAACCCTTGATCCCGCTGTTGACGCTGAAGACGGTGCCAGTGACGGCCACGCGGCAATCGCGCGTGGCGACATACAGATGGCCGGAGTGGCGCTTGGCGGCCCGCACGATGATGGCGCCGTGATCCAGCGCAACGGTCAGATCCTGGCCCTGTTCGGAAGCAGAGAAGCCGGAGCGCTCGCGCATTTCGACGCGCGAACCATCCCGCAGGCGCAGCACGGCGCGAGAATCGCGGGCGGTACGAACGGCGATGCCGGCGGGCACTTCCGCGCCGCGGACGAGGGGCGCAGTGCCGCTGTCGGAAACACGGTAGATGAGCCCGTCGGCGGCTTCGACCACCGCCTCGGGACCGGAATAACCTGGGCGCGATGCCCAGAAGGCCAGACCGGCGGCGCCTACCAGCGCGGCAGCCATCGCCCAGCGGTAAAGAATGATTGGCGGGCGGCGGCGCGTGATGGTTGGCCCGGCCGGGACGGGAGCCGCCTTCAGGGCCTTGTAGCAGGCGACGCATTCGTGGGTATGATCCTCCAGCAACAAGGCTCGTGCGGGAGATAGCTGGCCTGCGCGATAGGCCGGCATGAGGGCCTGGAAGTCCTCGCAATTGTGGAGGGTGGTATGTTGCGAGAGGCGTGCCTGGACCCTGGCCGCGGCAGCCTCGATTAGGGCGGGATCGATGGACTCGTCGCGGATTTCGGCCATGGCTTGTTCCAATAGCGGATCGATGTTCGGATCTTGTGGCGTCATCTGATTTCTCCCATGTAGGACAAAAACTCCTGCTGAATACGATCGCGCGTTCGGGATAGCGTTACGGCGATACTGGCCGGCGTGGTGTCGAGGGCCCGGGCAATTTCCGGGTTATCTTTGCCCTCAAAGAAACGCAGTGCGAAGATTTCGGCGGCCCGGGGACTGAGCCGGGCGACCGCCCCGCGCAGCCAATGGCGGATTTCGGCGGACCGGTGCACGCGATCGGGAGCAAGGGAGGCGTTTTCGGATAACAGGGGGGCCACGTCTTCGAGTGGGACTTGCTGCGCGGCCTGCCGGGAGCGGATCAGGTCCAGCGCAGCGTTTACGGCTGCCCGCCGCAGATAGCTATCCATGTTGCCGACGGCTTGGGCGTCCGGTGGGCGGCGCAGCAGGCGCATGAAGACGGTTTGCAGGACGTCTTCCGCGTCGCCGGCGTTGCCCGTGATGCGGTAGGCCGTACGGAACACTGTCGAGTGGTGCTCCCGGAATACGAGGTCCAGATCCACTGGCGGAGCGGTCCGGACCGGTTCCAATTGGGCGGTGGCCTCCACTTTTTTCTTCCTCTCCTGCTCTTCATACATGAGACGGCTCCAGGGGCGGATATTTAACAAGTTTGCCGGGGGCCCCTAGTGGATAACGGTGGGTTCCGGGGAAAAGTTCGGACGCGGGGCGGGATGCAGCCATAACGGGGCACTTTAACGATATCAGGGTGCCGTCCGCGCGCGTTCGCCTGCGTTCGACGCCCTCACGCGTGTCGAAGGAGCCGCCGAGATCGTGGCCGTTGGCGATCGCATCCAAGGTAGAATACTAGGCCATGATCCGCCGCCTCTGCTGCTTTTGTGCCTCGCTCCTGACCGTGCTCCAGGCACAGAGCGTGCGCATGACCGGCTACTCTCCCGAGAGCGCCCGCGCGGAAGAGGCCATCGAGCGGCAATTCCGCTCCATCCCGTCGCCCGACGGGGAACGCAAGCAGCACCGCTACTTCACGGCCGAGCCGCATCCGGCCGGATCGGAGCGCAATCACGAGCTGGCGGAATATGTAGAGCGTCTGTGGCGCGAGCAGGGCCTGGAAGATGTCCGCATCCAGCGCTACGATGTGCTGACTTCCCTGCCCCGCTCGATCACCGTGGAAATGGTGGCTCCCGTGGCGTATCGCGCCTCTCTGCGCGAGGACCCGTACTTCGCCGACCCCGACACCAAGAACCCGGCGATTCGCGGCGGTTACATCTCGATGTCGGCATCCGGCGAAGTGACCGCCCCGCTGATCTACGCGCACAGCGGAAACCCGGAGGATTACGATGTCCTGCGGCGGCAGCATATCAGCGTCAAGGGAAAGATCGTGCTGGTGCGCTATTCGAACCCGTACAGCTACCGCGGATTCAAGGCGCTGACGGCGCAGCGCGAGGGCGCCGCGGGGCTGTTGATCTATTCCGATCCGGCGGAAGACGGCTACCAGCGCGGCAAGGTCTTTCCCGACGGACCCTGGGGGCCGGAGAGTCACATCCAGCGCGGCTCGATCACATACGATTTCCTGGTTCCGGGGGATCCGCTGACACCCGGCTGGGCTTCGGTCGAGGGCGCGCGACGCATTCCCATCGAGGAGGCCATATCGGTACCCAAGATTATGGCGGTAGCCATGTCGTGGCGCGACGCCAGGCCGCTGCTGGCACGGCTGGATGGCCCTCTGGCTCCGAAAACGTGGCAGGGCGGGCTGCCGCTGGCGTATCATCTGGGCGGCGGCGCCGTGCGGGTCCATATGAAGGTGGATATGGACACCAGCCCAAAGCCCAATTACGTAGTGGAAGCGCGCGTGGAGGGCAGCCAGTTTCCCGATGAATGGATTCTGCTGGGCAATCACCGCGACGCCTGGGAATTCGGCGGGGTCGATCCATCCAGCGGCACGGCTTCGCTGATGGAGCTGACACGCGCCCTGGGAGAGATGAAGGCGCAGGGGTTCAGGCCGAAGCGCACCCTGATGGTGGCCAGTTGGGACGGCGAAGAGGTAGGGCTCACAGGGTCCACCGAATGGGGCGAGCAGTTCGCGGACGACTTGCGCCGAAAGTTGGTGGCATATCTCAACGTGGACTCCTCCACATCGGGCCCGTATTTCAAGCCAAGCGCGGTCGGATCGCTGGCGCCGCTGCTGGTGGAACTCAGCCGGGACATGCCTGCGCCTTCGGGTACCACGCTCTACCAGGAGTGGCGCACCTCGGCGGCCGCGGGGCGCGCCGCGGCGAAGGACGCGCGTCCCGTGACCGATCAGAACATGGTGGAGACGCGCATCGGCAGCGGTTCCGATTTCACCGTGTTTCTAAATCATCTATGCCGCCCCACGGTGGAGTTGACGTTCGAGGGCCCCTACGGCGTGTACCACTCGGCTTACGACGACTTTTTCTGGATGAATCATTTCGGCGATCCGGGCTACCGTTATCACACCCTGATGACGCAGTATTGGGGCACATTGGCTTTACGGCTGGCCGGCGCCGATATCCTGCCTTTCGATTTCGCGGCGTACGGACGCGACATTGCGCGGTTCGCGGCCGCACTGCCGCACGCGCACGTGGATTTTTCGGTGCTCGAAAAGCACGCGGGCGAGTTCCGGGCGGCCGGCGGGGATCTGAATGCGGCCATCGCGCAAGCCGTGGCTGCGGGCGCGCCCGACGCACAACTCACCGCACGGGTGAACCGCGCCATCATGCAGGTGGAATCCAATTGGGCAAACCCGGACGGTATCCCCGGACGCCCGTGGTTCCTGCACACGCTCTACGCGGCCCGATTTACCTACGGCCATCTGGAACTGCCCGGGCTCACGGAAGCCATCGAGAAACGCGACTGGAAGGAAGCCCAGCACCAGGCGGGAATTCTGGCGGAAGCATTAACGCGCAATACTGCGCTGCTGCGGGAGGCCGCCGCCAGCCTGAAGCCTGCCCCACAGAATCATAACTGACGGCAATATTCTAGTAGACATTCTACACAATATGCTGTAGAGTGTCTACAGAATGAACCCGCTGCCACCCTCGCGTGTGGAACTGCTGCAAGGCACTCTGGACCTGCTTATCCTGCGGACCCTGCTGCGCGGACCCACCCATGGACACGCCATTGCCAAGCACATTCAGCATACTTCCGAAGAGCTGTTGCAGGTGGAGACCGGTTCCTTATATCCGGCTCTGCACCGGCTGGAGGCGAAAGGCTGGATCGGCGCCTCGTGGCAATTGTCCGAGAAAGGCAAGCGGGCCCGATATTATCGGCTGACGCCGGCCGGGCGGAAAAAGCTCGCAGCCGAGCAATCCAAATGGCAGGCACTCATCCGTGCAATGGGTTTGATCCTGTTTCCGGCGGACGAGGAGGGACAATGAAGACGTTTTTTCGGCGGCTGGAGTGGCTGCTGAAACGCCACCGCATGGACGAAGAGCTGCGGGAAGAGCTGCAGTTCCACCTGGAGGAGGAAGCCGAAGAGCGCCAGGCCGGCGGTTTGCCATCGGGCGACGCGCAACGGGCCGCGCGCCGCGACCTGGGAAACGCCACCTGGCTTGCGGAGGAGACCCGCGCCGTGTGGGGATGGACGATTCCGGAGCAACTCGGCCAGGACCTGCGCTACGCCTTCCGTACCATGGCGGCCAACCGCTTGTTCACCGTGCTGGCAGTCCTGTCGCTGGCGCTGGGCATCGGAGCCAACACGGCGATTTACAGCTTCATGGACGCAATCCTGCTTCGCGCGCTGCCAGTGAGCGATCCCGAGTCCCTGGTGGTATTGAACTGGCACGCCAAGGCCCACCACAATTGGCAAGACTTCGTCATGACGGAAATCAGCGGCACGACCTATGACGATCCCCAGACAGGAACCACGGCCGGCATTTTTCCGTATCCGGCCTTCGAGCTTTTCCGGAAATACGACGCCATCTTTTCGACCCTGTTCGCGTATTACCCATCGTGGCAGGCAAGAAACCTGAACCTGACAATCAGAGGACAAGCCGGTATCGCCACGGGCGTGTACGTATCCGGCGGCTATTTCCCGGGTCTGGCCGTTCCCCCGGCTGCCGGGCGCCTGATCATTCCGGGCGACGACCGGGCAGGCTCCCCCGCGGTGGCCGTCGTCAGTTACGCGTACAGTCAGAGACGTTTCGGGGGGCCCGCCAACGCGGCGGGACAGTCGGTTCTGATCGATACCCTGCCCTTCACCATAGTCGGAGTGGCGCCGCCTGAATTCTTTGGAGCCGATCCCGCCGTGGTTCCGGACGTTTATCTCCCGATGCACACCGGAGAATTATTGCTTGGCTTTACTCCCGAGGGCTATCTCGATCGGAATTTCTATTGGATCCACGTCATGGGCCGATTGCGGCCGGGAGTAAGCCTCACCCAGGCCCAGGCCGTGCTGGCGCCGGTGTTTCACCAATGGGTGGCGGACACCGCCCACAACGACGCGCAAAAGGCAAACCTTCCGACACTGATGGTCAACGAAGGCGCAGGCGGGCTGGATACCCTGCGCCGGGAGTACTCGGAGCCGCTTTATGTGCTGCTGGCGCTTGTGGGATTGGTGCTGGCCCTGGCCTGCGCCAATGTCGCCAACCTGCTGCTGGCGCGGGCCACCGCCAGAAGGCGGGAAATTGCGCTGCGGATGAGCGTGGGCGCCGGCCGGGGACGCATCGTGCGGCAACTGCTCACAGAAAGCGTTCTGATGGCAGCGCTGGGCGGCATCCTGGGCGTGGCGCTGGCCGTCCTGGGAATTCGTTTTCTGACATGGCTGTTGGCCAACGGCCAGGCGAACTTCACCCTGCACGCGGAATTGAACTGGCACGTGTTGGGCGCGGCGGCCGCTCTTTCGCTGCTGACCGGCGGATTGTTTGGACTCGCTCCGGCGCTGCAGGCCACCCGCGTGGACGTCATGCCCGCGCTGAAGGAAACGCGCGCGGGCCAGCCGCGTGCCGGGCATGCCTTGCGGCGCGCCGGCCTGAGCCATCTGCTGGTGGCATCGCAAATCGCCATTTCGCTGCTGATGCTGGTAGCGGCCGGGCTCTTTGTCGGTACTCTTGCGAACCTGCACTCCATCGACGTCGGCTTCAATCGCGAGAACGTGCTGCTGTTCCGGCTGGACGCCCGCAAGGCGGGTCATGGGGACCCGGAGATAGCCGGCTTCTACGGCGACCTGCGCAAGCAGTTCGGCGCGATTCCCGGCGTGCGCAGCGCGAGCTTCTCGGACGATTCGCTCATCGAAGCCGGTACCAGCCGCCCGCTCGGCGTAGCCGGAGAGCCCGACCATGACGCCAACCGCATTCTCTCCGTGGGACCGGCATTCTTCGCAACCATGCAGATTCCGATGCTGGCCGGCAGGGATATCGAGGAGCGCGACCGCCCGGACGCGCCCGCCGTCGCGGTAATCAACGAAACGTTTGCCAAGACCAGTTTCGGCGATCGAAATCCGCTCGGTCAGCACTTGACGCTGGGTATGGGAGACGGAGAACGCCTCGCGCGCGACATGGAGATTGTCGGGATATCCAGAAATGCGCGCTACGGCGGCCTGACGAGAAACATCCCGCCAGTTGCGTATATCACTTACAACCAAGGCCCGCCGCGGCTGAGCCAGATGGTGTACGCGCTGCGCACCACGGGCAATCCTCTGGCGTACGTCAACTCTGTGCGTGAAATCGTGCGCCGGGCGGACCCGCGCGTGCCCGTGTTCCAAGTAAGAACGCAGACGGCGGATATCGACCGGACCATCAACCAGGAGATCACGTTTGCGGCGTTATGCAGCGGGTTCGCGCTTCTCGCGCTGGCGATCGCCTGCGTCGGTCTTTACGGAACGGTATCCTACAACGTGGCCCGCCGCACCAGCGAGATCGGCATCCGGATGGCCTTGGGCGCGCCACGCGGCAAAGTGGTACGCATGATCCTCGGCGACGTGTTGATCCTGGCGGCGGGCGGTCTGGCGACCGGGATAGCCGCGGCGCTCAGCACATCCAAGTTCGTGGCGTCGTTCTTATACGGGATGAAGGCCAACGACCCCGCGGCACTGGCGCTGGCCGTGGTGATTTTGCTGGCCGCCGCACTGGCGGCGGCGTACGTGCCCGCGCGCAAAGCATCTCGAATCGACCCGGTGGCCGCGCTACGCCACGAGTGACTCCGCCCGCCGGCCGAGTCCCCGGTGCGCTCCGCCTATGCTACGCTGTTGGCTTCCAACATGCCCCTCACCCGCGTCAAAAGCCAACTCATGAGCGCATCGGAAATCGATCGCACACTGGTGCGGCTGGCCCACGAGATCCTGGAGAAGAATTCCGAACTCGACCGGCTGGCGTTCATCGGCATTCGCCGCCGCGGCGTGCCGCTGGCGCAGCGGCTGGCGCGCAAAATCGAATCGCTCGAACAGCGGGCCGTGCCGGTGGGCATCCTGGATATCAATCTCTACCGCGACGACCTGACCACCGTCGATATCAAGCCGGTGGTGAGCGCCACCGAAATCCAGTTCTCGGTACAGGGCAAAGACATCATTCTGATGGACGATGTGCTGTACACCGGCCGCACGATTCGCGCGGCGCTGGACGCGCTGTTCGACCATGGCCGTCCGGCGCGCGTACACCTGCTGGTGTTGATCGATCGCGGCCACCGCGAGCTGCCCATCGAGGCGCAGTTCGTGGGTCGGGTTGTTCAGACCACCGATGACGAGATCATCGAAGTTAAGTTTCAGGAGATCGACGAGATGGAAAAAGTGCTGCTTGTCGAGAGGACCGCCGCGAGCGAAGCCGTTTAAACCCATGCCGGCAGGAATGCTCGGAATCGAAGAACTGGACCGCGCCGAGATCGAAGCCATCCTGGAGCGCGCCAAACACTTTCAACCCGTCCAGCACGAGCCGCAGAAGAAGCTGGACACGCTGCGCGGGAAGATGATCGTCAATCTCTTCTTCGAAGCGTCCACACGCACCCGCACCAGTTTCGAGATCGCCGCCAAGCGGCTGGGCGCGGACGCCATCTCTATCGCGGCTTCCGCTTCCAGCGTGTCGAAAGGCGAATCGCTGGTGGATACGCTGAACACCCTGGCGGCCATGCGGCCGAATGCCATCGTGATGCGGCATGCGGCCTCCGGGGCGCCGCATTTTTTAGCGCGCCACCTGGCCATGCCTATCATCAACGCGGGCGACGGCACGCACGAGCATCCCACGCAGGCGCTGCTGGATGCCCGTACCATTCTGGACCGGCGCGCCAGCCTGGAGGGCCTGCGGGTGGCCATCATCGGCGATATCGCGCACAGCCGCGTGGCG
>DATGGM010000052.1:0-3251 GCA_035308525.1 Bryobacteraceae bacterium
CCAGTTCAATCATGGCCAGATCGTGGCCGAGAAGCCGTACCGCAAGGAGTTCATCGAGAAGTGGGGCAAAGACGAGATCATCGTGCCGGGGCTGGGCAACGAAGGCGACGACAAGCACGTGGATAATTTCTTCGACTGCATGCGCTCGCGGCAGGAACCCAATTGCAGCGCTACGCTGGGCTACACCACCATGACACACATTGCGCTGGCGGTGCGGAGCTACCGGGAGAACCGCATGTTCCGGTTCGACGCGGCGCGGGAGGAAGCCGCCTAGACGCCGGTGCGCGCCACACGTGCGAGAATACTCCTTCTATGGCACAAGGCAAAGTGAAAGTCGGAATCATCGGTTCGCAGTTTCAGGGCGACATCCACGCGGCATCGTTTCAGATCATGCCGGAGGAGGCCGAGGTCGTGGCGGTGTGCTCGCCCACTCCCGGCCATGCGGAAGAGCTGGCCCTCAAATACGCCATTCCGCGGGTCTTCACGGATTACAAGCAGATGCTGCGCGAGAAGGACATCGAAATGGTCACGATCGCCGCGCCCAACGCGCTGCACTGCCGCATGACCGTGGATATCGCGCGCGCTGGCAAGCATGTGGTCTGCGAGAAGCCGCTGTGCATGACGCTGGCCGAAGCGGACGAAATGATCGATACATGCAAGAAACATGGCGTGCTGCTGCTCTACGCCGAAGAGCTGCTGTTCACTCCGAAATACGTCAAGGCCAAGGAAATGGCCGACCACGGAGCTTTCGGCAAGCTGTACCAGGTGAAGCAGAGCGAGAAGCACTTCGGACCGCATAGCCCGTGGTTCTGGGACGTGAACAAGTCCGGCGGCGGCGTGTTCATGGATATGGGCTGCCACGGCATCGCGTTCTGCTACTGGTTCTACGACCGCTCGCCCATCACCAGCGTCACCTGTCACATGGGGACATATGTGCACGGCGCGAAGACGCGCGGCGAGGACGATAGCATCTGCATCCTGGAGTTCGCCAACGGCGGGATCGGGGTGGTGGAGAACAGTTGGGCGCGCCGCGGCGGCATGGACGACCGCACGGAGATCTACGGCGAAGGCGGCGTCAGCTATCCGAACCTGCACATGGGCAATGCCATGCCGACGTACAGCGAATATGGCTACGGGTATGCCGTGGAGAA
Organism: Bryobacteraceae bacterium; assembly: GCA_035308525.1. Taxonomy (GTDB): domain Bacteria; phylum Acidobacteriota; class Terriglobia; order Bryobacterales; family Bryobacteraceae; genus Bog-159. Next base: position 1,152 of record DATGGM010000052.1, read on the forward strand.
GGCGCCGACCACCAAAGGCTGGAGCTATCCGGTATTCGACGAGCTATGGAATTACGGCTCGCCGCACGAGATGCGGCACTTCGCGCGCTGCGTGCGCGGAAAAGAAAAGCCGCAATCGACCGGGGAAGACGGGCGCGTCGTGATGGAAGCCCTGTATGCGGGATATGCGTCGGCGGGGCAGGGCCGCAAAATCGAGCTGCCATTCAAGGCAGAGGGCGTGAAAAAGCCGATCGATCTATGGCTGAAATAGCGAAGACTGGCGCAGGCGATCGAAGGCCGAGATAGCCAGCGCCACGCGCGATTCCAGGTAGACGTCCACGCGGGCTTCCTGGATCATACCTTCCACCCAGCGGACGATGTGGGTGACGGGAAAACTGAGCTGCGTGCGGTTCGGCAGCATCAGGGTCAGGTCCGCTTCGTACACCGACAGGCTGCCGGAATTCCAAAGCTGTATGGGCTGGTGGCGCAGTTCGTCGACCGCCAGCGAAAGCTGCACCAGCGCTTTGCGAATGGCTGCGCGGCCCAAAATCGGGGGTGTGCGCGGAAGCGTGACGGTGGCGCCGGGGGCAAAAAAGGAGGCTACCTCATCGGCGTCCAGGGAATCGAGCGCGCGGAAGTAGGTGGCGGCCCGCGCGCGGGCGGAGTCAGCGTCGCCTGGGGGAGGCGCCGGATGCGGCTGAGTCGCTACCGGTACAGTGGCGTGCAAGTATATGAGGTGCTCTTTGGCACATGGGGGTTTCGCGGCGTCTGTTAAGCCTAAGTAAAATATGCGGGCCTGAGTTAAGTGCGGCGGCCCTTGCCCAGGTCACGCCGCTTTTTGGCCCAGCCTTCTTTATTCACCTGCCGGGCGCGGCCGACTCCCAGCGCGCCGTCCGGGACCTCGCTGGTGATCACCGACCCCGCCGCCACATAGGCGCCTTCGCCTACCTGGACCGGAGCAACTAGTGTAGAGTTGCTGCCGATGAACGCCCCGGCCCCGATTTTAGTCTGGTGCTTGTGGAATCCATCGTAGTTGCAGGTGATGGTGCCCGCCCCGACATTGACGTCTGGGCCGATCTCGGAGTCGCCCAGGTACGCCAGGTGCATGGCTTTCGACCCGGCCCGGAAATGGGTCTTCTTCAGCTCTACGAAATTGCCGATCTGCGCGCCGGCTTCCACGTGATTCTCCATGCGGAGGCGCGCGTAAGGACCGGCGTGCGCACCGCGTTCAAGGCGGGATGTCCCGATGATGGTGAACGCACCGACTTCGACGTCGTCAGCCAGCCGGGAGTCCCGCAGGATGGAGCACGCGCCGATGCGGCAATTTTCGCCGATCGCGGTATTGCCGAGAATCTGCGCGAAGGGTTCCACGATGGTGTCCATACCGATGACGACATCGGGGTCCACGGTCACGGTCTCCGGTTTTTCGATAGTCACACCGGACAGCATCAGCTCGCGAACTTTGCGGTCGCGCAGCAGGCGGTCCACGGCTGCTAGCTCCGCGCGGTCGTTGATGCCCAGCACCTCGCGCGGGTCGGCGATTCGAAAAGCAGTGATGGCGTGGCCCGCGCGGTGCAGGATCTCGACCATGTCGGTCAGGTAATACTCGTGCGCGGGATTATCCGGCCGGAGTTCGTGAATATGACGCCAGAACGGAGCGGCCTGATAGCAATAGAGGCCCATGTTGGCCTCCCGGATGGCAAGCTGTTCGGGTGTGCCGGCTTTCTGCTCCACCACGCCGGTAACGCGGCCGTCCAGGTCGCGCAAGACCCGCCCATAACCGGAGGGATCGTCCATGATGGCCGTTAGAATGGCGCCCGCGCCGCCCGCGGACTGTTGGGCCGCGACCAGCCCTTCCAGCGTCTGCGCCCGCACCAGCGGGCAATCGCCGTAAAGAATCACCAGCCGGCCGTCCATGCCGGAGAGGGCCTCGGCTCCGGCCATCAGGGCGTGGCCGGTTCCTTTTTGTTCCACCTGATGAATGAAGCCGATACCGGGTGTTTGTATGGCCGCGCGCACCTCGGTCGACTGGTGGCCCACCACCACGTAGATACGCTCCGGCGGCGCCAGGGCCAGGGCGGTACGCACCACGTGCTCGACCATGCACCGGCCGCCGGCGCG
>DATGGM010000053.1:0-3659 GCA_035308525.1 Bryobacteraceae bacterium
AACCAGGGGCCGGACCCGCAGCCGGACGCCGCAGCGCGGCAATAACGGAATCTGGGAGTGACCCGCGGGCCGGGTGGACACTGCGCCGGCTATGGCAACCATTGGCGATTCCGCCTCCCCACAGCAGGCAACCATGGGCCGTCGCTTTGCCCCTGCGGACGATCCGGGTCACGGGCTCGCCGGCGCTGCTTCTCGCCACGCTTTACATTTTCCTTAGGCGTTGATTGTGCGTCCTTTATGCCGAAAGGTGTCTGCTGAAAATGGGGGCTCGCCGCAGGGAAGAAACAGCCTCACTGGGGCGCCCGCGAGGTCAGATGTCTGGCATGGCTGACATGAAATGGCTGATGATTCTTCCTCTCGTTCCCTCCGCTTTGTTCGTCACCTGGGTTTTCTGGAATCTTTCCCGGGAGATCTGGGCAGAAAAGCGCCGGTGGGTTCGCTATTACCGTGACACGGATCACCACGTCTCCGGTCCTCGCCCCGGTTCACAAACGGTTTCCACGCGGTCCATGAAGCGCGCATCGGGACTCGGCCGCTAGCATTCAGTTCTTGACTGCGGTCGACTTCGGGTCGGCAGGTTCCGCATCATCGCCCGAATCCTCGATGAGCACTGCCGATCCCGGCACGATATCGAAGCTGAGGTCGCCCTTGCCGGCGGGGTGAAACGTCACCCGCAACGGGTCCCGTTGCCAGTCGGGCTGAGCGCAAATCGGATCGGGGTGATTCTTCGGGTCCGGATCGAAGGCGTCGATCTTTTTGGCGAGCGCCGGCTTTCGCGCCGCCAGCTGCGCCACCACTGCATACAGACTCTTGCCCGATGCCGTCACGCCGCAATAAGCGCCATAGTCGCGAAACCAGCTCACCTGGCTGACGGCCGGATCGTAATCGGGGAGTTTGATGGGGCTCGCATGGCCGGTCACCCGGTCCACCAGGAGCCACGGTCCCCGCTGCCACACCCAGTGGCCCAGCTTGTCGCCGGGAAGAGAATCATTCAGCCGCAGAACGCGGCGGACCACAAAGCTGCGGTCGGTGACATCATGCGCGTCGCCAGTGGTCCATTCCTTCACTGCGCCATCAACCACCAGCGGCCGGATCTTGAGCGCATCCTCACCGGAAGCGGCGCCGGCCGGATCGCCGGCTTTCGAATACGGCACCCGTTTCCCTGCGCCCAACGCGACGACATGCGGCTTGCGGGGCGCGGCGTGCAATGCGAAGAAAGCCGAATGTACAACAAGAAGAACAACCCATCTCCGTCCGACGAACATGACGGTCCTGCTCCTGACCCGACCCCCCAACCAAAAATCCGGGTGCCCCAGGTCTCGATTTTGAGACCTGGGAGGAAAGCGAAACCTCTACATCTGCGCCGCCTCTACTGCCCGCGCCACACGAAACGCCGTGCTTTCATTCAAATGCCGCGCCATGATCTGCATCCCGACCGGCAGGCCCGCGGTCGTCGTTCCGCAGGGCACCGTCACCCCGCAGATCCCCGCCAGGCTCGCCGTTACCGTGTAGATATCAGCCAGGTACATGGCCAGCGGATCGCCGGCCTTTTCGCCCAGCTTGAACGCAGGCACCGGCGAAGTCGGCGTCGCAATGGCATCCACGTCTGCGAACGCGCGCAGGAACTCCTCCGCCAGCAGGCGCCGTACCTTTTGCGCTTTGAGATAGTAGGCGTCGTAATAGCCCGCCGACAGCGCGTAGGTCCCCAGCAGAATGCGGCGCTTGACCTCAGCGCCGAACCCTTCGTCGCGCGAATGGCTGTACATGTCGCTCAGGGTGTCGGAAGCGGGAGAACGGTAGCCGTAGCGCACGCCGTCAAAGCGCGCCAGGTTGGCGCTGGCCTCGGCGGTCGCCACCAGGTAGTAGGTGGGAACGGCGTAGCGCGTGGTGGGCAGCGAAACCGGCTTGATCGTGCAGCCGGCCGCCTTCAGTGACTCAATCCCGTTTTCGATGGCTGCGCGCACGTCCGGGTCGAGCCCCTCGCCGAAGTACTCGCCCGGCACACCAATACGCAGCCCTTCGGCCGGCTTGTCGCTCTCCGCGGCGTAGTCGGGAACCGGCGCTGGGGAACTGGTGGCGTCGCAAGGGTCGTGACCGGCGATCACCCCCAGCATGGTTGCGGCGTCGCGCACATTGCCCGCAAACGGCCCCACCCGATCCAGCGACGAAGCAAATGCAATCAGCCCGTAGCGCGACACCCGCCCGTACGTCGGCAGCACGCCCACCACGCCGCAGAAGCTGGCCGGCTGGCGAATGGATCCGCCCGTGTCGCTCCCCAGCGTACCCACGGCCAGGTTGGCCGCCACGGCGGCCGCCGATCCGCCGCTCGAACCGCCCGGCACCCTTTCCGGATTCACCGGATTGCGCACCGGCCCGTAGGCCGAGTTTTCGTTCGACGAGCCCATGGCGAACTCATCGCAATTGATTTTGCCCAGCAACACCGCTCCGGCAGCCTCCAGCCGGGAAACCACGGTTGCGTCATAAGGCGGCTGATAGCCCTTGAGGATTTTCGAACCCGCCGTGGACGGAGCCCCGCGCATCACCAGCACGTCCTTGATGCCCATGGGAACGCCCGCCAGGGGCGGCAGAGCATCGCCCTTGGCCGCCATCGCATCCATGCGCGCCGCCTGTTCGAGCGCACGCTCTTTGGTGAGGGTCAGGTAAACGTTCAACGGATCATTCAGCGCGGCGATGCGGTCGTAATACGCCAGGGCGAGATCAACGGCCCTGACGGTTCCGGAAGCCAGGTCCTCCCGAAGTCGCGCCAGCGTCGGCGGCTTCTCTACGAACGTCTCCACGGTCTTTGTCGCGCCAGCCAATCGGTCTCCCCAGTGGTCAGTCCCTTAGTCCCTCAGTCCCTATCTTTCAATCACCTTGGGCACCTTGAAAAAGATTCCGTCCGTCTCCGGAGCCTGCGGCGTCACCGCGGTGCGCGGCAGGGAGGGTACCGGCTCATCCCGCCGCAGCGAAGTCGCGCCCCCGGCGCCTTCGAGTTCGGTCACTTGGGCCAGGGGAGCCACGCCCGACGTGTCCAGTTCATTCAGTTCCGCCACGTAATCGAGAATGGCGTTCAGGTCCTGAACCATGCGCGGCGTCTCATCCGCGGCCAACTCAAGGTGCGCGAGTTCGGCCACCCGTTCGACATCCTGCAACGACACTTTCTGGGTCATTCCCCCGCTCTCTCAAGGTGCATTTCTACGCCCCCATTCCGGGCGCGTCCGATGAAATCGAGTATAGCCGGTCCCCGGTTTTGTCCGACACGCCGGGGTCCGGCGCATGCTCCCCGGCAACCGCTACTTCGGGATCATCAGTCCACCACCAGCGTCAGCGTCACGGTGTGTTGAACGCCCGTGGAGGACACGGTCACAGGAATCGTGTAGGTCCCCGCCGGAGTTGTATGGGTAACCGGCGGCGGCGCCGATCCTCCCCCTCCCCCGCCCGAGGATGAGCAGGCGGTGAACCCCGCGACCGAAACAGCCATCCACCCCGCGACCAACATCAGCAAACCCCGGCGACGGCGCACCACCAGAGGCAGGAAGACCACCGCAAGCACGGGAATCATCGGCTCCCAGCCACCCGTTCCGGCGGGCCTTTCGGCCGCCGATGCCTGGCTGGTGGTGATTTGAAGGCTCACGCTGCCTGTGCCATTGGCAGCAACG
>DATGGM010000054.1:0-1819 GCA_035308525.1 Bryobacteraceae bacterium
ATCATCTCCCCCGCAACCGTCGCGCCGGCGCTGCCGGCTAGCTCCCGCAGCTCGGCCAGCGATTCCTCCCGTTCCGCACCGCCCGCCTCGGCGTCCCCTATCACAGAGCCGGCCGAGGCGGCATTCCGCGCGGCCCTGGCGATGGGCGGCACATTGCCCGCAGCCGGCGCATGTCTCTCGGAAGCAGGACGGCCGTCGGTCTCGGGATCGGTTTCGCGCTGGGGGATGCCCGGCCCCCGCTTGCCTGCCGCAGAAGAAAAGTGGACGCCCACCAAAAAGGCCCGTTCCTTACGGTGCGGGCCTTGATGGGCCGAGTTTCTCTTTCGGGTGTACGAAGAAATTTAGCCCTCCAGAATCGTGCCGGCACTTCCAGCGGCCGCCGTGGAGGTTGTCTCACCGGCCGGGCGCGATTCGACATGACGCTCATGCGGCACTCGGGCCATCACTACAGTCGAGATCGCGTGCTTGAAGATCAGCTGCTCCTGGTTATTGGTCTCCAATACAACGGAGTATTTGTCGAAGGAGCGGATGCGCCCCGTCAGCTTCACTCCGCTAAGGAGATAGATCGTGATGACGGATTTGTCCTTGCGGGCGGTGTTCAGGAACGAGTCTTGTATGTTCTGTGCTGGCTTGCTGTCCATGGGTCCCTCCCCGGCTTTGTGCAAAAAACAGCCAGCCCCAGAGTTCGCGGCCCCGCACGAACAGGGGTCTGTCGAGCATCATCCCGCACCGCTCGTCCGGAATCAGGCGAGCGGCGTTAGCGGCATTATAGTCAACTCAAGATACTATTCGCCGCCGTCCGTTGCAGTGGCAATCGGCACAGAAGAATGTGATATGAGCTTCGCGCTACACGCCACCCAGATGACGTGCCAATTCGCGCCAGCAGCTCCACTAAGGTGTCGCTCGCCACTTCAAGGCGGCGCTTTTGCAGGCTTGGGTTGATCCAACCTGGCGGGACTGGCAGTATCTTCTTCAGGAGCGGCGGAGCTTCGATTGCGCGATCTCTCCCACCTGACAACCGACGACAGCACTCGCACGGAATGGGTGAGTGCGGACTCCATTCTGTTTGCCTCGGCGCATCGGCCATGGCCGGCGCCTATGACACCGTGGATCATGACCCAGCGCTGGAACGATTTGCTCTTCCTGCATTACTCGCTCGCGCCGGAGGTGGTGCGCGCGCTGGTCCCCGAAGCGTTGATGCTCGACACTTACGAGCGGCGCGCCTGGATCTCGGTAACGCCCTTCTGGCTGAATCATCTTCGCCCGCCTGGCGTGCCGGCCATGCCGTGGGTCTCGCGCTTCGGCGAGGTGAACGTCCGAACCTACGTTACCTATCGCGGCAAGCCGGGGGTGTATTTCTTCAGCCTGGATGCGGGGAACCTTTCGGCGGTATGGGGAGCGCGCGTCTTCTATCGGCTGCCGTACTGGCACGCGACAATCAAAGTAAAAGGACGGGGAACGGCAAACGTCGAATACAGGTCGAAGCGCGAGCATGGACCGAAGCCGGCGGAACTTGTCTGCGCCTACGGGCCGGCTCACCAGACGCCGCACGCCGCACACGAGCGGACGTTGGAGCACTTCCTGACTGAGCGCTACTGCCTCTACGCCTTCAACCGCGGGCGGCTCTATCGCGGCGAAATCCACCATCTGCCCTGGCCGCTGCAGCCGGCACGTTTCAAGATCGAAACCAATACCATGGCGCAGCCAACCGGCCTCGCGTTACCTGCAGAGCCCGATCTCGCCTCGTTCGTGCGCGAACTCAAGGTGTTGTTCTGGGGGCCTGAGCGGCTGCTGTAGTGTCGCCGGTCGCGACCGGTTT
>DATGGM010000055.1:0-5775 GCA_035308525.1 Bryobacteraceae bacterium
GACACCGGAAGAATTCGAGAAAATGAAGATCCACCCGGTGGTAGGCGCCGAAATATTGGAGCGGGTCTCGTTTCCCTACCCCGTGGTGCCGCTGGTCCGGGCGCATCACGAGAAGTGGGATGGCTCCGGCTATCCCGACGGGCTGAAGGGCGAGGAAATTCCCTTGGGAGCGCGTATCCTGGCGGCGGTGGATTGTCTGGATGCCCTTTCGGCCGACAGGCAGTACCGGCGCGCGCTGCCGCTGGACGAAGCCATGCAAAAAGTGATCAGCCTCGCCGGGCGCGAGCTCGATCCCGCCGTAGTGACAATCCTCGCCCGGCGTTACCGGGAATTAGAACGGATGGCACAGCCGGAGCCCGGGAACGAGGCCGGATTATCCACAGGTGCGAGTGACTCGAATGAGAACCGTCCGGCGGCAGGACTCGCAGCCGCGCAAACGTCCGATCCGAATGTTAAGGACAATTTCCTCTCATCCATCGCAGCCGCCCGGCAGGAGGTCCAACTTCTTTTCGAACTTACACAGGACTTAGGTAACTCGTTGAGTGTGGATGAGACGCTCTCGGTAGTTACGATCCGCCTGAAGAAGATGGTGCCATACGATGCCATTGCCGTATATCTCATCAATGGCGGGCGCCTTGTCCCCCGCTATGTGAACGGCGAGAATTACCGGTTTTTCTCATCGCTCGAAATTCCCATGGGGGAGGGGCTCTCCGGCTGGGTGGCGGAGAACCGCAAGAGCATTGTCAACGGTAATCCATCGGTAGAGTCCGGCTATCTCAACGATCCGTCCAAGTTCAGCACACTGCGCTCGGCCCTGGCGGTGCCGCTGGAAGGCCTCAACGGCGTGATCGGGTGCCTCACGCTCTACCGCGCCGAGAAAGCCGCCTTCTCGCGCGATCATCTGCGCATCCTGCTGGCCATCAGTTCCAAAGTCTCTATGGCCATCGAGAACGCGCTGCGTTTCCAACTCGCCGAAGATTCCGCCACGACCGACTACCTGACGATGCTTCCCAACGCCCGCTCGCTCTTCCTGCGCCTGGATAGCGAGTTGTCCCGTTGCAAGCGAACTCTGGAGCCGCTCACCGTCCTGGTCTGCGACGTGGACGGTTTCAAACAGATCAACGACGCGTTTGGCCATCTGGAAGGCAATAAGGTGTTGCGCTATGTGGCCGACGTGCTGGGCGAGAATTGCCGCGAGTACGACTATGTGGCGCGCATGGGCGGCGACGAATTCGTCATTCTGCTACCGGGCAGCGACCGCGACGCCGTCTACCGCCGCATTTCGGAGTTCCAGAGCATCGCCTGCGACACCACGCAGACGGTCGCCGGCGTTGATGCCATCAGCTTGAGCGTGGGAGAAGCCTTCTATCCCGAAGACGGCTCCGATGCCGAGCAGCTGCTCGCCGAAGCCGATCGCCGCATGTATAAATCGAAGCAGTTGAATAAAGCCGAGCGTGCCAACGGAATCCATTTCCTGCCGGTCAGTGCCGGCGACACCACCGATCGGCGCCAGCCGGTGAATTGATGCGCACCCTCAAAGATGTCGCGCGGCTGTCGCTTTCGATGGCGGTCACCGTGGTGGCGGGCGGGGTTCTCACCGCTGCCCTGGTCCGTCTCAGCCCCGGCTTCGGCGTGGACGAGCATGTGCTGGATCCCACGCGCGATGCGGCCGCGCTACGCGCCGTCCAGGCGGCCCGCCCGGAGCAGAGTGACTTCTTGGGGTACACCATCAGCCACACCGCGGCCATGTTTCGTGGAGACCTGGGGCTCTCGCGGAACTGGAACCGCCCCGTAGCCGGCCTGCTGCGCGAGCGCTGGCCCGTTACCGCGCAATTGATGCTGGTGGGAATCCTGGGCGGATGGGCGCTGGCCCTGGCGTTCGCTTTGCCGGGCGTGCTCTGGCCTTCCCGCGCATGGCGGGCGTTCGCCGCCGGCACCAGCGGGTTGCTCCTCTCGATACCATCCGCCGCCCTGGCGCTCCTGATATTCGTTTACGCCGGGCCCGTGCGCGCCGTCATGGCCCTGGCCGTATTCCCGCGCGTTTATCAATACCTGCACAATATCCTCTCCGACGCCGCCGCACAACCGCATGTGATGGCCGCCCGCGCGCGCGGCGTCCGTCCCACGCGGATTCTGCTTTGGCACATCCTTCGCGTGGCGGCGCCCCAGGTTCTTGCATTAGCAGGCGTGTCGGTCAGTATGGCCTTCGGCGCAGCCGTGGCCGTGGAGGTGATCTGCGACTTGCCCGGCATCGGTCAGCTCGCCTGGAGAGCCGCCCTCGCGCGCGACTTGCCCCTGCTGGTCACTCTCACCATGCTGGTGACTCTGGCCACCCAACTGGCGAATGCCGTGCCGGATATGCTGATTGCTAAGCGAAGTGGAGCGCGCGCATGAGCCGGTGGCACGCTCGCCTGCGCCGCGTCGCCTGGGTGTTCCTAGCTTTTCTATTCCTGGCCGCGCTGTTCTCCGACCGGCTCACCGGCGTCTCGTATGCCCGCCAGTTTCGCGATTTTCCCGCGGCGCACGTCTCCTGGCGATTCCCGCTGGGCACCGACGCCTTGGGCCGCGACCGTCTGGCGCGCCTGCTGGTGGCTACGCGCATTTCTCTACTCCTTGCCCCGGCGGCGGCCCTGTTTTCGACCGCGCTGGCGGCCCTGGTCGGCGGGCTCGCCGGCTACTTCGGAGGGTTCCTCGACCGCCTCGCGTCTCGCTCCATCGACTTGATGCTCTCCCTTCCCTGGATTTTCCTGCTCATCGCCGCCCGCGCTGTACTGCCTTTGAATGTCTCCCCGTCTACCTCTCTCCTGATCACCTTCGCGCTCCTGGGAGCGCTCGGCTGGGCAGCCCCAGCGCGCGTGATTCGCGCCGGCATGCGCGATGTCCGTAACTCGGATTACGTCCTGCAAGCGCGCGCCTGCGGATGCCGCGGCTTCCGCCTGCTGATCCGTCAGCTCGCGCCGAACCTCAAGCCCGTGCTGCTCGCGCAGTTTTGGACCTGCATACCATTGTTTGTGCTGAGCGAAGCCAATTTGGGCCTGCTGGGGCTGGGCGTCTCGGATCCGCTCCCCTCCTGGGGCAACCTCCTGCGCGAGTTGGAAACAGATCTGGCTTTCAATCCCGGCATAGTGGCTTGCCTGGCGCTCATGCTCGCGGTGCTCGGCTGTTTCAGGCTGGTGCTCCCCTCTCGTAGCATCTCCGATTAAAATTGTCAGGACACATGCTCTACGACGTGGCCGTCATTGGCGCGGGCGTGTTTGGCGCCTGGACAGCTTACCATCTTCGGCGCGCTGGACTGCGCGTGGCGCTGCTGGATGCCTATGGCACCGGCAACTCGCGATCCAGCTCCGGCGGCGAATCCCGTATCATCCGCATGGGTTACGGCGCGGACGAAATCTACACGGTCTCCGCCATGCGTTCCCTCACGCTTTGGCTCGAATTCTGCGCCCGTACCGGGAGGACGCTTTTCCATCAGACCGGCGTGCTCTGGACCGCGCCCGCCGACGACCCCTATACCGTCCACACCCGCCACACGCTGGCCCTCTGCCACGCGCATTTTGAAACTCTCGGGTTCGCGGAATTGCAGGCGCGCTATCCGCAGATGGCCTTCGCGCCGGACACCAGCGGGATCTTCGAACCGCACAGCGGCGCGCTGATGGCCCGCCGCGCGGTCGAAGCCGTGGTGGAAGATGCGGTTCGCGATGGCGTGGCCTATGTGTCCGAGGCTGTCGCGGGTCCCACCGGCCAAGGCGCGCTCGACTCCGTGAGCACCGGCAGCGGCAGGACCATCGGCGCTGGTGCCTTTATATTTGCCTGTGGTCCCTGGCTGCCCAAGCTCTTCGCCGGATTGCTGGGGAAGCGCATCGCGCCCACGCGCCAGGAGGTCTTTTTCTTCGGTCCCCCCGCCGGCGACCTTTGCTTCGCACCGCCGGCCATGCCGGCCTGGATCGACTTTAGCGACCCGCGCGGTCCTTACGGCCTTCCCAACCTGGAAGCCCGCGGCTTCAAAATCGCCCTCGACCAGCATGGCCCGCCTATCGACCCCGACGCCGCCGACCGCATTCCGTCCGCCGCTGCCCTCGACGCCGCACGCAATTTCCTCGCCCAGCGCTTCCCTGCCCTGCGCGGCGCGCCTCTGCTCGAAGCGCGCGTCTGCCAGTACGAGAACACCTCCAATGGCGACTTCCTGATCGACCGGCATCCCGACTTCACCAACGTCTGGCTGGTGGGAGGCGGCTCCGGCCACGGTTTCAAGCATGGACCCGCCGTGGGCGAGTATGTGACCGCGCGCATCCTGGACGGCGCTCCGGTCGACTCGCGTTATTCGCTGGCCACCAAGGCGGAGCGCCACAACCGTACCGTGTTCTGAGACGAAGCCGGGGTGATGATGCGGTCATCTCGTGCCGATGAAATTCGCGCGGTGGGCAGCCCTGCTTGCCGCCGCCTTCAGCGTCCCATTGAGCGCGCAGCCGCTGGTAGAGCAGCACGTTAACGACCTGCTGGCCCGCACGACCCCCGAAGAAAAAGCCGGCGGCTGAGCGCACTGTATGGCGTCAAGGAAGCCGTGCACGGCGGCGCCAATATCAGCTACTCTGCGGGCGCGGTTATGGAAGGCGATCAGGCCAGCGTCACACCTAAGGAGCTGCGCGATGAAGCCGTGGCCCTCGCCGCCCGGTCCGATGTGGCCGTGATGAGGAGCTGAAGGGATTCGGCCGGGTGGAGCTCCTGACGGGCGAATCACGGACCGTGTGGTTCCCGCTCGATCCGGATGTCATGTCGTTCTACGTGGGCGCCTCTTCGCGAGACATCCGCGCCAATTGCGAATTCGAACTGGTCAAGATAGTTGATCAGCTTGAGAGAGGGACCGGGTGGCGAAGCTGGCAGACGCAAAGGACTTAAAAGTCCGATCGGGTCAGTCGTCGTTTCGTGCTATCTTTGAATCCGTGCGGGCGTGGCGGAATCGGCAGACGCACCGGACTTAAGCGAAAACTTGAGTGCCCGCCGGGAAACCGGCGATGGTAGAACTGCTCAAAGTCGGGGAACCCTGTGACATGGCGATCCCGAGCCAAGCCCTGCCGGAGCAATCAGTGTTCCGGCTTGGGAAGGTGTAGAGACTAGACGGGCAGCGCCTAATCCCGAAACTGATTCGGGGCATGGCGAAGGGATAGTCCAGACCCCAAACCTTGCTGCAATCAAGCGGGGGCGGCGAAAGCCGTAGTGGCAAGAAAATCCGTTGGACCGCAAGGTCCGTGAGGGTTCAAGTCCCTCCGCCCGCACCAACTTTCATGCCTCTCACGCCGGGAACAGCGGGCTAGATGGTCCGCATCGGCGCCCTGGGATCGGAATCATCCCCTCGTAATCTTTCACCGGCTGGTAACGCCGGCTATCCTGGATTTTTTTGCTCCCGATCCGCTCATGCTCGACTCTACTGGTATGATGGCGCCCGATTCAATCGGGATGCGCGTCGCGAAGATACAGGAGAACAAATATGAGAATACTGATGGTCCTGACATCGCACAACCAACTGGGAAGCGGTTAGCCCGTCGGTTGTTTCCTGGGCAAGTGGCCACTAAATCGGCCTGATCGTCGCCGGCGACGTTGTGTACAACCAATGCCACATATACGTCGGCGACACCACCGCGGAGAGCCGACGGAATTGGATCGCGGCGCTCGACCGATTAGCAGCGCTGAACCCGGCTGTGGTCGTCGCCGGTCACAAGAAGCCTGGCGCGGCCGACTCTCCCTCGACGATCCAGGACACCAAGCGTTACCTGCAGG
>DATGGM010000056.1:0-2072 GCA_035308525.1 Bryobacteraceae bacterium
CCGGGTCCTGACAGGACTTCCCAGTGCGCCTCCATCACGTGCGGATTCAGGAGGCCCTGTTCGGAGCCGCCCCCTATCTGGGACAGATTGCGCCAGGCGTCCCACCAAAAGCGGATGGAACCCGCGACAAAGGTACGGGAATCCGGGAGATGTCCCGCCGTCCACTCGGACATGCGGTATTCGACGCGCTGCCGGTAGTCCATTTCCGCCGGATACAACTCCCAGGCATGCCGCACGTAGTGCCGCGCGCTCCACAGGACACATAGCACGATGGCGACCGCCAGGGCGCGCGCCGGCAGAGCCCGCCGGCCCCATAAACGCCGCAACAATTCGACGGCGCCCAGCGTCATCGCCAGATTGAGTTCCGGAATCAGGCGATGGGGCTGCCCCATGACCAGAAAATGGAACCACAGGTTCCCTGCGACATTCAATCCAAAGAACAACAGGCTGCCGCAAAGGAAGACCGCATAGGCGCGGTCCGGTTTTCCAGACGCGCCGCGCCGCGAGAGCGCCACGAACAGCGCCACGGTTACAGCCAGCACCACCCAGGACCGGGTATCGCCCGGAGACGACACATAACGCAGGTTGTAGACCGTGATCCTCAGATATGAGGGCGTCAGCCAAAATGCTGAAAGGCCGTAGGCCAGGGCAGCAATAGCCGCGGCACGCAGCCATATCCCGTTGTCGCGGTGTGTGACCCACTGACTCCATACCAGAACCGGGTAGAAGATCGCCAGCGCCGTGGCGCCGTAGAAATTCGTAAGAGCCACCAGCGCGGAAAGAATCGCGGCGCAGGCCAGAAAAGCCGGCCGGCGTTTCTGCAGCCCCAGCCATGCAAATCCCAGCGCGAAGGGCAGCAGCGCCAGCGAAGAGATGTGCGGGCCTTCGCCATCGCGTACCAATACCCACAGGCGCCAGGGCGCCAGATAAGGCGGCCTCCAGTCCCGTGAAAGTATCAGGAGCGTAGGTGAGACCAAGGCCGACCCCGCAGCCGCCAGCCAGGCCGCACCGCGCGACCGGCCCATCACCCACACCGCGAAATAGACCCCCGCGATCCCCAGGCAATAGAGCATCGCCGTGTACACCTGGTATGCCCGCCCGGGGACGAAGACGCGCGCCAGTAGCGCCGTGCCGTAACGTAATGCCGGCGGGTACAAGTAGTCATAGCGCGTGCCGCAATACCAGAGTGGCTGCCACTGGGGATGCGGCAGGTGCTCACTCAGAAAGCGGCCGTCCGCGATGAAGGTGCTCTCGATCGACCCCCACTGGTTCAGATTCGTGGCCTGGAACAGAGGCTTGACCAGCGCCGCGGTGAAGAGGAAAATCAGCAGCAGATCCAGCCCCAGCCAGATCCGGCGCGACTCCACTCTAGCTCTTCCGCCCGGCTGGCGCGACTCCGGAGTGATAGCGGCGCTGCAGGCTATCGAACTGCCGGTGGTAGCCCCACCCCCAGCGATGCAACAGGAACTTGGCGAGCAGCAGCAGGATGGAGAACCCGTAGATCGTGCTCTGAAAGAACGATGCCGACGAGGCCTGCGCGAAATAGCGGGTCGGCACCGGAACCTCCGTGATGCGCATGCCCAGCGCCACCATCTGCGCCATGATCTCCTGGTCGAAGATGAATTTGTCGGAGTTGGTTTCCAGATTCGCGGATTCGAGCACCTCCCGGCGGAATGCCCGGTAGCCCGTGTGATACTCGGAGAGCTTCAGTCCGAAGGTGACGTTCTCGACCCACGTCAGAAAGCGGTTGGAGATATACTTCCACCACGGCATGCCCTGTTGCATGGGATTCGTGCCCATCAGCCGCGAGCCCAGCACCGCGTCCGCGACGCCTTCCTGGATGGGCCGCACGATTTCGGGGAGCAGCGTTGGGTCGTACTGGTAATCCGGATGCACCATCACCACAATGTCCGCGCCCGCCTTCAGCGCTTCGCGGTAGCAGGTCTTCTGGTTGGCGCCGTATCCGTAGTTGCGATTGTGCACGAACAGCTCCAGCCCCATCTCGCGCGCGATCTGCGCGGTTTCATCGGAACTGCCGTCGTCCACCAGGATCACCAGGTCCACCAGCTCGC
>DATGGM010000057.1:0-13928 GCA_035308525.1 Bryobacteraceae bacterium
CCGCGGATGATTCGGGTTCCGCTATATTGAAATTGTGCGGTACGTCCTTCGTCGCCGGCAACCGCCCGTCTCGCGCATTTTACTGGTGGAAAGCGGCTCCCGTCACTTGATCGAGCAGGTGCTGCCACTGCTCGGCAACACTTACGGCGCAGCGCCCATCGACGTAGTGACCTGTTATCCGGGCGCTCCCGAAGGCGTGGCGGAGGTCCACCGCGTCGGCGAGCATCGCGGACCCGCGGCGCGCCGCCAGCTTTACCGCCGCCTCGCGGCCGGCGGCTACTCGATCATGGGCATCGTGTGCTCGGGCGAGCCCATCATGACCAAATGGAAATGGGCGCTGGCCGCGCGGCTGCCCGTGAAGGTTTTCGTGATCAACGAAAACGGGGACTATTTCTGGCTGGATCGCGGGCACTGGCGCGCCATCCGGCACTTCGTGCTTTTCCGCGCGGGACTGACGGGCTCGGGCGCATTCCGCACGCTGGGGCGCCTGCTGGTGTTTCCGTTCACTTTACTGTATCTGCTACTCTATGCAACAACCGTGCATATTCGGCGCGCGTGGCGCAGAGGATACGAATGAAAGCCATCCAGGTTAAAGAGACGGGCGGCCCGGAGAAAATGGAGCTCGTGGATCTGCGGCAGCCCGTACCGGGACCACAACAAGCGCTGGTGAAGATCGCCGCTACCGGCGTCAATTTCATCGACGTCTACTTCCGCATGGGGCTGTACAAGGCCGACATGCCGGCGACGCTGGGAATGGAAGCCGCGGGCACGGTGGCGGCGGTCGGCGAGGGTGTGACCGAAGTGGCGCCGGGAGACCGGGTGGCGTACGCCATGGCGCGCGGCTCCTATGCCGAGTATGCGGCGGTTCCGGCCGCCCAACTGGTGAAGATTCCGGACAGCGTCGATTTCCAGCACGCGGCCGCCGCCATGCTGCAGGGCATGACCGCGCATTATCTGACGCATTCCACGTTCGCGCTGAAGGCGGGCGATACCTGTCTGGTGCATGCGGCCGCCGGAGGCGTGGGACTGCTGCTGGTGCAGATGGCGCGGCGCATGGGGGCGCACGTTTTCGGAACTGTTTCCACGGACGCCAAGGCGCAACTTGCCAAGGAGGCGGGCGCGGATGAAATCATCTTATATTCGCATCAGGACTTCGAAGCCGAGGTCAAGCGCCTCACCAGCGGCCGGGGCGTCGACGTGGTCTACGATTCGGTGGGCGCCACCACGTTCGAAAAGAGCCTGAACTCGCTGCGGCCGCGGGGGCTGCTGGCGCTGTTCGGGCAATCCAGCGGCCCGGTTCCGGCATTCGATCCCAACATTCTCAACGGCAAGGGGTCGCTTTTCCTTACGCGGCCGAGCCTGGCACATCATTGTCTGACGCGCGCTGAGCTGCTCTGGCGCGCGGGCGACGTGCTGGGATGGGTGTCGTCCGGCGAGCTGAAGATTCGGGTGGACCGCGGGTATCCGCTAGCCGGGGCGGCGCAAGCCCATCGCGACCTGGAAGGGCGCGGCACGGCCGGCAAACTCATCCTGATTCCCGCTTAACCAGGCATGAGTACTCAAGCCAGGTTGACGCTTTCTTCGGTCCTGGTGATGACAGCCATCGTGGCCATCATCTCGGTACTCGACCTCGGGTACGAGATGGATGCGCAGTACACGGCCGCGCTGGAACACGCCGAGCTGCTGAAACGGGTGGCGTCAAACATGGTCGTGGAGACATTGAATCGCGACCGGCAGCATCCGTGGCGGCAGGCGCTGAGCGCGCCGAACCTGCAACGCGGACTGATCGACGTGTTGAGCGCTTCGCATGCGCTGCTGGAGATCGCCGTTTGCGATGCCAACAACAAGATTCTTCTGGACAGCGACGCCAAGTCGGAGGGTAAAACCTTTCCGTATTTTCAGGACTTCGAACCGATCGCGAAGAACGCCAACTGGTACGACAAGCTCAGAATCCTGCAACAGCAGACGTCCTACCAGCTCTCCCAGCCGCTCGGTTCGCCGGACAAGCCCGACAAACCGCAACTGTATGTTCGCATAGTCATCTATCCGGCCTTTATCAAGGCGAAGGACATCATGCCCACGCTCAAGAAGAGCGCCAGTGTGGCTCTGGCATCAGTGGCGGGGGCGCTGTGCATCACGCTTCTGTTCTCGTTCATCGCATTCCGGCCGCTGGGCCGGCTGGGGCATCTGCTCGACACGGTGGCCAAGGGCGAGTACGATCCGAACGAGCTCGCCCCGGTTTCGCGCAGCGGCGCCGACGAGTTCAAAATTATGGCCAGCAAGGTCAGCCTGCTGGGCCAGCAACTGCGCGGGGCAAAATACGATTTCTCCGATCTGCGCGGCAATTTCGAACGGCTGCTCGATCAGCTCGAGGATGCCGTGCTCATGTTCGGCCGCGACCGCCGCCTGGTGGTGGCTTCCGGCGCCATCGAAAAATTCCTGGGCAAGATGCGCGCCGACCTGGTGGGCTGCGCGCTGGCGGAGGTCTTCCCGCCCAATACCACGCTGGGCCTGCTGCTGGCGCAGGCGGCGCAAACGGGACGCGCCATTGCCAACCGGCGGGTGCCCATCACACGCAGCGACGGCTCCGGCGGGTTCGTGGTCTTGCTGTCGGTGGATATCCTGGAGCCCCTGGGCGCCAGGAGCAATCCGGGCCGCGGGACCGGCCTGCTGGTGCGCCTGCGCGATCCGGAAGCGGCGCGCCAGGTGGGCCGCCAGCTGCAAACAGCGGACCGTCTCTCGGCCATCAGCCGTATCACCAGCGGCGTGGCGCACGAGGTGAAGAATCCGCTCAACGCCATCCTGATGCACGTGGAACTGGCGCGCATGAAACTGGCGCGCCAGGACACGGATGTAGCCCCGCAAATGGAGATTATCTCGCGCGAAATCCTGCGCCTCGACCGCGTGGTGAAGACTTTTCTGGATTTCACCCGGCCGGTGGAACTGCACGTTTCGGAGGTGTCTCTGGATTCCTTTGTGCGCGACATCCTGGAGCTGGCCGCGCCGCAGGCCGAGGCGGCCGGCATTCACACCACACTGACCGAAGATGCGGATGGCGTGCACATTCGGGTGGATGCGGACCTGATGAAGCAGGCCATTCTGAATGTGGTGGTCAACGCCATACAGTCCATGCCCCAAGGCGGGGAATTGCGCATCGAGTGCACGGTGCACGAAGAGGAAGCCGAGATTCGGATCAGCGACACAGGCACGGGCATTCCGCCGGAGCTGCGGGAAAAGATCTTCCGCCTGTACTTCACCACCAAGCCCGAGGGCTCCGGCATCGGGCTGGCCATGACGTTCCGGGTGGTCCAGTTGCACGACGGCACCATCGACTTCACCAGCGAGCCGGGAAAAGGCACCACGTTCGTGGTGCGGCTGCCCGTGGCGGTCTAGAATGGTTCGGTGACTTCCCAATTCGATGTGGTGGGGGTGGGGCTGAACGCCACAGACACTCTGCTGGTGGTGCCGCGCTTCCCGGCGTACGCCGGCAAGGTTCCGTTCGAGGAGGAGATTATCAGCCCCGGGGGCCAGGTAGCCAGCGCCATGGCGGCTTGCGCGCGGCTGGGCCTGCGCACCAAGTATATCGGCACCATCGGCGACGACGAGCGCGGGCGCGTGCAACTGGAGAGCCTGCGGGCTTCGGGCATCAACCTGGATCACGTGCAGTGCCGCACGGGCTGCCCCAACCAGTCGGCGTACATCATCATCGATCGCGGGACGGGCGAGCGCACGGTGCTGTGGTCGCGGCCGGAGTGCCTGCGCATCGACCCGGCGGAGATCGCGCCGGAGCAAATCCTCTGCGCGCGGCTGCTGCACATCGACGGACACGATACGCCGGCGGTGGCGCACGCGGCCAGCATCGCGCATAGCGCGGGGATTCCGGTGACGGTGGACGTGGATACGATCTATCACGGCTTCGACCGGGTGCTGCCGCATGTGGATTACCTGATCGCGAGCTCGGAGTTTCCCGCGCAGTGGACCAACGAGCGCGATCCGCTGCGGGCTCTCGAAATGATCCAGCGGGAATACGGGATGCGGGTAGCCGCCATGACGCTGGGGGCGCACGGGGCGCTGGCGCTGGAGAAAGGGCGCTTCCTCTATTCGCCGGCTTTCGTGGTGAACTGCGTGGATACCACGGGCGCCGGAGACGTGTTCCACGGCGCCTTCTGTTATGCTGTTTTGCAGGGCATGAGCCTGGGTGACGCACTGGATTTTTCGAACGCCATGGCGGCTCTGAACTGCACCGCGATGGGCGCGCGCGGGGGGATTTGCGGCCAGGAAGCGATACGCGAGCTGATGGAACGCGCGCCGCGCCGGGCGCATCCGGATATGCAGGCGCGCATGGAGCGCGCGGCTTCCCACATCTAAATGTTCCCGCTCAAAGATACACAGCCCAGTTACTCGCGGCCGGTGGTGACGATCACCCTGATCACCGTGAATATACTGGTGTTTTTGTGCGAAGCCTCACTGGGCCCCTATAACCGCAACGCGCTGATCGAATATTACGGGCTGGTACCGGACCAGTTCCGGCTCAGCACCGTTTTTACATCGATGTTCCTGCACGGCGGCTGGCTGCATGTGCTGGGCAACATGTGGTTCCTGTGGATCTTCGGGGACAACGTGGAGGACTTTCTGGGCCACGCGAAATACCTGCTGTTTTACCTGCTGTGCGGCGTGGCGGCGGCGCTGGGCCAAGTCCTGATCAGCCCGTATAGCACGGTCCCGATGGTCGGCGCGAGCGGCGCCATTGCCGGAGTGATGGGGGCTTACCTGGTGAAGTTCCCGCGCGCGCGGGTCCTGACGCTGGTGTTCATCCTGTTTTTCATTACCACCATCGAGATTCCGGCGCCGATCATGCTGGCTTACTGGTTCGTGATTCAACTGTTCAGCGGGCTGGGCTCCATCGCGCGAACGCACATTTCCGAGAGCGGCGGGACGGCGTTTTTCGCGCACGTGGGCGGGTTCGTGGCGGGCATCCTGCTGGTGAAGCTTATGGGCGCCAGCGACCGGTATGCGCGGCGGCGCGATCAGTACTGGTAATGGCTAAGGTGACACTCTACACGCGCGCGGGGTGCTGCTTGTGCGACGACGCCAAGCGGGTACTGGCGGCGGCCCGGACGCACGCCGCGTTCGATTTCGAGGAGATCGACATCGACCGCCGGCAGGAGTGGCTGCAGCTATACAACGACGAGGTGCCGGTGATCGCGATTGATGGGCGCAAGGCGTTCAAGTATCGAGTAGACATGGAAGAATTTCTGAAGCGACTGGCGGCGCGCACATGAGTCCGGCGGCCCTGGATATCCTGGCGATCGCGGCGCATCCGGACGATATCGAACAGACCTGCGGGGGCACGCTGATCCAAATGGCCGAAAGGGGCTACCGCACGGGGGCACTGGATCTGACCGCGGGGGATATGGGGACGCGGGGGACGCCGGAGCAGCGGCTGGCGGAATCCGAGGCCGCGGCCAGGCACCTGCGGCTGGACTGGCGCGGCAATCTGCGCTTTCCGGACGCGCGGCTGGAGAACACCATCAGCGCGCGGATGACGCTGGCGGTGAAGATCCGTGAACTGCGGCCGAGGGTGGTGATTCTTCCTTATTGGGAGGGACGCCATCCGGATCACTATCGCACCAGCGAACTGGGTTACGAGGCCTGCTTCCTGGCGGGCCTGAAGAAGCTGGATGAATATAGCGAACCGCACCGTCCGCACAAGATCCTATATGCCTCGGTGTACGCCAACGTGACGCCGTCGTTCGTAGTGGATATCAGCGCACAATTCGAGGCACGCATGGCGGCGCTGCTGAGCTACCAGTCGCAATACGGCGCGCAGGACGAAGGCAGCGGCCTGTTTCCGGGGGAACCGGAGATCCGCGAGCGGCTGGGAGCAGTGGCGCGCTTCTACGGCAATCTGATCGGCGTGAAATATGGCGAACCCTACGTGGTGAAGGAAACCATCCAGGTAGATGACATCGTCAACATGGGTGTACGCAGTTTGTAGGGGAGCCAATGCCAATGGGACGCGCCTTTCGCTTGATGCTCTTCTGGCTCGCGGCAGCCTGGTGCGGCAATGCACAGCAGGCCGATACCGGAGTGGTAATCGCGAGCTTCGAGGCCGGCGGCCTCTTCGGCATCGGCGCGCACGGGTCGGTGGGAGGCAGCCTGGCGGTTCCGCAGTCGCAGCACCTGGTGCCGTTCGTGGATTTCTCGTACTCGCCGCTGAGCAGCTATGCCTATACTTATGGCGTGAACGATACGGGCAAGGCGCTCTACCGATCGCATCTGATCGACTTCAACGGCGGGCTCAGAATCCGTTTCCCCAACAAAAGCGATTGGGTGCCCTATATCGGGCTGGGCGCCGGAGTGCTGCATGTGGCGTCGAGCGACAATCTCAGCGGCTTTAGCACGACGGAAACCATCAACGCGAGCCGTAACGAGTTCGCCGGCAATGCCAGCGTGGGCGCGCTGTACTACGTGAACCAGCACGTGGGCTTTGGGATGGAAGTGAAGGGATACGGGGCGCAACACAACGGCTTCGTGCGGGCTACGGCGCAGGTGTTCTACCAGTTCCCGTAGGGGCGGGCACGGCTCACTTCAGATACTTGATGAACAGCACCTCGTTGCCCTTGTCGTTATAGATCAGTTCATCGACCAGGTTGCGCGTCAGCAGGATGCCGAATCCGCCGGGCCGGACGCCCTTCTCGGCGCGGATTTCCAGGTGGCGGGCCGGCGCATCGGGCGGATTGGAGATGGCGGCGTGCTCGATGGCGTCGAATGAGAAGCCCTTGCCGGGGTCCTGAATCAGGTAGACGATGGCGCGGGTGGTGCGCACGTAGGTCACCTGCACGCGCTTATCGGGATCGGATTTGCCGCCGTGTTCGATGGCATTCATCAGCAGCTCGCGGAAAGCGGCGGCAATATTTTCGCGCTCGTGCAGCGGGATATCCATTTCCATTTCGCGCACGAACTGGATAAGCCGGTCGGCGGTTTCCATCTTGCAGCGCAGGCGCAGGCCAATCCATGAAGGGGCCGCCGAAAGCACCTCGATGTCGTCCTGCCAATGGCGGGTGTCGACTGCCTGGGCGATCATGTCGGCCACGGAAATGGGGGAAAACGGCTTGCTGAAGTAGCAGAAGGCCTGCTCGCGGATGGCGCGCACGATGCTGGTAGGAGTGCTCTCGGCGGTCATCACCATGACCTTGGCCTCGGGCCGGATCTGGCGAATGCGGCGCAGCATTTCCAGGCCGTCCATACCGGGCATGCGGACGTCCGTCAGCACCAGGTCGTAGGGGCGCTTCTCGACGCGGGCGAGACCCTCCAGACCGTCGTAGGCGCTCTCTATCTCCCAGTCCGGCGGGTGCAGGACGGCGGTGAGCAGTTCGTGTACAGCGGGGTCATCGTCCACCAGCAGCAGGGAGCGCGCACTCATGCCGTCTCCAGCATCAGGGTGAAGGTGCTGCCGCGGCCGAATTGGCTCTCGACCTGGATGTCGCCGCCCATGAGCCGCGCAAGTTTGCGGCTGATGGCCAAGCCCAGTCCAGTACCCAGGTGCTGGTAAGGAGACGGCATCTGTTGAAACTCCTCAAAGAGCAGGGGGAGCTGCTCGGGGCGTAAACCGATGCCTGTGTCGGACACGGTGATGCGGGCGTGTTGCGGTATGTCCGCATCGCGCGCGCCGCTGACCTGAATGTGGCCGCGCGGGGTGAATTTGATGGCGTTAGACAGCAGATTGACCAGAATTTGCTTGGAGCGCTGGCGGTCGCAGCGCACCATCAAGGGCTCGCGCGGTTCGGCGATATCGAGGTCCAGGTGCTTGGCTTGCGCCAGCGGCGCCATCATGTTGGTGACCTCGCAGATGACTTCGCCGGCATCCACGGGCTCAATGAGACACTCCAGCTTGCCCGCCTCGACGCGCGCCACGTCCAGCGCGTCGTTGAGCACGGTCATGATGTGCTTGGCGCTGGCCGAGATCATGCGCACCTGGCGCATTTGCGTGGTATTGAGCGGTCCGGGGATCTGCTCCCGCAGCAGGTCGGCGAAGCCCACGATGGCGGTCATAGGCGAACGCAGCTCATGGGTCATGCCGGCCAGGAAGCGGCTCTTGTTCTCGCTGGCCGACTGCGCCGCGTCACGCTGCTGCTTGAGCCGGTCATACAGGCGGCCGCGCTCGATGGCCAGCGAAATCTGCTGCGCCACTACTTGCAGCAAGCGGACCTCGCGGGCGGAAAAGCGGTGCGGCTCGGCCAGATACTGATTCAGGGTTCCGGCGGGCTCGCCGCCCACTGCCAGCGGCACGCAGATGAGCGAGCGCACGCCCTCGCCCAGGCTGATGTGTTTCCAGCTGGTGCAGAGCGGGTGGCGGGTGATGTCGCGCACCCAATAAGGCTTGCCGGTAGAGAGGGCGCGTCCAGAGGGCGACGAATCGTCAGCCGGCAACAATCCCAGATCGCGAAACCGCTCACCGTAATCGGGCGACAGTCCATGTACCGCGGCGAATTCCAGCCGGCCCTTGTCGGCGGAAAGCAGGGTGATGGCGCCGAATGGGGCACGCATGGCGCGGCCGGTTTTTTCCAGGGCCACGTCCAGGACCTGGCTCAACGCGAGCGGGGACAGCATGGCCGACGCGATGTCGGCTACCACCGCGAGATCCTCGATGCGCTGCCGCAGGTCGGGCGCTGCCATAGCCATCCTGATTTGTTTTCAGTCTAGCAGGCCTGCGAGCCCCGCAGAAACACCCATCACGATAGAATGCCCACATGACTCCGGGTTCGCAGGCGTTCATGGCGCGGGCGATCGAGATGGCCATCGATAACGTGCGCACGGGAAGCGGCGGACCGTTCGGCGCGCTGGTGGTGAAGGACGGCGCCGTGATGGCTTCCGGGGTCAACCTGGTGACCTCCAGCAACGACCCGACGGCGCACGCGGAGATCGTGGCGATCCGCGCCGCATGCCGCGCGCTGGGAAGCTTCCAGTTGACGGGCTGCGATATCTACGCCACATGCGAGCCGTGCCCCATGTGCCTGGGGGCGATCTACTGGGCGCGGCCCGCGCGAGTCTTCTATGCCGCCACGCGCGCGGACGCGGCGGACGCCGGTTTCGACGACAGCCTGATCTACGAAGAACTGACGGCTTCCCTGACCGCGCGCAGGATTCCTATGCTCCCGCTGCTGCGGGGCGAGGCGCAACGAATTTTCGACGCATGGCGGAGCCGGATCGACCGCAGACCGTACTGAGGGCGGCCGGCCGCCTACTTGTCTTTCATCTCTTTCTTCAGGTGCGTCAGCCTGGCTTTCAGATCGTCGGTGGCCTCGGCGATGGACATGGTGTCGTAGATGACGTGCGGAGTGAAGAAGACGATCAGCTCCGTACGGCTGGTGTTGCGGGACTTGCTGCCGAACGCCGCGCCCAGCACGGGGATGCGGTGCAGGAACGGGATGCCGCCCGATGACTCCGTAGTGCTTTCCTGGATGATGCCGCCGATGGCCACGGTATCGCCATCCTGGACGGTGATCTGGGTCTGGAAGCTGCGATTATCGAACGAATCCGATTGAATGGCGGCGCTGGACGCGGGCGGAACCGGATTACTCACCTGCTGATTGACCAGCATGGTGATGATGCCGCTGGAATTGGCGCGGGCCATCACGTTGAGCGTCACACCGGCGCTGACGTTGGAAATATTATTCGCGAAGAGGGTGTTGCCGCTCTGCTGGACGCCGGAGGCCACGGTGGCGCTCAAAGTGGGCACGGTCTGACCAACGTTCATAGTTGCGGGAATGCTGTCGGTGGCTATCAGCGATGGCTCGTTGATGGTTCTGGCCTTGCCGACGTTCTCCATGGCCGTCAGTTGCGACAGCAGTTCCCGGCCGTGGCCCACCAGCAGGCCGCCGGTCAGGGTCAGCGCGCTGTTCACGGTGTTGCCCACGAATCCGCCGGGGGTACCGGGCGCGGTGAAGCCGCCGGGCACCGCGGCGCCCTTGGTTTGCAGGTAAGACTCGATGCCATATTGCAGCTCGCCGGTGAGCAGCACCTCGAAGATCTTGGCTTCGACCAGGATCTGGCGCGGAGGCACGTCCAACTGCGCCAGCAGCCGCGAAATCTGCTCCCATTCCTCGGGCGTGCACTGAACCAGCAGGGTGTTGTCGAATGGATTCGGAATGATGTGGGGGATGCGGCCAGCGCCGCCGCCCTCGGTTCCGGTGCCACTCAGATAGTTGCCGGTCTGGTCGGCAGAGGCGCCGGTGGCCGCGGTGGCTGCGCCGGGGATGGCGGAAGCGCCGGCGAGCGGCCGGTAGAGGCCGGCTGTGCCGTAGCTTCCCATGCCATAGCCTTGATTGCCATAGCCCATGCCGCCGTAGCCCATGCCGCCGTAACCCATGCCGCCGTAACCCATGCCGCCGCCGTAGCCCATGCCGCCGCCGTAACCCATGCCGCCGCCATAGCCCATACCGCCGCCCACACCGCCGTAACCACCGCCATAGCCCATGCCGCCGACGCCCATGCCCATTCCCATGCCCATTCCCATGCCCATTCCCATGCCCATGCTGGTCATCATGCTCAACTGCATCAGCGCCATGGGATTGCCGCTGTAAAGGGCCATCAGGGCCATCGCCATGGTCTCTGCGCGGCCATACTTGAGCCGGTAGACGTAGTTATCGACCGCGCCGGCCGGCGCCTTTACCGGGACGTCGATCTTCTTCAGCCAAGTGCCGACTTCCTCAAAGACGCCGGGATTGGGCGCCACCGCGATGATGGTATTGATGCGGTCAATGGGCACGAACTTGACTACGGTGCTCTTGTCGGACACCGAGAACGCTTTGAAGATCGATTCCATCTGTTTGACCAGCTCGGTTGGCCGGCCGTTGGTCACTTCATACAAGTGCACGCGCTGGCTGACGAAAGAGTCGCTGTCGAACAACTCCAGCAGTTCCATGGTGCGCCGCATGTTGCGGTTGTTGTCCTGCAGGATGAGAAGATTGGCGGGATCGTAGGTGGCCGCGGCGGCGCCCTCGCCCAGAAACGGTTGAATGAGCTTCAAAATCTCGCCCGCGGTGGCGTACTTCAGGAAGATCAGATTCAGCGCCATGCGTTCGTCTTCGGGGAAGTTCTTGCCGTTGACCGTGGCGGGCAGGGGCAATGCCGCGACCCGATCCAAAGGCACCACGCGGTAGAGATCGCCAACCTGAACCAGGGCCGCGCCGTTCACGCGCAGGATGGTTTGGAGCATGGGCATCAGGTCGGCGGGCTTCATTTCGCCGTAAGTGTGGATGGTTACGTTGCCCCCCTTGAAGCGCGGGTCCAAAAGGTAGTTGATCTTCAGGCGGCGCGCAATGATATCGATCAGCTCGGTGAGGGAGACGTTTTCCAGCATGAAACCGCCGGTATCCGTAAGAGTGCCGCGGCGCGGGCCGGCCTGAGGGTTGGTCTGCGGATTGGTCTGGGGTGTGGTCTGCGGAGTGGCGGGTGGGGGAGAGCCGACAGACGGGGGTCTGGCCGGCTGGGGGACCGCCCGCGGCGGCGACTGCTGGGCCGGCGCCAGCCACGCCACACAGATGGCAGCCAGCAGGGCGGCCCCGAGGATTCTGGTGAATGTCACGAGCTACTCCTTATCCGCCGGGCGGCTGGGCGCGCTGTTCTTTTGCCGGCTTTCCCAAATGGCCTTCTCGGCATCGCTCAGTTCGGTTTTTTTGCGAACCCAGGTCCGCTTGCCAAAGGGACTGGAGCGCTCAAAGCGGATGCTATCGCCCTGCTCGGTAGCCGTGATCTGGGCGTCCGCTACATCCTGCTTGTTGTACATGGACTCGGCGGGCCAGCGCGTGACGCCGAACGGCGTGCGGCGATAGGTCCAGACCTTGCCGCTTGTATCGGTCCAACTATAGAAGCCCGGCGCGGTCTCAACGGCGTCTTTCGGGATTTCCGCGATGGCCGGCGACTTCTGGGTCTTCTTAGCAGGCTTGACTTGCTTGGCCGGCGGTTGCGCCGGAGGCTTTGGCTGATCCTGGGCCGCCAGGGTGGCTGCGACCATGAACATGCACGTTAGAATTTTCATTTCGTGATAACTCCTGTTGAGGTTTGGGGGTGGAGTCGCATCAACTCAGAGGCTCCCAATAACATCTCGAACCAAATGGCGTCGGTTTGATTACTTTGCGCATGCCGTCGGCGACGGTTCCGTCCGGCGAGGTATCGCCCGGCTGGCAGGCCTTGGCGCCGCGGCCCAAATCGCCGCCGGGCTTGGCCGGCGCGGGAGGAAGCGTTTGCACCGGAGAAGGCGCCTTTTCGGCGACCAGAGGTGCGGCGGGCGCGGCGGGAGCCACGCTACGGTCGAGCATCTCATCCACCCGTCTGGTGATCGTCTGGCCGTCCCAATCCAGCACGATCTGTTCGGCATCGACGGCCACCAGCTTGAAGGCGCCCACGGTGTCCCCAGGCTGGTAGTCGCGATGAGGACCCTTGGGTCCTTCGCTCATGATGGCCATGGGACCGTCGCCAAAATCCACCAGACCGTGAAACAACGGCAGAGCGGGCATGGGCTTCGGCTTCACTACGGGCGCTTCGACCACCACCGTGGGGTTGCGGTCCTTGGAGAACAGATCCTTCTCGGCGATATCGATGTAGCCGGCCGCGTTGACCGGTTTGGACGCCGGCGGGGGAGCCAGCGGCGGCGGCGGTACGGGTTTGATCCGCCGCTGCAATACCGCCTGTTCACTGTCATGCGCCGCAAGCCACTCGCGGCGTATGTGCACGCCGATAGCGACACTCAGCCCCAGCAGCGCCAGGTTCGCAATGAACAGTTTGCGCTTCACAGCGAGGCCGGTCCTTTCTTTTCCGGCGCCAGCTTGCGCGGCACGACGGCGGACAAGGCCAGCCGCACCATCATGGTCTTATCCTTGGGATTGCCGGCGGTCACGCGGATTTCACTAGTGGCCAGCAACTCCGGACGGTTGGCCAGGCTGGCCATGAAATTCACGAACTGATCGACGCGGCATGAGAAAGAAACCGCCACCACCACCTCGCCGTAATCTTCAGCCAGGGCGCGTACGCGCATCTCCTCGGCGCCGCGCACATCGATGCCTTCGTCCTTGCCGGTGCGCCGGATGATTTCGAGCAACTGGGCTTGCGCCTGCGCGGCGGTAGCCGCCTGGATGATGCCCTTTTCCTGCACGGCCAGGTCGGCGGCGGCCTGCCGGGCCACCTTCTCCTTGGCGGGCACGGTGGCCGCGGTCTCGCGCAACCGGGCCAGACGCTGCTCCGCCAGCGGAATCGACTCGACCGCGGTCACCACGGTGGGCTGCTTATCGGCCATGACCACGAAGCGCCCGACCAGCACGAGCGCCACTCCGATGATCAGCACCAGTATGGCGCGGCGGTCCAGGGTGCCGACCTTCATGGCTTAGCTCTCCGCTGGGTGCGCAGGCGAAAGGTCTCGGCATTTTGAACCTTGCTGATGCCGTTGAACTCCGAGTTGTGGAACAGAGGAGAGGCATCCAGAACTTTGAGAAGCGGGGCCGCCTGGTCGGCCTCGCCGAAGATGGTGGCTGTATCGCGGGTAAGCTCGATGTTGCTGGCCCAGGCGGTTCGCGGTATCAGCCGGCTTAATTCGCTGACGGCATCGAGGTCCGCGCGGGTGCGTGTGTGGTACTCTTCGAGCAAACGCGAACGAGCCCGCGTATGGTCGATCTGGCGGTCGAGAGCCGCCGCGCGCGCCGCCTGCGGGCGCAACTGGCCAATTTCGGCATTGAGCTGTTTCAAGTATTGGCGCTGGTCGTAACTCGGCCAGGCGAGAAAGGCGCCCAGCGTGACCAGCAGCAACGCCGCCATGGCCGCCGTGGGGATGAAGATACCGCGCGAAGCAGCGGCGCGCCGCTCGGGAGGCAGCAGGTTGGCGGCCGGGGCCAGCCGCGGACAGGCGCACGCGAGCGCCGCGGCATAGGGCA
>DATGGM010000058.1:0-6686 GCA_035308525.1 Bryobacteraceae bacterium
GACTATCGCGAACTGCTGAATCAATCGGAAATCGATGCTGTCGTGATCGCGACTCCCGACCACTGGCACGGCAAGATGGCGATGGATGCGATGGACGCGGGCAAAGATGTCTACCTCGAAAAGCCCATGGTCCATACCAACGACGAGGCCCGTCAGTTGGTGGCCACCGTGAAGGAGACCAAGCGGGTCTTGCAGGTTGGGTCGCAGACCACCTCCGCCGACATCTGGTGGAAGGCGAAAAAGGCCATCGCCGACGGCATGATCGGCAAGATGATCATGAGCCAGGGCTCCTATCACCGCAATTCCAAGGAAGGCGAGTGGAACTGGGACATCGATAAGGAAGCCGGCCCCGACGGCAAGGGCGACAACTACATCGACTGGAAGATGTGGCTCGGCAAAGCGCCCAAGCGCCCCTACGACGCCGACCGTTTCTTCCGCTTCCGCAAGTATTGGGATTATTCAGGCGGCATCGCCACCGACCTGTTCTTCCACGTGGTGGCGCCGCTCAACATCTGCTGGTCCGAGCCGCAGTTCCCGACCAAGGTATCCGCCGCCGGCGGTATCTACGTGTTCAAGGACGAGCGCGAGGTCCCCGACACCTTCCACCTGATGGCCGACTTCCCGCAGGGCCACTCCCTGGTCCTGAGTTCCACCATGGCGAACTCCAAGCACATCCCGGGCCTGATCCGCGGCCACCAGGGCACCATCATCATGGTCGACCACGGCATGTTCGAGGGCCGCACCGACCACATCACGCTGCTGCCCGAGCGCCGCGTCATCGACGACGCCTATAAGGCCAAGTTCGGCGACGACGTCGAAACTAAGATCCCCGTCGAACAGAAGTCCGATATCGTGGCCCACATCACCAACTTCCTGGATTGCATGCGGACCCGCGAGAAACCCACCCTCGACGTGGACACCGGCTTCCACGCCCAGGTGACCATTTCCATGGCCGTGCAGTCGTACCGCGAAGGACGCGTCCTTTACTGGGACGACAAGAACCAGAAAGTGGTCAACAAGCCTGTTAAAGCGTAGCCGCCGTCTGAATGGGCTGAATCTGCGCCGCCACGGGTGCATCTATAGATAGCATGAAAAAGCTGATCTATGTCCTTGCCCCCGTCCTGGCTGCAGCGCCCATGCTCGCCGCTAGCCTCGCCCCATCCGATCGCGATCGCGCGCTCGCCGAATTGAACGCCAGCCGCCAGCAGTTTCTGGATTCCGTGGCCGGTCTCTCCCCGGCGCAGTGGAACTTCAAGCCCGATGAGAAGACCTGGTCGGTCTTCGAATGCGCCGAGCATATCGCCCTGAGCGAAGACCTGATCTTCGGGAACGTGGTCAAAATCATGCAGGCCCCCGCTGCGCCCGACAAGAAGTCCGCCGTGACCGATGACTTCATCCTGAAAGCCGTCGTCAACCGCACCCAGAAGTTCCAGGCCCCCGAGCCGCTGCGCCCCAAGCATACCTTCGCATCGCCCCAGGAGTTGCTGGATCACTTCAACGAAAGCCGCGCGAAAACCATCGCCTATGTGCGCGATACACAGGATGACTTGCGCGGCCACTTCTTCGATCATCCGGTCCTGAAGACCTTGGATGGATACCAGTGGATCCTGCTGCTCTCGGCACACACCCAGCGGCACACCGCGCAGTTGAACGAAGTGAAGGCTAACCCGAATTTCCCGAAGGAATAACCGCTAACCTTCCGGTCTCTCGGTAGCCTTCGACGCGTCCGCGCTCAGGTACATGCGCCGGTCGTTGTGGAACGCCGCGTTGGCTAGGTGCGGAGCCGACACCGCACTGGCGCCCACTTCCACCGGCGCGTTGGGCTCCTTGCGCGACTTCACGCAATCCAGAAAGTTCTGGATGTGCGATTCGATCGGCACCGGCGCTTCGAAGGTCTGCACAGGCTCGCGGTTCTTCGGCCACGGCTCTTTCCACACCCGGTATCCCTCGTTGTTGAGCACCATGGTGCCCTGGTCGCCGCAGAATTGGATCGACCAGTCGTTGTCGTATGAGTTGGTGTAGTTCAGCGTCCAGGTGGCCATGAATGCGCCGTACTCGAAGACCGCGCAGAACACGTCGGGCACCTCCGAGCCGATGGTCTTGGCGATCTGGCCGTAGCACACCGCCGATTTAGCCGTGCCCGCGTTGGTGAACCACTGCACCACATCCATCAGGTGCGTGCCCTGGTCCGTCATGTTGCCGCCTGAATAGTCCCAGAACAGCCGCCATGCGCGGAACCGCATGGGCTGCAATTCGCGGTCGCGGGCGGGACCCAGGAAGCGCTTCCAGTCCAGGTTGCCGGCGAGCGGCGTGTTGTCCAGCTCGTGCGCCACGTTCCAGTTCCACATGGGCTTCACCAGCGTGATCTTCCCCAGGATGCCGCTATCCACCAGTTGCTTGGCTTTGATGATGGACTCCGCGCTGCGCCGCTGCATGCCCACTTGCACGATCTGTTTCGTCTTGCGCACCGCTTCCACCATCTGCCGGCTCTGCGCCAGCGAATGCGACATGGGCTTCTCCAGATAGACGTCCTTGTGTGCGTCGAGCGCCGCCAGCAGGCACGGCGCATGCTGATGATCCGGCGTCGCCACCACCACCGCGTCGATGCCGCTTCCCGCCAGCAGTTCGTGATAGTCCACGTACGGCCTGGCGTCCGGCGCGTCCTTGAGCGCCTTCTGCATGTTCAGGTCGTAGACTTCGGCCACCCCCACGCACGCCGCGCCCAGCTTCTGGAAGTTCTGGCTCAGATAGCGGCCGCGCCCGCCCGCGCCGATCAGCCCGTAGGCCAGGCGGTCGTTGGCGCCCCACGCGCGCCTGGGGATAAACATCGGCGCGGCGGCCAGCGCCGTGCCCAGGAAGGTTCTGCGATTCTGCTCCATGGCGTTATCGCTCCTTTACGCGCTCACTTTATCAGGCTTTCGCCCTCGCGCGTGCGGGAAGTACGCCGCAATTCGTGTGTCTGCCATCGCCGGCAGCCGCTCCGCCGTAACCCGGTCCACGCATGGCGCCCGGAATGGCCGCGGCCCGGGCCTGGCGGCTCGCACGCGTCCCGGCTTGTGCATTCTGTTCCCGGTATCGCCCGGCTTCGGAGTCGTCCATGGCTACTGCGGCGCGCGCCACTCCAGCACCACCACCGAAACTTTGGCGGCGTCGCTCTCGAGCACCAGCTTGTAGCCGTTCTGCGCGGTGGGCTGCGCCAGTACCTTGAC
The DNA here is from genome assembly GCA_035308525.1 of Bryobacteraceae bacterium. Taxonomy (GTDB): domain Bacteria; phylum Acidobacteriota; class Terriglobia; order Bryobacterales; family Bryobacteraceae; genus Bog-159. The sequence goes on from DATGGM010000058.1 coordinate 3,210, forward strand.
GCCGGCCGCGCGCTTCGGGTCCCACGTGTAGGTGGTCGCATTCCAGCCGTTATCCGCCGCGGCCGCTTCGGTCAGCGGCTTGGAGAACCGCAGGTCCGTGGTAAACAGCGTAATCCCCGCCGCCGTCAGCTCGCCAGGATATGCGCTCACCCGGACGGGGCCGGCCGGCAGCGATCCGCTGATGGCCCCCACGGATGCCCGGTTCGCCTCTACCACCAGGCGGCCGTTCTTCACCAGCTTGCCGGTCCAGATGAGCCTGCCCGATGCCGGTGCGGACGGCCTCGGACGTGGCGGCGCTGAGGGGGCCGCCGGCGGAGGCGGCGCCGATGGCGGCGCCGATGTTGGCAGCACCGATGTCACGGCGCTCACCTGCGGCGACGGTGGCAGGCTGTCGATCTTGGGTGGCGCGATGCCCGGAAGCGCCACTGCCGCGGATTGCCGCGCCTGTGCGGCCGGCGGCCGGAACGCCACCACGGGCCGTTTGACGGCCGGGGCGCCCGTGACCGATGCGGGGCCCGCGGGTGGCACGGCGGGCCGGGCGGGCGGAGCGGCCGACTTGGCGGCCGGTGGCGCCGCCCCGGGCTGCGTAACCGGCTTGGCGGCCTGTAACGCCGCGCCCGGCTCGAGGAAGCGCGTCGTCTCAGCCAGGGGCGGCTTCTCTGGCAGGTCCACCCACATCCTCACCCGCACATCGCCCGACTGCCTGGCATAGAACACGCTGCCCGAGCGCAGGTCCGCCGGCGTCAGCTTCACCTCGGTCCGCAGGCCGTGATCGTCAATAGCGATCACCGCTCCCCGTGCATTGCCGATCGCCGGAGCCTTGCGGTCCCAGGCGATCCGTAATTCCCCCCCCCTGTCGGTCGCCGAGAGCGACAAGCCGCGATCGACAGGTTGGAGCAGCCAGTATCCCAAGCCGGCGGCCGCCAGCACCACCATGGCGCCCGCGGCAACCCATTTCCCCCAAACCCTCTGTGTGCGCGCCTCCTTCGGAGGAATCCGCGTCGGCGGCGCCCACTCCGGCGGTGTCGGCTCCGGGACCGGAGCCGCGGCTGGCGCCTCCTCCGGCACGGATTCCACGGCGGCCGGTTCCGCGCTCGCCGCCGCCACGGGAGGCGCCGGGCTCACTGCGGCGGCCTGCTGTGGCGAGATCACGAACTCGCGATAGCTGCTCTGAGTTCGCATGCTGCCATCCGCCTCGCGGAAGAAGAATCCCCCGCGCGTCGGCGTAAATGTAGCCGGCCGCACGATCAGCCCCACCTGCCACGGATGCGGAAAGAAGCGATTGAAGAACGCCAGGTCTGCTTCCAAAAGCAGGATCTCGCTGCGCGTGTGGGAGCGATACCACCCCACCGGCTCCAGGCCGGCCAGATCTTCGGCGCCGCCCCACGATTCGAGCGCTTCCACCAAGGCGGCCTCATCCTTCTCGGAAAGCAGGAACGACGGGCCTCTGGCGTACTCGCACGTTACCGGACGCCACGCCGTGATCGACACGCCGTTCCGGTTGTGCGTACCGAACAAAACCCCACCGGTTTCCACGCCGCCGTGCGGCACGCGATGGTAGCCCTCCACGGCAATCTCCCGGATCTGTTCCACCACCGCGCCCGAATATTCGATCTTGAATGTCTGGTCCGGCGCAATCCAGGTTGCGAATTTTGTCGGCGCATCCGTTCCAGTCATAAAATCCAATGGCAACCTTGCCGCCGCAAGGGTACAATCCTAGCTTAGGTTATTTTAGACCGCAGCTCATCAAAACCGGTCGGAGGAATCATATGGGCGGCCGCAAGGCCCCGTGGGCGCCATTGGTGACCCAATTTTTAGCAGTAATCCTGTGCGCCGTTCTGGCGCGCTCCGCCACCGTCATACCGCGTATCGAAATGGTCGAAGGTGACGGAGCCATCAACAACATCCGCCTGCACCGCGCCAAGGAACCCGTGGTGCGCGTCACGGATCAGGACGGTAACCCGATCCCGAACGTAGCCGTGTCGTTCGTGCTGCCCGGCGGCGGCGCCGGAGGCACCTTCGCCGATGGCAAGAACGTTCTGACGGTCATGACCGACGACAAGGGCCTGGCAGTCGGAAAGGGGCTGCGGCCCAACAACGCCGCCGGACAGTTCCAGATCCGCGTGACCGTGTCCTACCAGGGGCAGGCGGCGACCGCCAACATCACCCAGACCAATGCCGAGCCGGCCCAGGGTGGCGGGTCCACCAAGACCATCCTGATTATCGCCCTGCTCGGCGGCGCGGCAGCCGCGGGCGCGGCCGTGGCCCTGGGCAAGGGCAAATCTTCGCCGCCGCCTCAGCAGCCCGTCGTCATCAGCCCGGGTAACCCGAGCTTCGGTCCGCCGCGATGAACCGCGCCATTGCAAGATGGATGATCGTAGCCGCCCTGGCAGTTGGTGGCGCGTGGGCGCAGCTTGTGACGCCGAGCTGCCCCGCTCTGCCCGAGGTCGTGGGGACCGTCGCGTCGGGCCTGACTTGTACCGCCAGCGGCGGAGTGCCTCCCTATACCTTTAGCCTCACGGTCGGCGCACTCCCTCCCGGCCTGACAATGGATTCTCTGGGTAACATCACGGGCCAATTAGTGGATCCGGCTGGACCCTACGACTTCACCGTACAAGCAACCGACAGCACCGGGCTTCTCTCCGGTTTCCAGGAGTACTCGGGCACCACCGTCGATCCCCTCACGTTGAGTTGCTCCATGTCCGCTGGACCGGTCGAAGCGCTAATCCCCTACTCCGATTCGTGCACGGCTGCTGGAGGAACACCGCCATACGCCTGGTCGCTCGGAGGCATCAGCATTCCGCCAGGGCTGGCCGCCGGATTTAATTTCTCTGGGAACAGCGCCACCATCGGCTATACGCCCGTATCGGCGGTGGCGAGCTACCAATACAACGTAAGCGTCACTGACAGCAGCCCGACGCAACTGACGAAGGCAGCGCTGTACAGTGGCGCGATTGCTCCGGTTCCGGGAATCACCACCACCTCGCCGCTGCCCGCGGGCGCCGTGGGCGCCGCCTACTCGCAGCAGCTTTCGGCATCCGGTGGAGTCGCGCCATACACCTGGTCCGCCAACGGTCTGCTCGGCACCGGCCTCAGCATCAACCCTTCGTCGGGACTACTCTCGGGAACGCCGGTATCCACAGCGGCCGGTACGGTGAACTTCAGCGTGACCGTTATAGATAGTGTGGGCGGAACCAGCGGACCGGTTCCCTTCACCGTCAGCATCCTGGGGATCATCACCGCGTCGCCGCTGCCCGCCGCGGCCGTAGGCAGCGCGTATTCGCAGCAGCTTGTCGCCACTGGCGGCGCTGGCGGCTACACCTGGGCGGTGACGGCCGGGGCGCTGCCCGCGGGACTGGCCCTGAGTTCCGCCGGCCTTCTCAATGCCGCTACGGTGCCCGCAACGGCGATTACCGCGACCTTCTCCGTGACAGTGACGGACAGCACCGGCACTAACTCCACATCGGCGCAGTTTAC
>DATGGM010000059.1:0-22481 GCA_035308525.1 Bryobacteraceae bacterium
GACAACTGTCAGAGGAGTTTCCACTACTTCCTCCCACGAACTCTGAGGCGGTGGCGGCGGCCCTCGTGAGCCAGCCGCACCACTACGGCCGCGGTGCGGTCCGGATCGTGACGCACCTTCTTGGATTCCTGCAGCAGCTTGCCGCTCACCACCTTGACGCCCATTTTCAAAACGCGTTCGATGTCGTTTTCGACCGGCAGCGCCTGCATCCGTTCGTATCGCTTGCGGGCCGCCATCTGAATGGGCGCCACGTTCACGATGGCGCAGTCGATCAATTTGCCGCCGGCGTGTTTATGGATGGCGCGAATATGATCGGAGGCGCTGAAATTGACCGTTTCGCCGGGCTGCCACATCAGGTTGACGAAATACGCTTTCAGCGCGGGCGACCGGCGGATGGCGGCGGAGATTCCATCCACGAGCAAATTGGGAATAACACTGGTGAAGAGCGACCCGGGACCCAGGGTGATGAGGTCGGCTTGCGCGATGGCTGCCAGGGTATCGGCCATGGGCTTCACCTTGCGCGGGTGCAGGCGGATGGCGCGGATGCGCCGGCGGCTCTTGCTGATGCGGGTCTCGCCGGTCACGCGGGTGCCGTCTTCGAGGGTGGCCTCCAGGGCTACATTGACAGCCGTGGCGGGATAGATGCGGCCCTTGATCTTCAGAACTTCGGCGGAGGCTTTGACAGCGTCTGGAAAGTCGCCCATGAGCTGCGTCAGGGCCGTGAGAAAGAGATTGCCGAAGCTGTGGCCCTTGAGCCCCAGGCCGGTCTGAAAGCGATGCTGAAACAGGCGCGATAGCAGGGCTTCGTCTTCCGACAGCGCCACCAGGCAATTGCGGATGTCTCCGGGGGGCAGCACGTCGAACTCGCGGCGCAGCCGGCCGGAGCTTCCGCCGTCGTCGGTGACGGTGACCACGGCGGTGATATCGAGGAGCGGCGCGCGGCCCGGCCGGACGTAATGTTTCAGGCCTTGCAGCAGAACGGAAAGACCGGTGCCTCCGCCGATGGAGACGACGCGCAAAGGTTCGTTAGGCATGGCGGGCCTGGCTGATCCCGGACGGCGGCGGTTCAGTTCTTCTTATCCGGATAGAGCAGCCGGGAGAACGCCTGGTGTTCGGCCATGCCCGCGAAATCGGGATCCTGGCGGGCGGCCAGCCGGTTACGAGGTTGCAAATCGATCGCACGTTTCAGGTTCTCATATGCCGGCTGTAAATCGCCATTCAGACACTGGCAGACAGCCAGCGCGTAGAGCACGTGATCGGCCGATTGATCCGCATCAAGCGCGGCCCGCAGATGTTTCTGGGCGGAAGCGAGGTCCCGGGAGTTGATCATCGTGATCGCGTAGTTATAGTGCTCTTCGGGAGTGTTCAGTACCAGGCCCGCGGATCCGAGGCGCTGCTCGCACATGCGCACCTGCAGCCCGGCGCGGTGGGCCACGGTACGATCCGGACCTCGCATGGCGGGCAAGAAAGAATCCCGGGCCTGCTGGAACTGGCGGGCGTGGAACAATCGCATGCCCTCTTCAAACGATTCCATCTGGCTGGGCTCCGGTTCGGACCGCCCCGCAGATGCTGTTTTCCCACTGGCGGGCGTCCGCCGGGCCGTCTGGCCGTTCTTGCCATCGGCGGCTCGCGACACTTCGGAGACGTTGCGCTTTTCGGCACTCTTTGACATCGGTATTTTCTTCTTCACGGGCATTACGTGGCCCAGAGCCTGCGACGAAGTCAGTAAGTTCTTATACCAGACCCAACCGGTTCATGCAAGGGGTAGCCCGGATACAATGCATGTCTCGCGATTATCGCACACCTGGCTGCCGGCGTTATACTCGGTTTCGATGAAACGGGTCGGTATATTCTTTATTGCCGTGTGCGCTTTCGCCGAAACGCCCACTACGGAAATCAAAGTGGACCAGGTGGGGTACCTGCCGCACAGCGCCAAAGTGGCGATGGTGGCTTCCCATTCACTCGCCAAGGTGTTTACCGTGCGCCGCTGGGGCAACGACTCGGTTGCTTTCCGGGGCAAACTGCCCGAGCCCGTCAACGATCCCGATTCCGGCGACCTGATCCAGCAGGCCGATTTTAGCAAGCTCGACAAGCCGGGAAAGTATTACCTGGAGGTGCCCGGCGTCGGGCGGAGCTGGAATTTTAGTATCGATGCGCATGTTTTCGCGCGCGCATTCTATTTGACGATGCGGTCGTATTACGGGCAGCGCTGCGGCGCCGCGGTGGATCTCGGCCCGGAGTTCCCCGGATACAGACATGCCGCCTGCCATACAGAGGGCGCTTATCATCCTTCCTCGGGCAAGACCGGCGCACACATCTCCGCCAAGGGATGGCACGATGCCGGCGACTACGGCCGCTACATGGTCAATTCCGGAATCGCCACCGGCACGCTGCTGTGGGCGTGGGAACTGTTTGGGGAACACGTGAAGCAGGTGACGCTGAACCTCCCGGAATCCGGGAACGGGACGCCCGACATCCTGAACGAGATCCGCTGGAACCTGGACTGGATGCTCTCCATGCAGGATGACGATGGCGGAGTCTGGCAAAAGCAAACCAGCGAGCGCTTCTGCGGCTTCATCCCGCCGGAGAAAGACACGCTAGTGAGCTTTGTAATCGGCACGGGCAAGGCGCCGTATAAGAGCTCTTGCGCCACGGGTGATTTCACCGCCGTGATGGCCGTGGCGGCCCGCGCGTACCGGCCGTTCGACCCGGCGTATGCGGACAAGTGCCTGCGGGCGGCGCGCTTGGCGTGGGCCTGGCTGGAGAAGAATCCGGACATCCGTTTTCGCAACCCGCCCGGCGTGTCGACCGGAGAATACGGAGACGGCGATTGCGGGGACGAGCAGCTGTGGGCGGCGGCTGAACTATGGCGGACTGCCGGCGACGGTACTTTCGAACGCTACTTTTTGGATCACTTCTCTGCTTACCGGAAAGCCATCAGCGCCGAAACGCCGCCATCGTGGGCGGACGTAGCGGCGTTGGCGCTTTGGAGTTACGCGCTGGGGCACGGGAAGAACCCCGATGCGGTGGCCGCGATCACGCAGGATTCACTCAACGCGGCGCGTCGGATCTCGGAGCGGTCCGAGCACCATCCCTATCGCATCAGCTTACGTACGGGGGATTACATTTGGGGATCGAACGGCGTGGCGGCCAATTACGGCATGCAGCTTCTGGTGGCCAACGCCTTGAAGCCCGATCCGCAACTGGTGGAGGCGGCTCTGGATGACCTGCATTACCTGCTGGGGCGGAACACTTTTTCGTTTTCCTGGGTCACGCAGTTGGGAGACAATCCATTTCGCCATCCGCACCACCGGCCGAGCGCTGGTCTTGCCCAGCCCTGGCCTGGGCTGTTGTCAGGAGGTCCCAACCGTGGCAGGCAGGATGCGGCCCTGCGCCGGCTGGCGGCCGGCCCACCCGCCAAAATGTACCTGGATGAGCAGGCGTCCTACGCCGGCAATGAAGTCGCCATCAACTGGAACGCGCCGTTGGTGTTTGTGCTGGCCGGCGTGCAGGGGAACTAAGGGTGGCAACTTAGAATCCGCGCGGGTAGCAGCCGAGAACCTTCAGCACGTCGGCCAGTTCGCGCAGGTGGCCGAGTGCGTTCTGGACCGGGGTGGAATCCAGTTGGCCAAGAAAGTCCAGATAGAAGAGATATTCCCACGGCTTGCCGCGCAGAGGCCGGGACTCAATCTTTGTTAAATTCAGATCCCGGAGTGCGAATGCACTCAAACAACGGAACAAAGCCCCAGGGATGTTTCTTGTGGAGAACACCAAAGAGGTTTTCCACTGGGCATTTGGGGGGGATACCTCGGGACATTTGCGGGTATACGCGGGAGTCCGGAGAAGGAAGAAGCGCGTAAAGTTCCGGCGATCGTCCTCAATGGAACGCCGCAGGATGCGCGCTCCATAAATGCCCGCGGCCACCGTGGAAGCGATGGCCCCCGCATCCTGAAGCCCTTGCTCCATGATCATCTTGGCGCTGCCGGCTGTGTCGTAGTATGTCACCTTCTCGATGCGCGGGTTGCGCGTGAAGAAGTCCAGGCATTGGTTCAGGGCCACGGGATGCGAATAGACGCGGCGCACGCGCGAGAAAGGCACGCCGGGAGGCGCCATCAGGTTGTGGACGATGCGTACGCTGGTCTCGGCTACGATCGGCAAATCGTAGCGCTGCAGGTGGTCGTAGTTCTCGTGAACGGAGCCGGCCAGCGTATTTTCGATGGGAATGACGGCGCCCGAGACCGCGCCATCGTGCAGATTACGAAAGACATCTTCGAATCGCTCGCAGGGCAGCACCTCGATACCAGCGCCTAATAGCTTGCGGGCGGCCTCTTCGCTGAAGGCGCCGCGTTCACCCTGAAAAGCGATGAGCGGCGCAGGCCGAAGTTTGGTGGAACGGCGGGTCATCGCGCAGGACCGTCCCAGCGGCGGACGTTTTCATCCGGGACGCCCATCAGGTCGAGCACACGGTCGATGCTGTGATCCACCAGGTCGTTCACGCTTTGCGGGTTGTGATAGAAGCCCGGGATGGGCGGGGCAACGATGGCGCCCATTTCGGTCAATGCGACCATGGTCCGCAGATGGCCGAGATGGAAGGGAGTTTCGCGCACCATGAGGACGAGTTTGCGGCGTTCCTTCAAGACCACGTCGGCGGCGCGCAGGAGCACGTTATTAGTAATACCGGATGCGATCGCCGACATGGTCTGGATGGAACAGGGGGCCACTACCATGGCATCCACCGGATACGAGCCGCTGGCCAGTCGGCAGGAGATATCCTCAAGGGAATAGGTATAGTGCGCGAGCTTTCTAAGGTCGGCCGCGTGGGTTCCGGTTTCCAGGAATAGGGTCTTTTCACCGGCGCGGGTGAGCACCAGATGGATCTCAACAGCGGGGTTCCGGCGCAGCCGCTCAAGCAGGCGCACGCCGTAGATGGACCCGCTGGCGCCCGAGATCCCCACCACTACGTTTTTCAAAAATGGCCTCTCGATTTAAGTCTTGTTCCGAAAACGGAACAAAATTTGAAAATTTCCTTGCCCCGGCCGGCGCTGCCCGGATATAATCTCAAGCGGTGCCGGACCGGCGCCGGCCAGGCCGGGACCAGATCCTGGATCATAACATGGAGAATGCCGGACAAAGACTAAAGCGGGCACGCGAGCGCCTCAACCTGCGCTATCGGGATGTGGTGGAGGCCAGCCAGCGCATCGCCGAGCGGCGCCAAAACGATGAGTATGCGCTGGCGCTCAGCAGGCTTTCCGATATTGAAAACAAGGGGACGGACCCCACCATTTACCGCCTTTATTCCCTATGCGCCATTTACCGTCTGGAGATGGCGGAGGTCCTGGAATGGTATCAGGTCAACCTGGCGGCGCTGCCCGCGGACGCGGCAGCCATTCAACTCGAGCACACCCACCTGTTGGGCTTCACCCCCGGGACGCACGGAGAAGTTCAGGTGCCCCTGGTGGTCGATCAAAGCCTGGATCTACGCAAAACCACCTATCTGAGCCGCGCCATCCATCGCTGGGGAAAACTGCCCCTTTCCCTGCTGAACGCGCTGGATCTGAAGCACCATCGGTATGCATTTATCGGCACCGAAGACTGGTCGATGTACCCCATCGTGCAGCCCGGAGCGTTGGTGGTGATCGACGAGAGCCGGCGCAAGATCGGCAGCCCGCACTGGACCAGCGAATTCGAGCGGCCGATCTATTTCCTAGAACATCGCGGGGGCTATGTCTTTGGCTGGTGCGTACTTAGCGATACGCAGCTGATCGTGCAGCCGCATCCGGCTTCGCAATGTTCGCCGCTAGTCTTCGCCTATCCGTCGGAGATCGACGTCATCGGCCAGATCTCCGGCGTGGCTATGGTTCTGAACCAGGGGAAGCGGCGCCGTATTCGTGTCTGAGCGTGCCCAACAGGATTTCCAGATCCCCTAGAAACAACTGGCGTTCCACGTCCTGGACCGTCGCAGGGGCCAGTGCCTGGTAAGACCGGGAGCCCACCCAGCCGGTCAGCAGAGCGGCCGGATTGGAAGTCTCGGCCAAATACTCCTGCAGGTCGGCCTTCTGTTGTTCCAGGTTCAGGCATAACCAGTCCTGGAAAACCCGGGCGTGACTGCGACGCAAGGTTTCACCAGCCTGCTCGTCGCCTACCATCTGGGCCAAAGCGGGGTGTTCATACTCGCCATTGTTCTGGTTGCGCAGGGAGGCGAGATAGGTCAGGCGGCCGAACAACGTCGGAATGCGCGCCATAGTATGCCGCCAGAGATCGCCGACAGGCTCCTGGCCTGACCGCCTTTCCGGGCCGAATTTTCCAGTACTCATAGCAACTCTCCCTATTGTAGTGTGCACCGGGACTGCACAGATTTGCTTACAGACCTGAAGGCCCAGGGTAGTCCCAATGGCCTAGTGGTTCTAGGACGATTATATCTCATGGGATTTTTTGGCTATCTAAGGTTAACCCCTGTTCCGAATTTAGAAAATCTTCGCCAAAGACCACCGTTGATATCCACCACCGTATACTTTAATACCATAGTTACTTTAGTTAACAAGGAGAAACCCCTTATGCTGAAAAGAGTGGTGTTAGCTGCATTGCTGGCACTCTCGGCGTTCGCCCTGGTTGGTGTGGCGTATGCTCCGCCGGCCTGCAATCCGTGCCAGTGGTAAACTAGGACGCGGTCCCTCGCCCGGTACCGAAGGGTTGACCGGATGCGCGCACGGCAAAAGCTTGCGCGTTTTTCCGGTGGGATTGGATAGAATCGGGTTTCGCAGCGAAGCTCCGGATTCCATATGGTTCCCGTCCTGGGTTTGTTGATGGTTGCAGGCACGGCGGCGCTGAGCGTTCGCTTATATGTAGAGGGCCTGTACCGGCGGTACCGGGCGTTCTTCGTTTACCTCATTATCGCCACGTTACGTAGCGGCATCTTCGCCACGCTGAACCCCACTGGAAAGCTGTACTACAGAGTCTGGATTTGGACAGAACCGATCGAGTGGTTTCTCTTTGTGTTGGTGGTTCTGGAGGTATATTCCTTAGTCCTCGAGGACTATAAGGGGTTAGCCACGGTCGGACGCTGGTCCATGATTGCGGCCGTCGTGGTTGCTTTGCTGGCTTCGGGCCTGAGCCTGTTGGCGCCATCCAACATCACGACCCAGGGCCTGGTCCTCCGTTACTATTATGTGGCGGAGCGCGCAGTCTACTTCAGCCTGCTGGTCTTCCTGCTGACCATTCTGGGCGTGCTCATGCAGTATCCCATCTCGCTGAGCCGCAACATTATTGTCCACAGCATCGTGTTCTCCGTTTATTTTCTAGCCCTTTCATTGAACTACCTGGTCTTGAGCATGTTTGGCGAGAAGGTGCTGGACCTGGTCAGGTTCGCCGTCGAGGCTGCCGCCCTGGGAGCAATTGGCGTCTGGCTGTTGATGTTGAAAGAGGCAGGAGAGCAGCGCAAGCAGAAGCTCCGCCCGGCCTGGATGCCCGGCCAAGAAGAGGCGCTCATCAGCCAATTTAACAACCTCAACGCGGCGCTCTTGCGCGTCACCCGAAAATAGACCTGAAGTAATAGCAGTAGACCAAAGTAACTATTGTATTTCCACACCCGCCGGGGTACTCTCAACTCGGAGATTAAAGCGAGAGCATGAGTCTCATCCTCGGCCTGGCCGCGTTCGTGTGTCTGGCAGTTGGCGCGGTGCTGGCTTTTCTATTTCGGAGACTGATCGCAGGGCCCAAATCGCTCCCTGTATCAGTGGATTGGATTAATGACCTTTCCATCGCGCGTTATCGCCCGATGGAGAGGCTGCTCAGCGAAGGGGATTTTCGGTTCTTGGTGAGCCAGCCCGGTATTGACAAGAAAGCGCTGCGACGCATGCGGACGGAGCGCCGAAAGATCTTCCGGGGTTATCTGGCTTGTCTGAGCCGCGACTTCAGCCTGGTGGGAGCCGCTTTGCGGCTCATGATGATGTACTCGGCGCAGGACCGGCCGGACCTGGCGGGAATCCTCTATAAGCAGCAGGCACTGTTTGTGCTCGGCATGATGCGCGTGCAATGGCGTCTGGTACTGCACGCTTTCGGTTTGGGAAACGTTGATGTCAGCGGCTTGGTGCGCGCCATGGAGTTCATGCGCCTCGAGCTGCGGCAAATGATTCCCGCCGCCGAAGGCGCCGCCGCCTAGACTTCTCGCCGCGCGGGTACTACACCAAAGCGACATAAGTTCGACGTGTGCCTGCCTGGCACAATGTCCCTAAGCCCGATCAGATCTACTGGAACGCTATCTGACCCATGTTGGTGGCTTGACCGTCGACTGTGATGGTCACCGGCAATTGGCCGCGGCCGGCGAGCGCCGGCGGTAACTGCGCATTCACCTGGTCGAGCCCGGAGTACTGGTTCTGCGCGCCCGCGTACTGCACCGGGGCGTCGATATTCCCAATCGTGACATGCACATTGGCCTGAGAACCGGCGTGCCGGATGCCGGTTCCGTACAGTAGCAAATACGTGGATCCGGCGGCGACGCTGATGGGAACCGTCGAACATTGGCCGGCCGAGTTGCATTGGGAAGTATTGGTGTACGTTGAACCATTCACCACTTGCGCCGCGGCTGGTCCGTAACCGGCGGAGTTCGCGGCGAACAACGCCGGAGCCGTGGCTCCGATGGTGGCTGTGCCGCTTAAGGCGGCGCTGCCGCCGCTTACCGTGAGGATGGCCAATCCGGTAGCGGTTCCAGTGGGGATCAGGCAGTTGATCTGATTCGCGGAAACGAAGAAGAGAGGCGCGGGGCGCGTGACGCCGGTGCTGTCCTGCACGTTGACCCTAACGCCCGCGAGAGAAATCGGCAGCGGCGTGGTAGTGGCAACCTGCGTGGTGGACGATAGTCCCACGCCATACAATGAGGCGATGGCATCGGGCGCCAGCGCATAGGTTCCGTAGCCGGCGTTGGTGGCGATCAAAGTGCCGTTGGGGTGCACCAGCGTCTGAAGTGCGGGCGGATAGGGCGACCCGGCGCCATTGAGAATTAGCGGCGGGCGCGGCTGCTGGGTGAAATCGAAGGCGTCGCCCATGTCGTTGGCCAGATAATCGCGGCCGGTCATGGGGATGATTCCGAAACGCTCCTCGACGATCCGCAGCCACGATTCAAATGAATAGGTCTTGTGATCCACGTATCCCTGCCGCGAGTAAGGGCTGATCACCAGGCCGGGAACACGGATGCCAAGTCCGTACTGGTCGACCGATGGCGGCGCGACGTGATCGTAGAAGCCGCCCCAGTCATCCCAAGCGATGAGAATAGCGGTGGTGTTCCACTGCGGCGAATTCATTACGGCATTTACCAACCCGGTGACATAGTTCATACCGGTGGCTATGTCGTTCGGCGGATGTTCGCCCAAAGGGCTGTTGGGTATGACCCAGCTTACCTGCGGCAGGCTGCCGTTCTGGGCATCGACGTAGAATTGCGTAGCGTCGGTAAGGCGGCTGAACTGCGTTGGATCGTTCTTAACGGCAGGGAAGGCGGGCAGCGGGTTCCAGAAGGTGTAGGTAGTTTCGTCGGCGTCGCCGCTGGGTGTGCCTAAGTCGGCGGCGCCGGCCGCCGGGCCGCGATTCACGTAATACTTCCAGTTGATCTTGCCGCTACCGAGCAGCAGTGTGATCTCAGGGAAAGCATACGAGGTCGGATTCGGCTGCGTGATGCTGAAGTAACCGCCGCTCTGCGCGGCCAGCATATAGAGGTGCGCCGGGAGACTATAGGAGGCGATCGATTCGAAGAGGCGGTCCTGCAGCACATAGAGCTTGGCGTAGCTCCAGTAGTTGGGGATCTCATGGTAGTCGTGCCAGGCCATGGCATCGCCAAGGGATCCGGTCATAAAACCGTCCATCAGCCCACCGTCGATGCATGCGAGAGCGTTGTACCAATCGTGGGCGCCACCCTGATTAACGGTGGCCGAGTCGTGGTACGGCGCCACGCAAGGGCCCCCTTTGTTCGGCACACAGACACCCGGGGGAATGCCCTCGGCGCCGGGGTAAGTGCCGAAGTAGTGGTCGAAACTGCGGTTCTCCTGCATGATGAACACGAACTGCTGAATCTTTTCAAGACCGGGCGGGGCGGCCGGCGGCGGCGCGGATTGGGTGGGCGCATTCTGGGGAAGCAAGATGACGGCAACGCCGACCGTGCATAAGGCGCTGGAGGCGCGCAGGCAGTTCTGGCGGCTTAAGGCGGGCATAGAAGGAGAAGCATCAGTATGGCGCGGCAGGCGCTACAGGGCAAGCCTGGACGTGTAAATGTTTGTAAAGCCAGCCGCAGACAATGCCGGCTGCCCCGGCGGAATCGGCGTGCTACATTGTAGAATCTAAAACCCAGATGCGGAACGTTTTGATTATCGGCTCCGGCTGTGCCGGGAATACGGCGGCGGTTTACGCGGCGCGTGCGAATTTAAAGCCGCTGGTAGTGGCGGGAAAGCACGCCGGCGGCCAGTTGTCGATGACCACCATGGTCGAGAACTTTCCAGGGTTTCCGGACGGCATCAACGGCCCGGAACTGGTGGAGAATATCAAGAAGCAGGCCGAGAATTTCGGCGCCGAATATGCCCACGGCGATGTGGTGGACACGGATCTTTCGGGCCATCCGTTCCGCATCAACGTGGAAGGGGAATGGATCGAGACGCGCACCGTGATCATCGCGTCGGGAGCGTCGGCGCGGTGGCTGGGTCTGGAGTCCGAGCAAAAGCTGATCGGGCACGGGGTCAGCTCATGCGCAACCTGCGACGGATTCTTTTACCGCGGCAAGAAGATCATGGTGGTGGGCGGCGGCGATTCGGCGATGGAAGAGGCCAATTTCCTGACCCGCTTCGGCTCAGAAGTGGCGCTGGTACACCGCCGCGACCAGTTCCGGGCGTCGAAGATCATGCTGGACCGCGTGCAGCACAATCCCAAGATCAAGATTCTCACCAATACAGTGGTGCAGGAGATCTCCGATCCCGGGCAGCGCCAGGTCACCGCGGTGCGGCTCAAGAACCTGGCCACCGGCGCGGTGTGGGAGCAGGACGTGGACGGCTTCTTCGTAGCCATCGGACACATTCCGAATACAGCAATTTTCAAAGGGCAGATCGACACGGACGCCGACGGCTACATTCTTGCCAAGGGCGGCGCGAAGACTAATATTCCGGGCGTGTTTCACGCAGGCGACGTGCAGGACCGGGTGTACCGGCAGGCTATAACGGCGGCGGGCGCGGGCTGCATGGCGGCCATCGAGGCCGAGCGCTATCTGGAAGCGGAGGGACACTGATGATCGAACGATTGAGTCCGCCGGGCGTTCCGGCTCCACGCGGGCCGTATTCGCCGGCGGTGCGGGCGGGAGATTTCATTTTTGTATCCGGGCAAGTACCGGTGAACCCGGAAACCGATAAGGTGGAATTGGGTGATATCCGGCACGAGACGCGGCTGGTGCTCAGCAACATCCGGCGGATTCTGGAAGGCTGCGGCGCGAGCGTGGCGGATGTCGTGAAGTGTTCCGTGTTTCTGGCGGACGGCAAGGACTTCGCAGCAATGAACGAGGTCTACTCCGAATTCTTCGGCGAGGCCAAACCGGCGCGTACGACGGTGGCGTGCCAGTTTGCAATGCCGGGACTGAAGGTGGAGATCGACTGCATCGCGTATCACCCGAAGTAACCCTGCTGGTTCTGCCAGGCTGCGCCACCACCGAATCCAAGGGAACAATACACTCTCATATCGCGTCTATTCGGAGTGCGGACTCTGGAAATTCGGCATGTTACGAAATCATACGGCCGGTTGAAAGCCGTCAATGACGTCAGCTTCACCGTTCGACCGCACGCCGTCTGCGGCTACCTTGGACCCAACGGGTCCGGTAAAAGCACCACCATCAAAATGATCACGGGCCTGCTGCCGCCGAGCACCGGCGTGGTGCTCTACGACTCGCAGGACATCCGCGAGGACCTCATCGCATACAAGTCTCTCCTGGGCTACGTTCCTGAAGAGCCTCACCTTTACGCATATCTCACGGGTTGGGAGTATCTGCGCCTGACAGGGGAACTGCGCTGCCTGCCGGCCGCCCTGCTGGAGCGAAAGATGGGCGGCATGCTCGAGTTGTTCGGGCTGGATTTCTATAAGCATGCGCCCATTTCTTCCTATTCGAAGGGCATGCGTCAGAAGATCCTGATCATCGCCGCGCTGCTGCACAATCCGCAAATCCTGATCTTCGACGAACCTGTCTCGGGCCTCGATATTACGGCCGCACTGATCTTCCGCGAGTTGCTGGCGGACCTGGCGCGCGAAGGCAAGATCGTACTCTGCAGTTCCCACGAGCTGGCGCTGGTCGAGAGCGTGTGTTCCGAGGTCGTCATCCTGCACCACGGAAAAGTCGTGGCCAGCGGGCCGATTGATGAGGTGCGCAATCTGCGGCAACAGCCTTCGCTCGAGGGCGTGTTCTCGGATCTGGTGGCTTCCGAAAACGTCGCCCACACCGCGGCCAACATCCTGGAGTTGATGGAGTCCTGAGCCATGCAAGAACGCCACCAGTTCACGAAGCTGGCGCGCAATTTCCTGGCGCGCTTCTTCGAAAGCGATCTGCTCTCGCCGCAGGCGGATTTTCGCGCTACGCTGAGCCAGGCGCTGGGCCTGCTCGCTACTCCCGGTCTATTACTTCCACTGCTGATGATGCCGCTATTGATGATGGACCCGAATGCCGCGCGGAGCCCGTCGGGCAAGCTAATCTTCGTTTTCCTTTCGATGCTGGTCATGGGTGTTTTGAGCGTACTCGAGTGGGACGCCCTAATGCTCGATCACCGCGACCAGTCCATCCTGATGAGCCTCCCGTTGCGGCCGCGCACCATCTTCGCCGCCAAGTTTTGGGCGCTGGCGCAATTCATTCTGATCTTCTCCGTGGATGTCAATGCCGGTTCGATTCTGATGCTGCCTCCGCTCGAGATGGTAGGGTTGAGCAAGGCCGGCTTCCTGACTCTGGCGCGCTACGCCATCGCGCACGCCGCAGGCACCATCGGCGCCGGATCTTTCATGTTTCTATTGGTGGTGTCCGCGCAGGCCACCCTGATCAATGTATTCAGTCCACGATGGTTCCGGCGCATCTCAACGGTGGTCCAGGTGACGGCTATCCTGACGCTCCTCATAGCGCTGTTCTTCTTTCCGGCCGTGCTGGAGCAAATGACGTTTTGGAAGCAACACAACAGCGCTATTTTCCGTTGGTTTCCCGCGATGTGGTACGTGGGCATCTGCGAGGTTTTACAGGGAACGGCCGACGTTCAGTTCCAATCAGCCGCACACATCGGCCTGTATGCCCTGGTGGTGACGGGAGGCTGTGCCGTGGCGGCGTATGCGGTCTCATACGGAAGGTACACACGCTCATCGATGGAAATCCCGGCGAAGATCACCCCGCGGCGGGGGGAGAAGCGCTCGGTCAGCGATATTCTGGTTCGCAGGCTGGCGCCGAACCCGCTGGAGCGCGCCACATTGCGTTTTACACTACTGACGATGCGGCAGAGCCCGACGCACCGCCTGATTCTGGCCGCGTACGTCGGCACGGGCCTGGCCATCGTGTTGGAGGAGATCGTTTCGCTCTCATTCCGTAGCGGCGCCGAGTGGCGCCAGGCTCGGCAGATGGCGTTGCTCTCGCTGCCCCTTGTGATTTCATTTTTCCTGCTGTCCGGCATGCGTTTCGTCTTCAATATTCCGAGTGAACTGGCCGCTAACTGGGTTTTCCAGATGGCCGAGCGCGGCGAAAAAAGCGCCTACGTTTCAGGCGTGCGAAAGGTCATGTCAATGGTGGTGGTGGCTCCGCTCGGTTTGCTGATACTACCGGTGTATGCGGTGCTGGCGGGCGCCGGAACAGCCATCGTGCATGCGATCTATTGTGCACTGCTATCGCTCATCCTGATCGAGGCGTTACTGTGGCGTATGAACAAGGTGCCATTTGCATGCTCGTACTCACCCGGCAGATTCCCGGTAGTGGCGCTACTTTGCGGTTACTGGCTGGCATTTATGGCATACACGGATCTTATGGTCCTTGCCGAGACTTACTTCTTGCACAGTGGGGTGGCCTCAGCGATCTCTTTGTCGGTGCTTGCCGGGCTGCTGTGGGGATTAATGGCGTACCGCAAACGGCCGCACGGCGAAACCACGGCGCTGGAGTTTTACGAGGAGCCGGACCCGGTGGTTCGCACGCTGGACTTAACCGTCTGATGCGGCTCAGTCCTTCTTCAGGGACCACGGCGGCACGATGTGGCTGATGCGGGCGTAGGCGATGGCTTGCCCCAGGTGCTCGCTCAAGTGATCGCCCAGGCGGATCAAGAGCGCGCGCTCCGTAATGTTGCGCCCGAAAAAGTCGACGCGCTTTTCCAGGTCGCTATCAGGCATCTGGCGCACCATTTCGCGCGCCAGGTGGAAGGCCTGGTCCATGATTTCGACAGTCTGCGCCTTGGTCTTGATGGCGCGCTCAGCGGCGAAGATCTCGGGCATTTCGAACCCGCGCTTCATGTAGATGGCCGCCAGATCGTGGGCGGGTCCGGCGGGTGCTTTCATGCCGGCGTACGAGCAAAACAGCAGCGTACTGCCGGCCATATGGACGAACACTTCGCCGAAGGAGCGAACTTCTTCCATGGGACGCCAGGTGTACTTCTCCTCCGGAACGGCCTTGGCCAGCGCCAGACATTCGCCGGCAGCGCCCAGGAACGGGTCGAGAAGTTCCTGGCGGGCAGGTGAGACCTTATCGCCCGGGGCGGTTTTTTCCTGCGCGCTTACGATAAGGGGGGCAAGCGCCAAAGCGAGTAGCAATGCGGGTCTTGGCATGTTTTCGGGTTATAGCACATTCACGATGCAAACCGGAGAGTCCAGCGGAGAGGGGCTCCCGGCGCGCGCGGTCGGCCGAGGAGAGCCGGCGCACTTCCTCGCCGGTCAACGTGACGCGAATGCGCCATTCGCCGGCCTTCGACGGCTCGTACCAGCCTTCATAACGGTGGGGCGATTTGATGAGCCCGCGCAGCGGCGAGTCGAAGCGATACTCGTCCAGCGGCAGCCGCGGTGCGAGTTCCACGCCTCTCCGGAAAATAATCGTTTAGGAACTTAGGTGGATCTGGTCGCGCGTGTATCGGAAGGCGGGCAGGCCGAATTCGTCTTCGATCCATTCGCCAAAGTATCCGGAGCCGTAGGGCTTCGCGCCGGAGCCGGCGGCGGAGCCTGGCAAGGCCGGGGCCGATCCCATGGCCAGACCAAACTGTCTGCGGTTCGGGGGCATGACTGCAAGGTTAACGCCATGGCGCGGCCGGCGCGGAGGAGGCGGGGCGCGGACCCGGAGGGCGATCCCAGGAAGACTCCGGCCCGATGACCTCGCGCATGCGGGTCAGGAAGCGGAGTTCGGAGAATTGCTGTGCCCAAGCCTGCAGTTCGCGCGGGCGGACCTGCGCTTCGATCAATTCGAATTTTTGCACGGCTTCAGCTAACTGGGATTCGTCGGGATCATCGAAGAACACACCGCCGAGCGGATCCGTAGTGGGGACGCTTTCGAGCGAGCCGCCGCGCCCCAGGGCGATGACGGGCTTGCCGCTCGCCAGCGCTTCCACGGGAGTCATTCCAAAATCCTCTTCGCCGGGCACCACCAGGGCGCGGCAGCGCGCCAGCAACCCGCGTAGTTCGTCGTCGGAGACGCGCCCGCAGAATTCGACGCGGGGACCGGCCATGTGCTTCAGGTGTTTGAACTCGGGCCCGTCGCCGACTACACACAGGCGGCGGCCCAGCCTGGTAAACGCACGGACCGCCATATCCACGCGCTTATAGGCCACCAGTTCAGAGACGATCAGGTAATAATCCTCCGGCTCCCGCCAATAGAAGTTGTCGACCGCCACCGGCGGATAAACCACTTGCGCTTCGCGCCGCCAGGCTTTCTGGATGCGGCGGCGGACATTCTCGCTATTGGCGACAAACTCATCCACGCGCGCCGCGCTGGCGAAATCCCAAAGCCGCAGATAGTTGCTCACCGGCCGGAACAGGATGCGTTTCCAGGCCGGGAGCCACTCCTTCAGATACACCGGATACAGGTCCCAGATATAACGCATGGGCGTGTGACAGTAGCAGAGGTGGCGCGTAGAGGCGGATGTCAGGACGCCTTTGGCGGGACCCGATTCGCTGCTGATCACGAGATCGTAACCGCGCAGATCGAACTGTTCGAGGGCCAGCGGCATCAGGGGCAGCAAGTTCCGATAATGGCGGCGCAGTGGGTTCAGGAAAGATGCCGTCACTTTGTGCCGCCGGATCTCGGGACTGACGGCGCGCGGATCGTAGAACAGTGTAAAAATGTCGGCGTCCGGTAGTAACTGACAGAGAGACTCAAGCACTTTCTCGCCGCCGCGCCAGTTGAGCAGCCAATAGTGTACGATTGCGGCCCGCATCCCCATTCAGGATAGCTGTTTCAGGGGCTGCGCGACGGTTCTACAGCAATGTTTAACGATTCTTACCATGCCCGATGTGTTATTACTGTCGAGTAGATGTCTGGGATCAATAGCATAGAAACTCAAGTCAACGACCCTCTGTTATACCTGGCGCCGTTGCCGCACGTGGCTCGGTATTATCCATTCGGATTCCCGGTGGATATTGCCGCCGACATGCGGGAGGTGCTGGACGCCGCGCATGAAAGCTGGGGCATGTATCGGCCCAGGTTCGAGAGGCCGCCCATACGGTTCCACGTCATCACCAGCGAGGGAAGCGGCAGCCTGCCCCCTTCACCGGTGCTGCGCGGCCAGCGCCACCTGCTGATGTGGGTTTCGGATCAGGAGAACTTCGCGATCTGCGACCGTTTGCAGCGGTTTGGATATGCGTGCGTGACACGCGCCACGGTGGCGGACACCGTTTTCTTTCGCTGGCACTTTCTGGAGGCGACCATTTCGACGCTGCTGGAGATGAATTATTTCACCGCCCAGCACGCGGCTTGTGTGGCATTGGATGGAGCCGGCGTGCTGCTCTATGGCGAATCCGGTGTGGGCAAGAGCACCCTATCCTACGCCTGCGCGCGGCGGGGATGGACCTATATCTCAGACGATGCCAGCACCGTTGTGGACGACGATGAGCTGACCGTGGTCGGCGAGCCGCATCGTTTCCGGCTGCGCGCGGAGGCGCTGGAGTTGTTTCCCGAGCTGCGCGGCCTGACCGTCGGATACCCGCTGGACCGCAAACCTACCATCGAAGCGTACACGGCGAACCTGCCGATTCGGACGGCACCGGATTGCCGGCTGTCGCGGATCGTATTCCTGAACCGGCAGGCGGGCGTCCGCGGGTGTATGGCGCCGGTCACAAAGGACGAAGCGATGGAACGGCTACGGCAAGAGATGGCCGTATTCGACCCCGAAATCGAAGCGCGGCGAAGGCGAGCCGTGGAAACGATTTGCCAAAAACCGGCCTGGGAATTACAGTACTCGCATTATGAGGACGCCATTGTTCTGTTGGAGCAACTCGTGCGGCGCGGAGAACAGGCGTGACCAGGTTGCTGCTGTTGATCGGGCTGCTCGCGGGAGAGGGGCTGGCGCAGACGGCTTCGGCCACCCTGTTCGGCACGGTAGTCGACGAAACCTCCGCGGTGGCCCCCGGCGTGACCGTTTCGGCGCGCGAAGAGAGCACCGGATTCACCCGCAGCACGGTCACTAACCAGGAAGGCGGATACAGCCTCGAGGCGCTTCTGCCGGGCTGGTACGGCGTCACGGCCGTGAAGCCGGGGTTTCGCGCCACGGCGGCGGAGCACGTACAGTTGACGGTCGGCCAGAAGGCGTTGCTGGATTTGAAGCTCTACATCGGAGAGGAGCGTCAGAGCATTACCGCGACCGCCGCGGTGTCGCCCGTGCAGACCAACGAAGCCTCCACCGGGTATTTGTTCGACTCGCAGACGTCGGAGGAATTGCCGCTGGATATCCGCAATATCGTCGGGCTGGTGACGCTGGGGCCGGGAGCGATTCCGCGGCAGTTGGGCGGCTTCACGCACGATGTCGTCAACGACGTGCAGCAGGGGTCGCGCGGTTCGGTGGCGTTCAATCCGCCCATCAACGGCAGCCGGTCGACGATGAACGCATTCGTTCTGGATGGCGCTTACGATACAGACCGGAACACGTTTGCCATCGCTGTTTATCCGCCGATGGAATCCGTCGACGAGCTGCGCGTGCAGACATCGCTGGCGCCCGCGGAATTCCCGCAGGCGGGCGGCGGGTCGATCGACGTGGTGACGAAATCCGGCAGCCGGCAATTTCACGGGAGCGCTCTGGAATATCTGCAGAACGAAAAGCCCGACGCGCGCGGCTATTTCGACGATCCGTCGCTAGCGGCGCCGGTGGTGCGGCAGAATCAGTTTGGTGGATCGTTGGGCGGTCCGCTGCCGATCGCCAACACGTTCTTCTTCGGCACTTACGAAGGGCTGCGCTCGAAGATCGGCAACGCGGTGCAGAGCCTGGTTCCACCCGCGGCGCTACGCACGGGCGACTTCACGGGACAAAACACCATCTACGATCCGCTGACACTGGATTCGGCGGGCGCGCGCGTGCCGTTCGCCAACAACATGATTCCGGCGTCGCGTATCGATCCGATAGCGGTTAATTTTCTGAACAGTTACCAGCCGCTGCCCAACCTCAACATTGGCGGGTTCAACAATTTCGTCGACGAAACGCCTAACACCGTCCGGAATGACGCATTCTCAACCCGCGTGGATCATCAGTTTCGCAATCAAAGCCAGTTGAGCGCCCGATACACTTACAACGGCGAGTTCAACATCATTGCGGGCTCGTTCCCGCTGCGCCCGACCAAGGAGAATGTACGCGCGCAGCAGGCGGTGGTGAATTACACGTACGCGCGCGCGTCGTGGTTGAATGAAGCGCGGCTTTCCTTCTCCCGGATGAGTATGTACGACACGCCGGAGAGCGCCTTCCAGACCAATGTGATCCAGCAACTGGGAATCCAGGGCCTTACCAGCGCACCCGCGAATTACGGCCTGCCTTACTTCCAGTTGGCGGATTATTCACTGGTGACCGACGATCCCACTCTGCCGCAGGTACAGCGCGACAATATGTGGAATCTCGCCGACAGCGTTTCCTGGACGCATGGCGCGCACACCGTCAAAGCCGGGTTCGACTGGATCCATTTCCAATTGAATTACCAGCACAATGAAATGGCGCGCGGATCTTACACCTACTCGGGCGCATTTTCGAGCTCCCATGGCGTGCCCGGCGCCACCGGCGACGCGATGGCGGATTTTCTGCTGGGCTTCCCGCAGGATACCAGCCGTGCCGAGGGCGATACGCAGGCGTATTTGCGCCAGAATAGCTTCGCGGGCTTCATCCAGGACGATTGGAGGGTGAGCCCGCGACTGACTTTGAACTTCGGACTGCGGTACGAATACGTCACCCCTTACACGGAAATCCGGGACAGTCTGCTGAACCTGGTGTATGCGCCCGGACCGTCGCCGCCACCGCCGCAACTCGAGCGCGTGAGCCAGGCGGTACACCCCGACACGCGCAATTTCGCCCCGCGCGTGGGGATCGCCTGGCGGCTGCCGAAGCTGCCGTTCTCGCAGGGCGAAACCGTTTTTCGGGCGGGATACGGCATCTACTACAGTCCCGAGATCGCGGTCGAGATCTACGACCTGGTGCTAAATGGCATCCTGGTGCAAAACAATGTGACCGATGGGACTCAGATGCCCATACTGTCCACCCGCAACGGGTTCCTGCAGACCGCTACCACCGGCTTCCCGACATATTTCGGCATCGATCCCGGAGCGCCCACTCCTTACGTGCAGCAGTGGAACGCGGGCTTCCAGCACGAGTTCGCCGGGCACATCCTGGGCGAGGTGTCATACCTGGGAAGCAAAGGCACGCATCTGGGGCGTTTCCGGCAGTTCAATACTCCACTGCACACGGAGACCGGACAGGACCTCTCGCCGCGTCCGGGCGATTTACAGTCGCTGCGCACCTGGCCGAGCCTGGGGGAAATCATCCAGCGTCAGCATATTTCCAACTCGTCGTACAACTCGCTGCAGGTGAAAGCAGAAAAGCGGCTGACCGGGCGGGTGTCCCTGCTCGCCAGTTTCGTCTGGTCGAAATCGATCGACGACGCCGATACGGTGATTCCGGGATTCGTCGAAAGCGTCGGCGCCGAAGATGAAAACAACCTGCGCCTGGATCGCGGCTTGTCTTACTTCAACGTGGGGCGGCGCATCAGCGGCGGATATGTGGCCGGTCTGCCGGCGGTGCGCGCGCTGGGGCCGGTGCTGCGCGACTGGCAACTGACGGGAACCGTCACATTGCAGGATGGGACGCCGGTCAACGTCTTCTACGTAGCTTACGACCCGACTAACACGGGTCTGCCCAGCCGGCCGGATCTGGTGCCCGGAGCGAGCCTGACGGTGCCGCGCGGCCAGCGCAACACCTCCGAATTCTTCAACACGGCGGCGTTCACGACTCCCGCGCCCTACACCTTCGGCAATGCGGGACGCGATATCCTGAATGGCCCGGGCAACAACATCTTCGACATGTCTTTGCACCGGCGGTTCAAGATCCAGGAGCGCGGCGCTCTGGAATTCAGGGCCGAAGCTTTCAACATATTCAATCATCCGAACTGGGGAATCCCAGGACCATACGCCGACTTCGGAGCGCCATATTTCGGAGGAATCTTAGGAGTGGGACCGCCGCGCCGCTTGCAGTTCGCAATTCGGTACGATTTCTAGTGTGCGTCGCCAGATAATTCCCCGGGTTCCGGCCGCAGTTTCCGCGGTAATGGCGGCGCTGCAATTCCCCTCTGAAACCGAGGCGCTGGAACCCGGCCTGGATTGGCTGGCGGTGCTCGACTTCTGCGATCGCGCATCGCTTACCCTGCTGTTCGACAACGTGGCCGGTGATGCGCTGCCGGACTGGGTCCGCCGGCGAATTGCCGTAAACCTCGAGGAGAATACCGAGCGGTTGGCGCGGATCACGGATTTGCAGCATTCCGTGAGCGGTTGGCTTTCGGCGGCGGGTATCGAGCACATGTTCCTGAAAGGCACCACGCAATCGCCCCATTTCGTGACGGACCCGCGTCTTCGGGTGCAGTACGATCTGGACCTGTATTGCCCTCCGGAGGACGCTCTGCGGGCGTGGAACCTGTTCGTCGAACACGGCTATGAGGCAGTGGAAAAGCCGGGGGTTCACCCCACCGATCACCTGCCGTCGCTGATAAGAAAAACCGGATGGCGGTGGCAAGGCGGGAGCCATTTCGATCCGGAGATACCGCTGGCGATCGAAGTACACACGCAGTTTTGGGACGAGCGCACGGAGCGCTTGCGCGCGCCCGGCCTCGACGCGTTTTGGGAGCGGCGCAGCGGGCAGGTGCTGGATACACCGGATGCGCTGGCATACGGCGCGTTGCACTTGCTGCGCCACCTGCTACGGGGCAGCGCGCGTCCGTGCCAGGTCTACGAGATTGCCTGGTTCCTGGAGCATCACGCTGGCGACACGCCATTTTGGAATCGCTGGCGGGCGCTGCACGCGCCGGAACTGCGGCAACTCGAAGCCATCTCCTTCCGGCTGGCGCGCGAATGGTTCGGTTGCGCGCTCGGCCCTGCCGCCGCGGAGGACGTCTCCCAACTGCCCTCACCGGTGCACGAATGGTTTGAGACGTTCGCGTACTCGCCGCTGGAGGCCTCGTTTCATCCCAATAAGAACGAATTGTGGCTGCATCTCGCACTGCTCGATTCTAAGCGCGACAAACTGTCAATCATCCGGCGGCGGGTTTTTCCCACGCAATTGCCGGGGCCGGTGGATGCCGTCTGCGTTCCGCGCGAACAGCTCACCCTGCAGATCCTGATCGTGAAATACGTGCGGACGGCGCGGTTTCTGGCAGGCCGGGCGGTATTCCATGCGCGCGCCTTTGCCGCCCTCTTCCAAAGCGGCGTGAACTGGCAGTTGCGGTCCAGCGGCCTCACGGGCGGCTACTGGCTATTCCTGGGCGCCAGCTCGTTCTTCGTGCTCGGCATGTTCATCTACGTGCTGCTGTACAACCTGTATCTGCTCGACCTGGGTTATCGCGAAGATTTCGTGGGACAGGTGTCCAGCGCCTCCACGGCGGGCATGGTGGCGGCTATTTTGCCGGCGGCGGCACTGGCGCGGCGCTGGGGATTGAGCAAACTGCTGCTGGTATCTTTCGGATCGATCAGCGTCATCTCGGCGGTGCGCGTGCTGGCGTCGAACCGCATGCCTTTGCTGGTACTGGCCGGCTTGGGCGGCGTGGCAATGTCGCTGTATGCGGTCTCACTGGCTCCGGCCATCGCGCGCCTGACCAGCGAGAAATCGCGATCGATCGGCTTCAGTATTTCGACCGCCAGTTCGATCGCGCTGGGGATTGTGGGGAACTGGTTGGGGGGGCACCTGCCGGGCTGGATGGGCGGTAAGCGGCCCGCGATGCTGGCGGGATGCGCACTGGTGGCGGTGGCGCTGGCGCCTTCGGCGATGCTTAGGATCGAAGCCGCGCCGGCTGAAGGC